>CAJWQG010000018.1 GCA_913045175.1 uncultured Gammaproteobacteria bacterium | reverse complement strand
AATGGCGGAAGAGGTAGGAGTCGACCCCCCCAGCCACTTTAACAGCAGCTCAACGGCTTTGAAGGCCGCACGCCCCACCGGGGACGACGCTCTTCCGCCGTCAATACTATCGAAATTGAGTCCACGGTCCTAGCAATTCGGGGGACAGTGTACCTAATTAGCTGGCGCAGACGGAGCAGGAGACGTGCACTTCAATAATTAAGTACACTGTCCCCGAGGTTTAGCCCAGGACTTTATACCCTCGTCCCTTTAGGCGTCGATAGAGGACTCTTTCTTTCCGTTCTTCTGCCTTGACGGCACCTGATGTGCCACCGCTCATAGCGCCTGCACCGGCACCACGTTGCGCAGAATCACTATTGCCGATCACCGCACCAAAAACGCCACCAACAGCAGCACCGATCGCGCCATATTCCACCGCCTCTCCAGCTGTGTTGACCTGATCTGCGTAAGCGCGGCATTCTGCCAGGTCCTGTTTATATTTCGCCTCAGTGACCCCGCGGGTGTCGACAATAGGATCGTTGGCACATCCTGCGATGAGGACTGATACAAACGTCAATATTGGTATGAGCCTTTTCATATGTTCTCCTCGGACTAGAGTACAAGTCACAGTACCAATCACTGCCTGAACGAAAAATGAATGGAACCTGTCAGTCATGCTAGTGTGAACTGGTTATCTTCCGTAACGAATCCAATACAGTTAGCTCCCAGATAACCAACCTTTCGCAGCGCTTCAACACAATCGTCAACACACCCGGCGGGAATTGAGGCAAGAAGACCGCCGGAGGTCTGTGGATCAAACAGCAGCTCAAAATTCTCGTGCTGATAATCAGGCACCGCAAAGGCTGACTCTCTGTTCCCTTGATATAATGTACTGGTTATCCCCAGATCCTGGATCGTATGCACACTACCCTCCAGCACAGGCAGATCATCGAGGCTGAGTGAAACACCGAGACCAGAGGCAGATGTCATTTCGAGGAGATGCCCGGCAAGACCAAATCCCGTAATGTCTGTACACGCCGAAACGTTGTGCTCGCGCAAAACCTTGAGTGCAGATAGATTCGACTGTTTCATTGACGTCAGAGCCGGGGTGATCCACGCTCCCCGCGCCTTATGCTGCATGTCAGCGGCGAACAAAGCACCCGTACCGAGCGGCTTTGTCAGGATTAACGCCTGGCCCGCCTCCATTCCGGATTTTCGCAAAACCTGTTCAGGATCAACAATGCCATTGACGGAGAACCCTATCGAGAGCTCTGCTCCTTCCGTCGTATGGCCTCCAACCAATTTTACGTGATCCAAATCCAGTTGACCCTTCGCACCGGAAAGTAACTGTTGGAGAATCGACTTAACCACCGGCGGTTTTCCGTAGGGAACCGTTACCATCGCTAACGCGGTAACCGGGGTCCCACCCATCGCATAGATGTCACTTAGCGCATGAGTCACCCCCACCTGGGCAAACAGGTATGGATCCTCTATAAAACTCCTGAAATAATCGATGCTGTGCAGCATGGTTTTCCCAACCGGGACCGCGTACTCAGCAGCATCATCGCGCCCCTCAGAACCCAGTTCAGTCAAGACTTCCGCCAAGAGCTCCGCGCTCACTTTAGAGCCGCAACCACCGCATTGCATCTGATCATCAAACTCAGCAAGCAGACCAACCCTTGGTTCCTTTGGCATGGCAGGCAGATCGTTGAACCGACGCATAAAACGACGATCAATCCAGTCTTTCCATCGCCAGACCCATTTACCTGAAACGCTACGACTATTGCGCGAGGCGACAGCGCACTTACCGCCAGTCGAAATTAACGAAAGGAATTCTCGCTGCGGGTGGTAGTCCAGTGGGATCTGCTGGTTCAGTAGTCGTCGAATGTTCTTTGCTAAAGGTGACCCCTGTCGAACAGCGAAAACACCGGCCTTGGGCCGAGGGCTTGATGACATATTGGCAATGTCACCCGAAGCAAACACGTTAGAAAAGTTTTCGCTCTGCAAGGTGCTACCTACGGCAATGAATCCGTCATCAGTTAACGCAAGTCCGGAGTTTTGTAACCAGGGTTGCGACACGGCGCTAGTGATCCAGAAAACTGCGTCAACCTGAATCTCGTCTCCCGCCGCAGAGATTAGGCTCTGGTTGTCGACACGAGCGACACGAAAGCTATCGTGCACCTGTATACCTCGACGCTCAAACTCACTGGCAAACGCGGACTTCACACCAGAATTGTATGCCGGCAACACACCCTTATCGTCAGCAAACAGATGGAAGCTAATCGGGTGTGTCTGGGGTGCGAAAGACTCGCGTAATCGATGATGAACCGCGAGACACAATTCCACCCCCCCTGCCCCGGCGCCAACAAAACCCACACTGGAAACCTCTCCCCTCGAGACGCTTTCCAGAAAACCTTGCCAGAGTCCAAGAAACTCATTGATGGGCTTAACCGGAATGACGTTTTCGGTCGCACCAGGTACATCAAGCGAGGGGGTAATTCCTACGTCGAGAGAAAGAATGTCGTAACGAAGGTCCGGTCTCGAGTCCAGTTGGACCGATTGACCAATAGGATCAATGCCTTCGACTTTCGCTTCAATGAACCTGGCGCCAGCGAACCGACAAAGTGGAACCAGATCAATATAGATATCATCTTCTTCATAGTGCCCGGCAACGAGGCCGGGAAGCATGCCCGAATAGGCAGTCCGGGTGGACGGACTAATCAACGTCACCTGCAACCCTGGAATCGGTTTCATTCCCAGCATGCGCAATACAATCACATGGCTATGACCTCCACCCACCAGCACGAGGTCTCTTGCAATAGGCTCTAGATTATTCACTCGACCTCGGCCGATACCGGCATGTACGATTTCAAAAACTCACACAATTCCGTGATTGCAGTCTTTGCCTCTGGAATTCGATTCGCAAGAAGCTGAAATACGTGAGGCATATCGGGCCACACATTGAGATGAGCATCACCGCCAACAGTATTCACTCTATCAACTAGTCGCTCAGCATCACTAAGCAGCACTTCAGTACTACCTACGTGAACCAATACGGGAGGCAGCCCTTTAAGGTCCGCAAAAACCGGGGAGACTAAAGGCGCCCGCATATCCCTGTCGCCTACATAGAACCGTGCAAATTTATCGAGCGGGGCCGGAGATAAGATCGGATCAATCACAGCATTTCGACCAGCGCTGTCTCCAGAGCAGCTCAAATCGACCCAGGGAGATAACAATAGCGCGGCATTGGGAAGCGGCAGTCCCTGATTTCTGAGGTTAATCAGTAATGCCATGCATAAACCACCGCCAGCGGAATCGCCGCCAACACTGATATTCTCCGGATCATGACCCTGCTCGAGCAGCCAGCGATAGCTATTAGTCGCATCTTCGAGTGCAGCTGGAAACGGATATTCCGGTGCCAGACGATAGTCCACCATAAGCACCCGTAACTCGGCTTGTCGGGCTAATCGCCAGGCGAGTTCTCTGTGCTCCGCTGCAAGGCCAAGGACATACCCCCCGCCATGCAAATATAAATGCACCTGGTCGCCCCGGGATTCACCATAGCTAACCCACTCACAAGGCACGCTCTTTGCTTCTTCAGCGACCACCGCGGCCTCGCTCGGCAAACTCGGCGCGAAGCGCGCTGCAGCCCCGATATCATCACGGAATTTCTCTGGGTCATCAGTGGAAATATTCTCCAATAGTCGCTTGACGGTGTAACGCATCATCAGCGTCAAGAATTTTGCCCTAATACTCATATTCAAAAATTGAACTTGAAAAGACGCACATCATACTACTGGCAGCCGATTCATCGTATCTTCTCACCGGTTATAATTTCTTGTATGCCAAATCAAAATCGTCAGCAACGAGATCTCTCCTGGTGCCTACAGAGTGCTCCCTTAGTAACTACTGGCGCGTTAGATTTCACCTGGCCAGATGACAACTGGTTCAATGCCCTCTCGAATATCGCCAATGCCACCGAACTGCCGACCCCACGACACTCCCATCGCTTCAGGTTAGGGCAACACTTCGAGAGGTTACTCGAATACTGGCTTAAGCAGCATAGAGATTTTGACCTGCTAGCCGCTAACCTTCAGGTTAATGCTCGAAAACGTACGATTGGTGAATTTGATTTCCTCGTCACGCATGACGGTGTCACCCAACATTGGGAAGCGGCAGTTAAGTTTTACCTGGCCAAGGGTGATCCAACTAACACTTACCGATGGTATGGACCGAACCCCGCCGACTGCCTCGGAAGCAAATACGCGCATCTGGTCGACCACCAATTGCGTTTAGCAAGCGACCCCGATGCACTGCAACTGCTCAACGATATGAATATAGAAGTCTCCAGCGCGTTGTGCTTTATGAAAGGCCGCCTTTTTCACCCGTACGATGAGTTCATCCGGAACAATTTCCAATACCCACATGAGGTCAATCCTGGTCATGAGAAGGGCTGGTGGTTGCCAACAGACAGGTTCACCTCCACATTCGACGATACCCACAACTACGCCCTGCTGGAGAAAACTTATTGGCTCGCCCCCCTGGAACAAGATATCCAAGGGGAATCTATTGAAGAGTTCAACCGGAGGTTAGCATCGACAGAGGTACAACCTGCCAGCCTCGTTGCCGTACTGGATGACAACGGAATCGAAACATCTCGAGGTTTCGTTGTGACTGACCGTTGGTTCGACCTAATCGAAGAAGCGAAAACGAACGAGGCTAGAGAGGGTTCCCCTCGTCATCTACCGTAACATCCTGAAACTGCAACTCATGTAACGTGTAATAGAGCCCTTTCTGCGCCAGTAACTCTTCATGTGTTCCCAATTCGCGTACCACGCCATGGTGTAGGACAAGCACCTTATCTGCTTCCTGGATAGTCTGGAGCCGATGGGCAATGAGAATCGATGTTCGTCCCTGCATCAATTTGTGGAGCCCATCCTGAATGAGCGATTCCGTTTCCGTATCAATACTGGCGGTCGCCTCATCCAGAATCAAAATTTCCGGATCCGCTGCCAGCACACGCGCGAAGGCCAGTAATTGACGCTGTCCCTGAGACAAATTAGCCCCACGCTCAACCAGCGGGGTGTCGTACCCCAGAGGTAGTTCACTAACGAATCCGTGGGCGTTAACCGTCTTCGCCGCTTCAATGGCTCGCTCGCGAGAAATATTTGGGTTGCCAAGAATAATATTATCGAGAATGCTCCCTGAGAAAATATGAAAATCCTGTAGCACCACACCAATTCTTGTCCGCACGTCATGGCTATGCAGATCATTCAAATCGATATCATCAAGGAAGATCATGTCTCGGGGAAAGTCATAGAAACGTCCCAGCAACCGAATCATCGTACTTTTGCCAGACCCGGTAGGACCAACGATCGCGAGCTTATCTCCAGGCTCAATCACAAAAGAGACATCGTTCAGGATAGGGGCATCTTCACTGTAACCAAAACTGAGATGTCTGAACTCAACCTTACCCTGAAGGCGTGATGGCAACTCAACGGGTTCTTTGGGCTCATGAATCTGTTCATCCCAATCAAGCGCCTGAAAGATCCGTTCGCCGCTGGCCATTGCACGAAAAAGAACATTTAACTGCTCGCCAAGAGTCACGACGGGTGTAAACAGCATATTCATAAATCGGGTAAACAAAATGACGCCACCAAGCGTCATTTCATCCTGAACGACTTCTCCCCCGCCATACCAAATAATAACGCCAAGCCCCATAGAGGCTAACGAATCGTTGAACGCCGAGTAGACCGTGTTTAGATTGATCGACCGGAATTCAAAACGACGATTGTTTTTGTTGATATTCGTGTAGGTTTCAAGGTTTCGCTCCTCTCTGAGGCTGAGCTGAACCACCTGCATACCCGACAGGTTCTCCTGCAGGTTCTGATTCAGCGCCGATACGCTGTTACGCACGAGACGAAATACTTCCCGGGAAGCTTCGCGAAAAAAGTACGTAGCAATCCCGACAATGGGTACCAGCATCAATAGCACCAACGTGAGCTTCACACTGGTGGAGAACATGATGATGAGCGCTACGAAAAAGGGAACAAACTCACCAACGAGGCTTCCCATACCACGCAACATCTCATAAAGCGCCTCTACATCGTTCGTGATTCGCGTCATAACGCGACCCACTGCGACCTTGTCGTAAAAGGAACTGGGCCGCGTCTCCATATGCGCAAACAGGTCCTGACGTAGGTCCCTTAAGGCCTTAACGATCGAACCGATTAGCGTCATTCGATGTGCATGACCCACGAATGTAAACAGGACCATGATGACGAAGAAGATCAATCCCGCCGCAAAGATCGGTTCAATGCCCAATTGGCGTTCGACCCATTGTGTCGCCTCAATCATATACAGATCAGGCATGGGGCTTTCTGTATCACCGACGATGATGTAGTCCACTAAGACCCGCGAGATCATGATTTCCATAATGACCGTGAAATAGCTCGCGATGAGAATAAGAACGAGACTAAAGAACAACACCAACCGATACGGATTCAGCCAGTGCATGATGCGACCAAAGAGATGTAGGTTTAATACCGCGCCCGACAACTCAGAATCGAAGGTGGAATAATCCCGCTTTGGCCCTCGCCCCAAAGTTTGTTCGCTCACGAGTTCACCGCCCGTGGAGAATTACCCAGCGTCTGGGCACGCTCTAGCTCAGCATAGACACCATCTAAGCCGAGCAACTCCTCGTGAGTGCCCACCTCGACAATATTTCCGTCCTCAAGCACAACAATTCGGTCAGCGTGACGCAGGGTGGAGACCCGATGCGATACCAATATCGTGGTCATGCCCTGACGCAAAGACTTGAGCCGACCCAGGATATGCTCTTCCGTTTCAGTATCCACGCTGCTAAAACAGTCATCCAGAATAAGCACTGGCGCATTGCGGATAAGTCCTCGTGCCAGCGTAGTTCGCTGCTTCTCTCCCCCAGAAAGCGTTACACCCCGCTCCCCCACTACTGTCTCCATTTGCGCTGGAAACTCTTCTATCGAACTTCTCAATGCTGCTGAATCTGCCGAGTCCCAGACAAGATCCAGATGACGACCCGGATCGTCATAGCTGATGTTGTGTTTAAGCGGCTCACCAAACAAAAATGGATCCTGCAGCACCTGAGCCACCTGAGTACGCAGTTGAAACAGCGGATAGTCCCTGACATCGCGACCATCAAGATAGAGTTGCCCTGCGGGGGTATCCACCATACGAGTGAATTGCTTAAGTAAGGTAGATTTTCCTGAACCAACGCGCCCTACAATCGCGATCGACTCGCCTGCATCAATATGCAGGTCAATATTATTGAGGGAAGGCTTGTTAGCCCCAGGATACGTAAAACTAAGATTCTTAAGATCGAATTCACCCCAAATCTCTGCAGGAGCTTCGGGCGACGGATCATCTTCAATTTCCGGTTTTGCATCCAATATCTCTAACAACCGACCTGCTGAAACCGCCGCTCGCTGCACCGTGGTAATAAACCAGCCTGCCATACGGATTGGTTGAAGCAGCATGTTGAGACATGTAAAGAAGAACACGAGATCACCTACCGAGATTTCACCCTCAAGCACCAGATGACCGCCATACATCAAAATTCCTAGCTGGGCCACCGATGCGAAGAAAGGTGTCCAGGCGCCCATTAGCGAGGTGATGCGCGACTGGTCATAGAATGCTTCTGCGTATGCTTGATTTGTAACCCCAAAGCGCTGAATCTCGTTATATTCCTGCGCCTGCGCCTGAACGGTACGAATACCAGATAAATTTTCCTGAGTGTGCTGCGATAGCGCTGAAAGTCGCCCCTGGACAGCACGGGAAGTTCGCGCCATAGCGCCAGACATGAGATAGCCGTATATAAAGATAAGAGGTAGCAGAGGCAGAATCAGCAGCGTTAGCGCGGGCGACTTCATGAGCATTGCCGTCAAACCAAATAGCGGTGCATAAATCATGATCACCACATGTACCAGTCCATGCGAAATTAGCCTTTCTATCAGGTGAATATCCTGAATCGCGCGAGTCATGATGTCGCCAACGCCGATACGCGCAAAAAACTGACTGCCCTGAAACTGCACCTTGGAATAAACCAGTTGCCGCAAATCAAAAGCCACAAACATACCCGCGCGGCGGATCGCACGGCGGGCATGTACAATAAAGAAGAACCGCATCACGACACAGCAGACGATCACCAGCGCAATTTCAACCAGGCTATACGGAATTGCGGGCGCACTTGTATTAATCAGGGCGTTAATCGCATCAATACCCATCGCCACCATGTAGTAGCCACCTACCTCAAAGAAACGCGCGATGAAAAACGTCGCAAATCCGCTACCGATGACCCACTTATAAGGTGAGACGATAGGAATAAAACGCGCTAACGATTTCAAGATTTATGGTCCAAGTTACAACGGAGACTAATGCAGTTTCGTACCCGACCCCGGTTCAGGTGCGAAAAACCCATTATCTCACAAAATGAAATCGGACGCTGGAGAGCTTCATGTATACTGCCGCAATCACATCTGCAGTCCTGGCATAGCTTAAGTCTTATAGAAACGAGTATGCGCGAGCCCTACAACGTATCCATCAATCCACTGGTTTACTGCCTTGCCTTTATTAGCGGCTTTATCATCATGTCGGTTGAACTCCTGGGGGGAAGAATCCTATCACCCTACTTCGGCAACAGTATTTACGTCTGGGGTAGTGTCATCACAGTATTTATGGTGTCGCTATCAATCGGTTACCTGGTTGGTGGAAAACTATCTCTTTACCAGGTTAGCCTAAGGAGATACGGCCTGTTTTTTATCATTGCGGCTACGGCGCTACTGCCCACAATCATGCTTGGCGAGAAGATTCTGGACGCCGTATTTCTGCGCGTGGAAGACCCACGTTACGGCTCCTTACTGGCATCTACCCTAATCTTCCTGGTCCCCACGGCACTACTGGGGATGATCGCGCCCTATTCAGTACGGCTGCTGGTTGAAAACACCAACCACAGTGGTCACGTCGCGGGACGACTATATTTCGTGTCAACGCTCGGAAGCGCGCTTGGCACGCTTGGAACTTCTTTTTATTTCGTCCTGTATTTTGAGGTCAACCAGATTTTGACAACAATGGTGGTCATCCTACTGAGCGCCGGCATCGTGTCAATCGCCGCCCACCAGGTCGCTCGAAGTGAATAAAAAAGTCACCATCATCGTTGCGACACTTTGCGGCCTGATCATTTTCTCGACGACCTGGGCCGCAGTTATTCATGAAGAAAAGTCTCTGTATCGCAATATTGAAGTCAAAGAATCAGTCAACCGACGCTGCCTGGTATTCGCAATAAAAAAAGGAGACCGAAATCAAACCTGCATGGATCTCACGGACCCGCAAAAAGTTGTATTTCCCTATGCTCGAATGACTTTCGCAGGACTACTGCTGAATCCTCAGCCATCATCGATCCTCGTCATCGGACTGGGAGGCGGCACGATCCCTACCGTTCTCGCGACGCTCTATCCCGACAGTCAAATTGATGTCGTTGAGATTGATCTCGCCGTAGTCGACGTCGCACGTAAGTATTTCGCCTATTCAGAATCAGAGCGCTCCAGGGTCTACGTTCAGGACGCGCGGGTATTCATCAAGCGAGCCGGCCTCCGGGGTGTCACCTATGATCTTGTGATTCTCGATGCTTTTACCGGGGACTATATCCCGGAACATCTGATGACCGCCGAGTTCATTGAAGAAACGGCGCGATTACTGTCGCCAAACGGCGTGCTGGTGGCTAATACGTTTTCTACCAGTGCACTCTATGACCATGAGTCAGTAACCTATAACAAGGTGTTTCCTGAGTTCATCAATTTTAAGATGCCAAATACCGGAAATCGTGTGATCATTGCTACAATCAAACCATTGCCATCGCATCGAACGATGCAAGAACGCGCCATGAAGCTGACCGATATTCTGACTACATATTCAATTGATATCCGCAGCTTCCTGCCATATCTCAAACGAACCAAGGACTGGCGTCAGGATGTTCGCCCTCTAACCGACCAGTATTCTCCTGCCAATCTGTTGCGCAATAACTAGGGCGGAGAAAAAATCTAACCATGCTTGAACATATCCACAGAGTCCTCGACATACTGGAGCATCAGCACCAGGGAAATCTGCTTCAGGCCATTGATGATGTTCAGGAGTCCTACTTGGAAATCATCAGACATTCCCTATCCCTGCTGACTCAAAGCGATGCTGAACGTTGCGAAGCGTATCTCGGTGAACAAAGGGACTTACTTGAACCAGGAAAAGAACGCATCGCAACACTGGTCCATGTCTTCGCCGACGCGAACAACGAACACCATAAACTGGTCATTGAGTATCTTTATACTCGTGCTCGACTGGTGGACGAGATTCGTGCTTTTCCAAATTTCGCCATCGAACTGCTGGAACGCCCAACGATGAGTGAAAGTCTTGAGGAAACGATCTCCCACCTGGAACGCTCCATGACGGGTAAAGTGCGTCTCTACACTGAGCTACAAATGCTCACCGATGACTAGTTCGTTCTCGTCCTAAAATCCAACATCGTGCCTCTAGTTTCTTTGCAAGTTATTGGATTCTTAATCATTTCCTTTGGAATGTCGTATCAGTTGCACTAGAACCAGGATTTTTGGGACAGAAACTAGTTCGTCAACGCATCTCCGATCGCGTTGATCACGCTATCCATTTCAGCTTCTGTTGTCACAAACGGCAGACCCAACTGCAGAGTATCGCCACCGTACCGCACATAGAATCCCTGCTCCCAACAAGTGAGTGCCGCTTCCATCGGTCTTCTCATTGGCTCTCCCGGATATGGCTCAAGAGTAATTCCCGCAGCAAAACCGTAATTGCGAATGTCGGTAAC
This sequence comes from uncultured Gammaproteobacteria bacterium, assembly GCA_913045175.1. Classification (GTDB taxonomy): domain Bacteria; phylum Pseudomonadota; class Gammaproteobacteria; order Pseudomonadales; family Azotimanducaceae; genus UBA7455. The sequence continues at coordinate 47,713 of CAJWQG010000018.1, read as the reverse complement.
GTGCGCCGCTCCTTTAAGCTCATGCACTTTGCTCTCGAATATGGGGGATAACTGTTTAACCCTGTCTATCAACCCATCTTTTTCCAGAATATCGAGAGATGCCATAGCAGCTGCACAAGCAACCGGATGGCTTGAATAGGTATAGCCATGAGGTAACTCGATGTTGTACTCAACACCACCAGCGTCCATAAACGCGTCATGGATTTTTCCTTTAACAATAACCGCTCCCAAAGGAATAGCGCCATTCGTGATCTGTTTGGCAACATTTAACATATCCGGAACCACATCGAAGGCCGTCGCCGCGAACCAGTCACCTATTCGACCAAACGCGGTAATCACCTCGTCAAAGATCAACAACACATCATGTTTATCGCATATTTCTCTCATTCGCTTCAGATACCCGGCGGGGGGAACAATGACGCCTGCAGAACCGGCAATGGGTTCGACGATTACTGCAGCAACATTGCTGGCATCATGCAATGTGATAATATCTTCCAACTCATTCGCTAACTCAGCACCCGATTGTGGCAAACCTCGAGTAAACTCATTGCCAGGTATCATCGTGTGGTTCATGTGATCTGAATCAACACCCTGCCCCCATAACTTTTTGTTAACAGGAATGCCGCCAAAGCTGATCGCGCCCCAACTGGCGCCGTGGTATCCCTTAACTCGCCCAATGATTTTGGTCTTAGACGGCTGGCCCACCTGACGCCAATAGGCGCGGGCAATCTTAGTAGCAGTATCTGTGCAATCCGACCCTGAATTGGTGAAAAACACCCGATCCAGAGACTCAGGCGCCAGCTCGGCAACTCGCTCTGCCAACTCGAATGCCAGCGGGTGACCAAATTGAAAAGCGGGCGAATAGTCAAGCGTACTAAGCTGTGCGGCCACGGCATCTCTTATCTCTGGGCGATTGTGGCCTGCACCCGTGGTCCACAAACCTGAAAGACCATCAAAAATACGTCGACCATCCTCTGTGATGTAATAAGCGCCATCTGCGGCGGCTATCATCCGCGGGTTCGCTTTAAACTGGCGATTTGCGGTGTATGGCATCCAGAATGCGTCCAACTTAGACTTACTCACGATTTTCTCCTGGCGACTGATTCGCAGTGCCCGTTGTCAGGTTGAAGCCGAATTCTACCCTGCGCGGTCATTTCGCAGAAATAGCTTCGATCTGACCCTGGCGTTAGTGTTGCAACGATCATGCGTTCATGCTCGAATTCGCTTGTAACAGTTAGGAGGGGAAGATGGACGACGATCGTCGAAAACACGAGCGCTATACTAATGAACAGCTGGTCCTGCATGTTTCGCGCCCAGGTATCGGCGGCATTCTAAAGCTGAACCCAACCGCTGCGTGCCTGGACTTCTCCAGAGATGGCCTCCAGTTCGCCAGCGATCAGGAGTTCAAGATCTCTGAGCAAGTCGTTCTTGATCTACTCATCTATGACATCGAACTGGATGAGATTCGCGGCGAAATCATCAGCCATGAACAACTCGACGACGGTCAGTGCTGTCATGGTGTTCGCTTTTGCATGGATGACAAGCGAATGCAGAAACGAGATACCACACAGAAACTGTTGCTGATCGAGGATCGACTGAGAACGGCGCAGGAATATCCCACCACTTAACTCAACTAACGTTTCCCCCCGATGGCGTGATAACTAAAGACAAGTCATAATAAAGGGGTCAGGTTTATCGTCATCACAAACGCTATTTCGCCTGACTAAACCCAGATCGAGATTCGAGCCATGAAATTGTTAAAATGCATTTTCCTCGCAGCTTTTGCAGCTTTCCCGGCACCCACACTCGCGATGGCCGAGACCAGTGGCTGGATCGACCTTACCGACCACGCCGTCGGGTTTTTCGCGATCGGCTTTTTTGTTCTGGCTTACGTTGCGGTCATAACCGAAGAGATCACTTTGCTAAGTAAGTCGAAGCCGGTACTGCTGGCAGCAGGGGTTATTTGGGCATTCATCGCGTGGGTCTATGCCGAAAATGGCATGCCTGGTGTCGTCGCTGATGCGGCGCGCCACAACATATTAGAATATGCCGAACTGCTACTGTTCCTTCTCGTTGCGATGACGTACATCAACTCAATGGAAGAACGCCACGTCTTTGAAGCCCTTCGTGTATTGCTGGTACGTTCCGGGTTTTCCTACCACAAATTGTTTTGGGTAACAGGTGCTCTGGCCTTCCTGATTTCCCCCATCGCGGATAACCTTACCACGGCGCTGCTCATGTGCGCCGTCATTTTAGCGGTCGGTCGGAACTCACCCAAGTTTGTTTCGATCGGCTGCGTAAACATTGTCGTTGCGTCAAATGCTGGCGGCGCTTTTAGTCCCTTCGGAGACATCACAACACTGATGGTGTGGCAGAAAGGCATGGTGCCATTCCAGAGCTTCCTGCTGTTGTTCATCCCATCGCTCGTGAACTGGCTCGTTCCAGCAGCCATCATGAACCTGTTCCTACCGAATTACAGCCCGGAAATGGTGGAAGAAAAGGTACAACTGCGTGGCGGGGCCAGACGCATCGTTGGCTAGTTCCTGGCAACTATCGCTACCGCCGTTGCTTTCGAAAGCGTACTTCACCTGCCGGCAGTTATGGGCATGATGCTGGGAATGGCCTACCTGCAACTGTTCGGCTATTACCTTAAGACCAGCTACGGAAAAGAACGCAGGCAAGGTCCGCGTCGATCAGCAGATGACACTGGATCAGAACGGCGTCATAACGATCGGCGTAATTCCACCGGGACGATGGGTGATCTACCCTTCGACGTGTTCAGCAGAGTGGGCCGAGCCGAGTGGGATACCTTGCTGTTCTTCTATGGGGTAGTTCTGTGCGTTGGCGGGCTTGGTTTTATCGGTTATTTGGGCATGGTCTCAGAGATCATGTACGGCGATTGGGGAGCGACCAGGGCAAACATTGCGGTCGGGGTAATCTCTGCACTCATTGACAATATTCCTTTGATGTTCGCCGTATTATCAATGGAGCCTGAGATGTCTCAGGGGCAATGGTTGCTGGTTACTTTGACCGCGGGTGTTGGCGGCAGCCTTTTATCAATAGGTTCTGCAGCAGGTGTCGCATTGATGGGACAAGCCCGGGGCCACTACACCTTTATTGGACACCTGAAATGGACACCTGCAATAGGATTAGGATATGCAGCTTCGATCGCAACCCATATGTGGATTAACGCCGGGCAGTTCTGATTCGATTTATTTGAACAGCTTTGATGATCCATACTGAAACAATACGAATACTGCAATGCCGATCACTGCTAGCGTTTCCATTGAGGCGAAAAAACCGATAATCAAACGGAGTTTGAACAGCGCCAGGACCACAAGGAAGCTCAGGCCAATCAGAATCATCAATCCCGTCAGACGATCGAACCCCGGCAAACGATCGAAGCTGATCCGCCGCCCAATCAGATAGAACGACAGCCCCATGGATATCAACGGCAGGAAGTAAATTAGGAAATTAACTTCCAGCAGGTTCTGCCGAACGAAAAAAAGCGAGTAACCAATTAGCATCGCCGATATAACACCCGGAATCCCTACAAGATAGATAAGTATCGAGTACACATAATCCCAGGTAACAACCTCACCTTTACGATCGTAGGGCAGATATCCCATTAGCCAACCCAGCATCGGTGGCAACGCAAAATAGAGAGAAATTGCGAGGGTGTAATTACCGATTAAATCGATGGCATCCTGAATAGTCATTCTTTAAGACTCATTTCTTAAGATTCATACTCGTCATCAAATCGTACCCATCCCATGGAAAAACCCAGATCCTGTTCATCTCTGCCTTTAGGCACAAGATCCAACACCTGATAGGTCGCATTCAGTGCATCGAGGCCCCTAGAGTAACAGGAGAAGATATGAAATATTGCGCCGTCGTCATCTTTCGCGAAGATACTTAGGCCCGGCATTTCTTCCATAACCCCCGTGGTATGGTAGTTATATTCGCCCTCCCCACCTTCCGGGTGGGAAACGTGATAGTACATATTAAAGGTACTTTCTGCAGAGGACACCCAGGTAAACTGCCAAGCCATCCGTTCTTTGAATGACTGAAACTCCTGCCATGGTGCACGGGAAACAACTGCAAGCGCTAAGTCCCTGGCAGCGATGTGGGTGCTGATGGAGTCATACTGATCCGCCCAGAAAGAGCAGCTCTTGCAGCCTTCTTCCCACCCAGGACCGTACATGAAGTGATAGATCACGAGCTGTGACTTATCGCCAAACAACTCAGCAAGGGTGACATCACCATCCGGGCCACCAAACTGATAGTCCGCCTCCACCTTATGCCAGGGCAGCTGCCGGCGCGCGTCAGTAACCTCGTCTCTCAAGCGAGTGAGCTATTTTCCCTTTTCTAACATTTTTGTTCTGGCGCGAACCCACTCGCCCTCAGTTACTGAATCGATCACGATATGCCTCCCAATGCCATCCAGTATATCTCAGGCCGAGACGAGATTACCTCGCGAAATTGGCTAACATCCTCCCCATTAAAGCAAGATTCGGACCGAGATAATCAAACTGGTTGTTGCAAGACCTGACCCCAAACCTCCATCAAAGCTCCATTTTATGAGTACATAAATCAACAATATCTTGTGTTTATAAAACTCATCAGGCACAATATCTAGTCCCCACCCTGAATATTGACGCATCCTAGAAATCACTTCATGGTTTCAGGACTAGCTACAGGGCAAGGGGAAAAACAATAAAAACCAGCGCTAACCCGCACTAAATGGTAGGAGAAACATGGATTCAACGGCCCAAAAACCCGATTTAAAAGCCATTCCAGCAAACGTCAGCGAGATCAAGTTCCAGGAAACTTCCCTGGATATATGGGAAAGCAAGTATTGTCTAAAGACCAAGAAGGGAGATTGGGTCGATGGGAGCATCGATGACACCTACAAACGGGTGGCAACAGCGCTGAGCGAGGTCGAAGACAAGGAAATACGGGAAGAGTGGCAAGAGAGTTTCCTTTGGGCCCTGCGACAGGGTGTTATTCCAGCAGGCCGTATCATTTCAAATGCTGGCGCCCAGGAACACAAGCCGGCAACCTCCACCATTAACTGTACGGTCTCTGGAACCATCAATGATTCCATGGAGGATATCCTTAATAAGAACGTAGAAGCTGGTCTAACGCTAAAGGCGGGATGTGGTATTGGGTATGAATTCTCCACATTGCGACCCAAAGGAGCCTATGTATCAGGTGCTGGCGCCTACACCTCTGGCCCGCTGTCATTTATGGATATCTACGACAAGACGTGCTTTACCGTGTCATCTGCAGGCGGCCGGCGCGGCGCACAGATGGCAACCTTCGAGGTCGGACACCCTGATGTCGCGGAGTTTATCCGGGCGAAACGAGAAGATGGACGCCTGCGACAGTTCAATCTTTCCTTACTGATTACACGAGAATTCATGGAGGCCGTACGAGAAGATAGCGACTGGCCTCTTAGTTTCCCTATTACCCCCGCCGAGCTTGAATCCGACGAAATCGATCTATCCGATGGCGAAACCATTCTGTGGCGCGACTTCCCGGCTAAAGAGCGCTACGTCACTAATGAAGAGGGACTTGTAGCCTGTAAAATCGCCAAAATCATCCGTGCCCGTAGACTCTGGGACATGATCATGTCTTCGACCTACGACTTTGCTGAACCGGGATTCATTCTTATCGACAAGGTCAATGAGATGAACAATAACTGGTTCTGCGAAAACGTTCGGGCGACCAATCCCTGCGGTGAGCAGCCGCTGCCACCCTACGGCAGCTGCCTTCTGGGTTCTATCAATCTGTGTCGTTTTGTCGATAAGCCATTTAGCGCAGAAGCAAACTTTAACTGGGAAGATTTTCGCAAGGCTGTCGCCATATTTACCCGGATGCTCGATAACGTAGTGGAAATCAATGGGTTGCCACTACCTGAGCAACGGCATGAAATCATGAGGAAGCGCCGACATGGCATGGGTTATCTGGGCCTGGGATCCACTATTACCATGATGGGCATGAGCTACGGAGATACTGATTCTGTAGCATTTACCGAGCGCGTCACCAAAGAACTGGCGATTGTGGGTTGGGAAACCGGCCTTGATCTCGCTAAGGAAAAAGGACCAGCCGACATTATGGAGGAGGACTTCGAGGTCACTGGTGAAATGTTACGTTTACGTCCGGAGATGGCTGAAGACGGCTATAGTGTTGGCGATAAGGTCAAAGGTAAGGTGCTTCATGCTAAATACTCACGTTATATGCAACGTGTGGCCGAGGAGAATCCGGAGCTCGTTGACCAGCTAGCAGAAATCGGCTGTCGATTTACCCACCACAGCTCCATAGCCCCCACTGGTACGATCAGTCTGTCACTGGCCAACAACGCCAGTAACGGGATCGAACCCAGCTTTGCGCATCACTACGCACGAAACGTTATTCGAGAAGGCAAGAAGAGTAAAGAGAAAGTCGATGTCTACTCGTTCGAGCTTCTGGCCTATCGATCGATGGTCAATCCTGACGCGCAGCCTTACTCAGATAAGACTGAAGAAAAACTACCGGATTACTTTATCACCGCTGACGATATCACGCCGATTCAGCACGTCGACATCCAGGCGGCAGCGCAGAAATGGATAGACTCATCAATTTCAAAAACCGCCAATGTTCCCACGGATCATCCTTTCGAGGATTTCAAAGATATCTATCTATACGCCTATGACCAGGGGCTAAAGGGTTGCACTACGTTTCGCTTTAATCCTGAGGCCTTCCAGGGGGTCCTGGTTAAAGAGGAAGACCTGGAAAACACGACCTATCAGTTTACGCTGGATGACGGTGAGGTCATTGAGGTACCAGGAAATGAAGAAATTGAATACGATGGCGAACTGCACTCTGCAGCCAATCTCTTTGATGCGATGAAAGAAGGTTACTACGGTAAGTTCTAGGACGAAGTCCTGCATCTTTAAGTAGAGTCAAAATACAAAACAGGAGGAAGCAAACAAAACAAATGGCAATCAAGATCGAAAAGAACATTGTTGCGTATAGCATCAAGAAGGAAGAGGAAGAAGCCGCATCAGACCCAGCATTACCAACCAAGGAAATGATGCATGAAGAGATTGAACGACCAGAGGAACTTCGTGGCTATACCTACAAAATCAAAACCCCTCTCACCGATCATGCCATGTATATCACCATCAATGACATTGTATTGAACGAAGGCAACGAACATGAGCAGGAATACCCCTTCGAGGTCTTTATCAACTCAAAGAACATGGAACAGTTCCAGTGGATACTGGCACTGACCCGAGTTATCAGCGCGGTATTTCGAAAAGGTGGCGATGCTACTTTTCTCGCAGAAGAATTGAAGCAGGTCTTTGATCCCCAGGGGGGATACTTCAAACGAGGCGGGAAGTTTATGCCCAGTCTGGTCGCTGAAATTGGTGAAGTACTTGAAACCCATATGCGTAGAATCGGGCTCATCGAAGATGAAGAGCTAAGTGACGCGCATAAAGCGCTCATCGCGGAGAAGCGAGCATCACTAAGAGAAGTCAGCAACACTGAAACTGCAGCTGAACAAGACGCTGGATTCCCTCCCGGAGCCCAGCTTTGTATGAAATGCAGTACCAAGGCCATGATCATGAAGGATGGTTGTATGACCTGCCTGAATTGTGGCGAGTCAAAATGTGGCTAAGCGTTCATACGCAAACAAAAAATCAGTCCTCTTTACCAACGCGATATCAGGTATAAGTTCGTAGATGAGAACCTATCTGGACCAACTCCAGCACATCCTTGATCACGGTGTAACTCGATCGGACAGGACCGGCGTCGGCACCATATCAACCTTTGGCATGCAGTCCCGTTACAATATGCAGGACGGCTTCCCGGCAGTCACCACTAAAAAACTCGCGTGGAAGGTTACGGTATCTGAGCTCATGTGGTTTGTATCCGGATCGAACAATATCAATGACCTCAAAGCGATCTACCGACACAACAAAATCTGGGATGCTAACTACGAGGATTATCTAAACAGACGTGGGCTCGACACCAACAATGGAGATATGGGACGTGTCTATGGTGCCCAATGGCGACGATGGCAGGCTCCAAATGGAGATGAAATCGATCAACTAGACGATGCGATAAACCTGATTCGTCATAATCCAGATTCAAGGCGAATAATCGTAAATGCCTGGAATCCAGGTGAAGCCGCACCAGACCAGGTTGCATTACCCCCCTGCCACGCATTTTTTCAATTCTATGTCGCTGATGGCAGGTTATCGCTGCAAATGTATCAACGATCTGCAGATATGTTCCTGGGCGTTCCATTCAACATCGCGTCATACTCGCTGCTGCTACACATGGTAGCGAAAATCACAGACCTTGAGCCCTTCGAGTTTATCCACACACTAGGGGATGCTCATATTTATTTGGACGCCGTGGAACAGGCAAAAGAACAGACATCGAGGGAACCCTTCCCGCTACCAACACTTCATATTGAAGATAGGGGCCAGGCAAGTATTGACGACTTTGTGATGGATGACTTTGCACTTGAGAACTACCAATGTCACGAGTCTATCAAGGCAAAAATGGCGGTCTAAGCCGCCGTCATCAATCCTCACCAGAACCTTGCGATACGGCCAACACTAATATCAGTCTGACATGCTGATATTTGCACCAGCTATTGCAAAGACCTTCCGTCTATTACGAGTTGCATATAGGACCTAGATTTGCTTTGCTCGAGATACCTATTCACACAAATGTATACAGCCGAGATCAACCTGGAAGATTGATCAGGTTGACCTTATAGCGTTTCTTGATTTATGTGTTTACAACGGTAATATCACTGTCAAAGCACCTCATGATTAAACCCTCACTTTTTCTTTTGGAGTAACGCATGGACAGCGCAGAAGAAATGGACGAAACCGCAATACTCAAACAACAACTGGGAAATCGCCAGACCAAACGTCAGCTCGAACGCGGCGTGGTACTTCGAGTCTATAACTACTACCGAGTACTCCTTTCTTTTGTTCTTCTTATCGTATTTTACGAGGTAACGAACCAAACCTTTGTTGGCGCACTCGAGCAAAGATGGTTTCAAACTATCGTACTCTTCTATCTTATCGCCAATGTAGCCAGCAGTTTCCTGGTGTTAGTGAATGAACATGACTGGGTGACCGGCAATTCCACCGTATCCCTGTTTGTAATTGTCGATATCTTTTTTCTCTCTGCCCTACTGCTGACCAGCGGAGGCGTCGAAAGCGGGCTCAGTTACCTGCTGGTCTTCTGCGTTGCATTCGGCGGCATCATGCTACGCGGTCAGATGTCAATGCTGTTTGCGGCTATCGCAACCGTTTGCAGCATTTCAGTGGAATATTACCTCCATAACACAGGCGCGGTATCAGGCGCTCAACACTACTTCGAAGTGGCTATTCTTGGTGTCGCATTTTTCTTGGTGGACTATCTGTTTCAACAAGCATCCAACATGATTGCCGAACGCGACCAGGAAGTAGTCAGCCTGGAAGCACTCGACCAGATTCACCGTATTGCAGAACAATCTCGTTTGGAACTTGAAGAATCCAATGCGCGATTCACTGTCCTGCTTCAATCAACCGGTGAAGGTGTATTAGGACTCGATACCGACGGCATGATCACTTTTGCCAACCCTAAGCGCGTATCAGCTATTAGAAGCAGAAGAGAATCTCATCGGTAGCGACGTTCAGCGTTTTATGCTGAAAGCTACGCCCGCCAGCGACAACGCGTCAGTCATTAGCATGCCACAGAAGATCCTTACACTTCTCAGCATCCCTGCAAAAGAAGAATACGATCCGGGACGTTGGCAAACAGCGCGGGAAGAACCATTCATCATCGACTATAGCTGTGAAGCAACCGTTAACAAAAAGAACCAGCCTACCGGAGCTGTTTTGCTGTTCCAAAACGTGACCCAGCAACGAGAGAACGAAGAGAAGGTTGAGTACCTCGCCAATTTCGACGAGTTAACTGGTCTCGCCAATCGAACAAATTTTAACGGCGCCGTCGAGAGTGCGATATTACGAAATGCCAGGGGTAATCGATTCGTAGCAATACTCATCGTCGATACAGACCATTTGACGGTCATCAACGAACGGTTCGGTCAGGAAGCCGGTGACCGTATGCTGGAACACATCCCGCAGCGCCTTCGTAGTAACGTTCGACCTGTCGACATGGTGGCGCGACTTCACGGCGATCAGTTTGCTGTCTTGTTGGTTGACATGGATCATGCGGAAAATGCGGCTATAGTCGCCGACAAAATGATCAAGGAAGCAGCCGATCCCATTGACTGGGGTGGAGACAGCCCCCTCACTACCAGTGTTAGCGTGGGCATAGCGGTAACCAATGCCGAAGAAGACCGAGACGCAAAAGAGCTTAGAGCTTATCGCAGCGGCCAACTCGGCAGTCGATAACGCCAAAGCACACGGACGAAACACTTTTCGCTTTTTTCGCCCAGACATGCAGAAGAAAGCGGAAGAGAAAAAGCGGGTGCAAATCATGCTACGCACTGCCGTGGATAACAAGGAGTTTCAGCTGATGTATCAGCCGATTATCTCTCTCAAAGAAGAAAAAATTGCATCCGCCGAAGCATTGATACGATGGATGCCGCCAGATGCGGACCCCATCCGCCCGGATATATTTATTCCGATCGCTGAAGAGTCGGGACAGATCAACAATATTGGTTCATGGGTACTAACCACTGTTATCAACCAGGTGAAGACCTGGAAGGATAGTCTGGGCATGTGCCCATCCGTTGCCATCAACGTTTCATCCAAGCAACTCAAGAACCATGAGTTGCGTGAGTAGTTCCAATCCATGTTACGTGTGCATAATCTCCCTGTTGAAGGGGTCGAACTGGAGCTTACGGAAACAGGTGTAATGGAAGACCCGGAAAAATCGATGGAAGAACTGCTCCGCCTACATGAACTGGGTGTATCCATTTCTATTGACGATTTCGGCACGGGGTACTCGTCTCTGGACTATTTGCGCCGCCTGCCCCTGGACATCCTGAAAATCGATCAAAGCTTCACCTTCGGTATCGGCGAGTCAGACAACGATGAAGAAATCGTGAGGGTTATGATCCGAATGGCTCATGCGATGGGTTTGAAAGTCATCTGTGAAGGAGTTGAGACTGAGGAACACCTTAACTTTCTCAAAGCACACGATTGCAACTTTGTACAAGGTTACTTTTTTAGCAAACCTCGTTCAGTGAATGACATGACCGAACTATTGGAAAACGAGTTATATGGATCCGTTAACGTCATGGAACTTCGTGGTAACACCTAAGTCATTGAGGCTTTGGTCCAATTGATCATATTTCCCCGATGCAAAACGTGAAATGGACAGAATTCGCCGTCCTGCTCCTGACGCTCATATTACTCGTTGGATTTCTTTTTTTAGAACGTCCAAACAGAGTTCTAGGTCCCCCGCTAGCATCGCTTCCTAAGTACGTCCCGGATTTCTCCTCCTATACAGACGTAAAAGTAAAGAAGCAGGATTTTTTTGAATTTATGTTGCCGATGATCAGAAGCGCCAACATTCTCGTTTCCTACGAGCGCGCATTCGTCACAACAATGACCGATAAATACACTGCTGGTCAAACCATTACCACGGATGAACACGAAACTATCGCCGCTTACAAAAGCAAGTATCGAGTAAAAGAAACCCTGCCAACCGCCGAATCACTTGAAATTCTGCACGCTCGTATAGATATTATTCCTGCCTCACTGGTTATCGCGCAAGCGGCCAACGAATCGGCCTGGGGCACTTCTCGTTTTGCACGGAATGGTAACAACTACTTTGGTATTTGGTGTTTTTAGAAAGGATGCGGGGAGATTCCGAGATCGCGCGATGCTGGGAAAACGCACGAAGTAGCCGAATTTGAGACTATTCAAGCAGTGGTCGAGTACTATCTGCTTACTCTCAACACCAATGTTGCCTATAAAGACCTCAGAGAAATAAGATCCAAAGTGCGTGAACAGGGCATGCTGCCAAAAGGCATTGACCTGGCGGAGGGACTCTTCAAATATTCTGAACGTGGCTTACCCTATGTTCGAGAGATTCAAGCGATGATCAAGGCAAATCAATTGGCACAGTTTGATAGAAGCGCATAACAACGCGGAGACATCACCAATGGGAATGCAGATTAGTCAGCTAAATGTCAGGCGAAGCACATACATCGATGCCACACCCAAGCATGTTTGGTCTGAATTCGAGACTTTTGATCGCTTTAAGGCCTTGTATAGCGCCGGACATGAACTTGAAGTCTATGAAGCGAAGGTTCTTGGGCAAATAGAACTAAGCGTTGATATCAAAGGAGTGCCTCATCCATTTGGCGGTACCATCAAGGTGTTTAATCCCGAGACAGAATTTTCATTTTCATACAACTGGTTCACCGAACGAGCATGGCCGGTACCGACTTTTGTGACCGTCCGGCTAACGCCATATTTTGAAGGCACTCTGGTTGAACATTTCCATCATGGTTTTGAACGGCTCGGTTAGCACGCCGCTGCGGAGCTACAAAGGTATTAGCACGCCTGGACAATAAACTACCGGTCCAGGTTAATAAATATATAGAAAAATCAGGGGCTTAGTGAGGAGTTCGACTTAAACCCGATCGAATAGAACAATGGCTCAGCGGCCGGGTGAGTTGTCACAGGATACTGGGTCCAAATCCGCTTTCCACCCATAGCAAAAGATTTCTCAAGGGCAGCAGTAAGCAAGCTCTGCCCTAATCCATTGCCACGATACTCCGGCAGCAGACCAAATCCCTCAATGCGTATGGAATTGTCGTCTCGACGCAACTCAAAACAGCCTACCGGTTCCCCTCCGCAATAGGCAGCATAGAAGCCTACTAGAATATCTCCCAGCTGCTCTCGCCACTGATTCGACGTCCAGTCCTGTCTATCTTCCCAGAATCCGTTGCCAACGGTACCCCATAGAAAACTGGCAAAATCTACGGCGGTACTACTAAACGCCTGACCTCCATTTCTTCTCCCCATTCGACTACCGGGTAGAACGCGTCTTGTCTCAATTGTATTACCTGCTCGACCATCTTCTATCCCCTGGCTTTTTGTTCGATGAGGTAATCGATGAGTTGTCCATAATCAAGCGACCGGGCCTTCATCAATTCAACTAATGTTTCCTCACTGTCAATCATCACTTCGGCTGCCTCGGTCTCGCCGCGGCCATACAACTCGATGATCTGTTCAATTGTGTTCATGATTCCCCGCGTCAAAGGCGGCTTTTTGTTCAGCTGTAGCCTCTTTCTGAAATTTGTCCTTCCAATCGGCATAGGGCATGCCGTAGACAATTTCACGCACCTCTTCATAATCAAGGTCAATTCCTTTATCCTCAGCCGCCGCCCTGTACCACTTACTAAGGCAATTTCGACAAAATCCGGCGAGATTCATCAAGTCGATGTTCTGCACATCCTTATTTTCATCAAGATGTTGCACCAGGCGGCGAAATGTCGCAGCTTCCAATTCTGTTCGACTACTATCATCCACGGTCTTCTACCTCAATGTTGAATATATGATCTATACAATAACGCATCACAAAACATCGTTACAAACCGGGGACTCAACAGTTGGACTTTAAACCCGGACAAAAGTGGATCAGTAATGCAGAGCCTGAATTAGGCATGGGTCGAGTTTTGCGACTCGAAGATAGACTGGTTTCAATGTTTTTTGACTTGACCGGAGAAGAACGAACCTACTCTCGCACTCAGGCGCCGCTGACACGCGTTCGATTCAATGCCGGTGATGAAATTGCTACGCAGGACGACATTGTGATTACAGTGACATCAGTCGTCGAAAAAGATGGCGTATACATCTACCACGGACAACACAATGGTACGAATACAGCAGTTGTGGAAACACAGCTAGACCCCAACGTCCGATTCAGCAAAAGTGAAGACCGATTGTTCACCCACCAACTGGATGACAATCACTGGTTCAACCTTAGATACCACACACTCAACCATGTTGCTCAACTAGCGGAGGCAAAATCACGAGGCCTATATGGTCCAAGATTTTCTTTGATTCCGCACCAGCTATACATTGCCAACGAGGTCGCTCAACGTTTTGCACCACGGGTACTCTTAGCCGACGAAGTCGGCCTTGGGAAGACCATTGAGGCCGGCCTCATTATTCACCAGCAGCTACAAACAGCCAGAGCGCAGAGGGTCCTGGTGATCGTTCCTCATGCTTTAACGTTCCAGTGGTTTGTCGAGATGATCCGGCGCTTCAATTTACAGTTTACAGTGCTGGATGAGGAACGATGTATACAAATCGAGCAGGACAACGCACCAGGCTTTAACGAAGGGTTTGAGAAGGACGATGAGATGAATCTCACCAATCCTTTCGACGCCCAGCAACTCGTGCTGTGCTCACTGAATCTGTTTACTGATAACGAACAACGTCTTGCGCAGGTTCTGGACGCTGAGTGGGATCTGGTTGTAGTCGATGAAGCACATCACCTGAGGTGGACACCGGAACGTGCCAGTGCTGAATATCAAGTCGTTGAACAAGTTTCACAATCTTCGAAGGGACTACTGCTGCTTACAGCGACCCCTGAACAATTAGGCAGAGCCGGTCACTTCGCTCGGCTTCGACTGTTAGATTCACACCGTTTCCATGATTACGAAGCTTTTCTTGCAGAAGAAGCAAAGTTTGAAAGTGTTGCAGAAAATGTACGTCTATTGCTTGAAGGCGATCAAGCCGCAATCGCTGCAATCAAAAGCGAGTTCGACGCTGAGGATCAGACAGAGGAAGAGCTCGTTCAGAATCTGCTGGATCAACATGGCACGGGTCGCGTTTTGTTCAGAAATGTGCGGTCCTCCGTTCAAGGGTGCCCGCAACGAATATTAGCTCCGTACCCCCTGCCTACGCCACCGGACTTTATGCAAGGCAATGAGTTCCACCCCGAGTTTCTGCGTGGGGGATGGGTGGACGAGGACCCACGAGTTTCCTGGCTCATCAATCGACTGCAAGAGACGGACGATAAACATCTAGTGATCTGCGCTCAAAAAGAAGTCGCCATCGCGCTGGACAACAAAATTAAAGACACCACGGTAATTCGCTCTACTGTTTTTCACGAGGACATGAACCTCGTGGCAAGAGACCGCTCCGCAAATTATTTTTCTGAAACCTTTCAAGGCGCTCAGGTAATGATCTGCTCCGAGATCGGAAGCGAGGGCAGAAACTTTCAGTTCGCCAGTCATTTGGTGCTCTTCGATTTACCCCTGGGACCTGACCTTTTAGAACAACGAATAGGAAGATTGGACCGCATCGGCCAGCAGAACGACGTGACAATTCATGTGCCATACCTGACAGGTACGGCGATGGAGAAACTATTCCGATGGTTCCACGAAGGAATGAACCTGTTTGCTGTGCCAAACCCGGTGGCACAGGTTCTTTATGACGAACACTTCGATCAATTACTGCAAGTGGACCAGGAGCAGTTCCTTGCGGAAATGAAGATCGAAAATGAACGTCGCAATGAAATGGTGAATAAAGGTCGTGACAGATTATTAGAGCTCAATTCTCACCGCCCACAAGTCTCGACGCCACTGCTGGAGGACATATCAGTCAATGCCGGGGGAGACGTACTCGAAGCATATATGGAGTCGTCATTTGATCTATTTGGTCTTGAATCGGAACCTCTTGGAGACCATGTGCATATCGTAAAGCCGACAGAGAGCATGCAGCGCAATTTTTCCGTCAGCATGGAGACCATGGATCACTTCCGCTACCCTGAACTTCCTGAAGATGGCATCCGTCTCACCTACGATCGACAAACGGCACTCGCTCGAGAAGACGTTAGTTTCTTCACCTGGGAAAACCCCATTGTTCAACAGGCTCTGGATGTGGTCATTTCAGACGTAACGGGCAATAGCACTGCGATCGCCATCAAGCACCCCAAAATCAAGTCAGGAACACTACTCGTAGAAACACTGCACGTCGTGGACTGCGCGGCACCTTCTGTACTCCAGGTAGACCGCTATCTGCCTCCAACAGTCATTCGGAGCCTTATTACGCCAACACTATCGAACGCGGCTTCACAGTTGGCATTCGAGGAGTTCAATGATGAAGTTCTCGAAATACTGCCCGAAACACTAAGTAAAATCATCGACAGCCAACAAAGCGGAATCAAAGAGATGCTGACCAAAGCCCGGGACGAAACCCATCAGTATCTGGTAGATCGTAAACGTGTCGCCACAAAACAGACCAAACAGATTCTTGATGCCGAAGTTGAACGTCTCGAGTACCTCATGAGCGTGAATCCCAATGTACGCGAAGAAGAACTGGACTATCTGCGACTGACTCAGGATCTTATACTGGAATCAATCGACAACGCAGATATGCGTCTCGACGCAATTCGGGTCATCGTTATCGCATGACAATCGACGTAAACATGGTATCACCACCCGCTTCAAGTAAAATACGGCTTTCGCGTCAGTTAGGGAGAATGTAATGAGTGCCATGGTCATTGTTGGCGGCGGCCACGCCGCGGGACAGAATGCAGCCAGCCTGCGACAGGAAGGTTATGATGGCGAAATCATCATCATCGGCGATGATACCCACATCCCTTATCAGCGCCCGCCTTTGTCAAAGCAGTATCTTTCCGGGGAGCACGGTCTGGAACGTGTCTACCTTAGGCCAGAAAAATTCTACGAAGAACGCAATATAGAAATACGCCTGGGTGTTACGGTAACGGAGATACACCCGGACGAGCATACTGTCACTACGTCATCAGGCGATACCGTTAACTATGAAAAACTATTGTTGGCGACCGGAAGTCGGCCAAGAATTCTCAATGCACCCAGGAGCGATCTTCCTGGAATACACTACCTGCGAAGCGTAGCTCATGTCGGCAGCATCCAGGCGGAAATGCCCCAGGCAAAGAATGTGTGTATCGTCGGCGGCGGCTATATTGGCCTCGAGGTTGCCTCTGTTGCTGTTTCTGCCGGACACAACGTCACGGTACTCGAAATGGAAGAGCGCATCTTACAACGAGTGACCACACCCGAGATGAGCGCTTTCTACTACGAATTACACAGTTCCTATGGCGTTAATATCGTGACCAGCACCGCTGTAAGCGGCTTTACGGGCGAGGCCAGAGTCGAGCAGGTATTGTGCGGCGAACTTAGCATTCCTGCAGACCTTGTCATCGTGGGAATCGGCATCATCCCGAATATCGAGCTTGCTGAAGCTGCCGGGCTCGAATGCGACAACGGAATCATCGTCGATGAATACTGCCGCACATCGGATCCCGATATTTTCGCAGCGGGAGACAATACAAATCATCCGAATCCCATATTGAATCGTCGATTGCGTCTGGAATCTGTTCCCAATGCTATGGAGCAGGCCCGCGTCGCGGCAGCAAACATGCTTGGTGGCGACAAAACCTATGAATCAATTCCCTGGTTCTGGTCTGACCAATACAACCTCAAATTACAAATGGTAGGTTTTTCCGCTGATGGTGAGACCCAGGTTATACGGGGTGACAAAGCAGCGAATCAATTCGCGGTGTTCTACTTACACGAAAACAAGGTGGTCGCCGTCGATGCGGTCAATAGTCCTCGGGAATTTATGGTTTGTAAGCAACTCTATGGGCAATCTGTAGATCCCGAGAAACTAAAAGACCTTGATGTGGATCTAAAATCACTGATCGAGTAGCACACCATCTTGTTATTTGCTGATAGCGACCTATATCATGTATGCGTTTCTAGATTGGAGAGCCGAATGCCGCAAGTAAAATTTATTGAACATGACGGAACCGAGCACGTTATCGATGCGTCAAACGGTGACTCCATCATGATCACTGCGATAAATAACCTGGTTCCAGGTATTGATGCGGATTGTGGAGGTGAATGCTCCTGTGCGACCTGCCATGTCATTGTTGACGATGCATGGATTAGTAACGTTGGCGAACCAAGCGACAACGAGGATTCAATGCTTGACCTGAATCCCGACAGACAACCAAATTCACGCCTAAGCTGCCAGATTGAAATGACAGACGACCTCGATGACATTGTGGTGAACCTGCCCGAGTTTCAATATTGACGTTCATGAGGCTTTTACTGGCAGCTTCTCTGCTCGCCTTCCTGCCCTACATAAACGCTCAACCTCCCGGGGTAAAGCTCATGTCTCTGAATATCGCCCATGCGCGTGCAACAGGACTGAGCCAGTTACTGCAGTCAGAAGCCCAAGCAAGACATAACCTCTCACAGATCGCCATAGTCGTCAGACGTGAATCGCTGGATATTATTGCCCTGCAGGAAGTCGACAGGGATCCATTCTGGAATGGTTCATTCGATCACGGTGAGTTCATCGCGCTCCAGGCCCAGTATCCACACTACTACACCGGCTCACACCAAACCGCCATACAACTGGATTATGGAACCGCACTCCTATCGAAATCGCTGCTGCAGAACTCACAGACGCTTACTTTCACCCCTTCGCTGGCAAGGACTCGCAAAGGTTTCGTCATCTCATCGATAGACTGGTCGGAACACGAGAACTTAAAAGTAGATGTTGTTTCGTTACATCTGGATTTTCTTAGCGATAGCAAACGACGCCGTGAAATCGACAAACTGATTGAGACACTGGAACCACGAGATGTCCCGAAAATCATCATGGGGGATTTTAATACTTCATATGAAGACCCCCGATTAATCCCGCACCTCGCGCCGGAACTTGACCTCCACACCTGGGATCCAATGGCAGACCTCACAACGTTCACCACATTAGATCGAGGACTCGACTGGGTGCTCATCTCCAGCGAGTTCAGATTTGTGGATCATAGAGTACTGCCCGATCCCTTGTCGGACCATAGGGCGATAATCGCAGAAATCACATTGCGCCAGCATAGCGACAATATCCAACTGTAGATGAAGATCGCGATGTTTCTCATTGACAACGACGCAGAGTCACTAAGTTTTTCATCGTCAGATTTAGATCGCTTGTGCCTGGCATTACCCACAGCAGAAATAGAACAATATGAGAGCGAGTCCGCCTTCAGGAATCATGGTGCGGGCGCGGACATCGCACTTACCTGGCACTTTGAAACCTCCTGGTACGAAGGTTTCCCGCAACTTAAAACTATCTACACCCCGGCAGCCGGACGTGATTGGGTCGCCCCTGATCCCAATGGCAATGTAAATGTAGTGCACGGAACCTTTCATGGTCCCATATTGGCTGAATCACTACTGGGTGCTCTTTTGTTCATGAATCATCGTATGCCAGCAATGATTCAAAATCATCGCAATCGCGAATGGGATCGCAATTTACAGACCGGGACGCGACTTCTCGCCGAGCAAACGGTGTTGATAATAGGACTTGGCCACATAGGTAACTATTGCGCCGATATGCTGGCGCCCCTTGTAAAAAAGATAGTCGGTGTTCGGCGAAC
Organism: uncultured Gammaproteobacteria bacterium; assembly: GCA_913045175.1. Classification (GTDB taxonomy): domain Bacteria; phylum Pseudomonadota; class Gammaproteobacteria; order Pseudomonadales; family Azotimanducaceae; genus UBA7455. Next base: position 28,297 of record CAJWQG010000018.1, on the reverse strand, counting down.
TTCCATTGATGCAACCACTTATACCGTTAATGATTTACCCCAATTACTACCTGATGCTGATCACGTAGTCATGCTCTTGCCAGGAACAGACGAGACAGATCGGTTCATGAATGCCGAACGGCTGTCGCTGATGAAAGAAGGTAGCTTTATCTATAATTTTGGTCGAGGAAACTCGCTGGTTGCTCAGGATTTGTTACCAGTAATGACGCATCTTGGCGGAGCGTTTCTGGATGTCACAGAGGAGGAACCACTGCCACGAACTTCTCTACTATGGGAACACGAAAAGATATTTATAACGCCACACTCATCGTGCATGTATGCGGACTATACCAGTCGATATCTGGATGAAGTCATTCAACATCTGACAAGATCGTGAGCGGACAATCTAGGGCTCGCGGACGATAAACCTGATCCGTTCAAACTGCATTCGATCTCCATCTTTCAGCGTCGCTTCGTCAATCTTCTCGTCATTGACGAAGGTGCCATTTACAGAACCCAGGTCCCGCAAAATTAGCTGATCACCATCAAGCTCGAGTTCCGCATGCTTACGCGAAAGGCCAGGTTCCAGGATTGAAATATCGCACTCCAACGCGCGACCAATTTCAATACGATCAACCATCGGTATCACCTGACCCTTTTCGGGACCCGAATCAGCTACTAACGACCATGCCCCTGATCCAACTTCCATTAGGGCGGTTCCTGAGAGTACGAGAGTTTTCGAACCACCCTCGCCCTCGTCTTCCACAACATCCAGCTCAACGCCATGGATGACAATACTATCGCCTGCACGCAACACCGTGGGCCCTGAGAGAGCATCACTGTTAAGCGTCATGCCACCACGAATATCCGTGAGGGTTGTCTGACCGCCTTCTACCTTGATATCAGCGTGGAAACCGGTAACCCCATCCTCGTTACGACGATGTCATTAACATCGCCGTTCCCAATGGTCTTTCCCGGTTCTACCAACGCTGCAGGGTCGGCACGTCCATCCTTGAATTGGATCTTGAGCATCAACAAGGTCCTTTCTATTTTTTTTCAATGAGTTAGTGTGGAAAGGTAACTTAGATTATAGCCAAGAGCACGATTTGTACACTTGGAAATCTACTCTTCCTCGCGATTTTGCATAGTCTCTTTCTCATCTACGCTTTTGATAAATCGCGACTTCTTCTTTCTTGTCAGCATCACTATAGGTGTTAACACCAACCCAACAACGATCATCGATCCTACAAAAATGAAAGACAAGATAAAAAATGTAGTGACAATTTGCTTATCGACATTAAAAAAGTAGACCGCAACCCAAACGAAAGTAGCAGCAAATAGCGTTCCTGAGACAAAACGACGGAACAGAGGATCCGTAAATAGCTGTTTCATCGGACTATCTAATCTCCAGCAACTCAACGTCGAATATCAGCAAGGAATTAGGGGGAATATTAGTCCGTCCACCCTCCCCATAGCCAAGCTTGGGATGAAGATAAAATCGATACTTTGCCCCCACTGACATTAATTGAAGGCCCTCAATCCAGCCGGCGATAACGCCATCTATACTAAACGTCAAAGGAGTACCTCGACTCACCGAACTGTCGAAGGTCACACCACCGATAAACTTGCCCGTATAGTGAACCGATACGGTGCTCGTTGCCCCTGGTTTCGCCCCCTCCCCGGGATTAATAACTTCATACTGCAATCCCGACGCCGTGGTGGTTACACCTTGCTTATTCTTGTTTTTGGCCAGGAATGATTCAGCGGCCTCCAGATTCTTCTGACTTAGCATGTCTCGGGCTGCTTTGGTTGCAGCAATGTTTTCTTGCTCTCGCTTCCTGATTTCTCTAACAACGACCTCACGTTTCGCGTGCATCCATTTTGTGGGGGGTTCCGCTCAGCGCGTCTGTCAGGCCCTCGATTAGCACCTTAATGTCGACATCGATATTGCCCGTTTTCTGCAGAATGGCACCAAAAGAATATCCAAAGAAGTAGCCACGATCCTTCGTCATCTCGGGATCGGATTCACGGGTTTCTTTCGCTGCTACCGGTCCCGCGACCATTAAAATAACTAAGCAATTGATAAATAAAAAGTTTTTCATTACATTGGGCTGTGAAAGGAGAAGCAGTCAATTATCGCATACTCACCGTACAACTGGTCAGCACCGGGCTACCGAATAGATGGAACTTCTTGATTCATTTGGAGCCATAAAACTAAACTAGTTCCTGACCACAAAGGACTAATTCTGTAAACCAGGTTTCGACCCACAGGGGCGTCGCGTATTAGGATTTCATTTATGAGAACGGTAGTAGTTGCATTTACCAGTGTCTGCTTGATGCTGGGATCGCTCGGTATATACGGCAATGTACCTGAAGGAATTCTAAAACCGCTGGAACCGATGCCGGTACATGCGTACACCACTCGGGAGATCGTAGACCAGTTGGCGGGCAAGCACTACGTCAAAGCCACCTTGAACGATTCACTCTCGGAAAAGGTCTTCGATAAGTACCTTGAAAATCTGGATCCACAAAAACAATACCTGTTACAGAGCGATATCGACGCATTCGAAGTGTACCGGACCAAAATAGACGACGCGCTGGTCAAGGGCGATCTCGAACCGGCGTTTGTTATCTGGAATGTGTATCACAATCGACTCATATCACGTTTTGAGAAAGTAATCGCATTCCTCGAAGCAGGAATTGATCACCTTGACTTCAGCAAGGACGAGGAACTCCTTCTTGACCGAAGAGACTATCCCTGGGCCACTACAGAAGAAGAATTAGACGCTTCCTGGCGCAAACGAATTAAGGATGCAGTTCTCAATCTAAAACTTGCCGGAAAGGAACCGGAGAGAATTCAGGAGCTGTTGACCAAGAGGTATCAGAGCAGATTGGGACTCACACGACAAACAAAAAGTGAGGACGTATATCAACTCTATATCAATTCATTCACAGAAACCTATGACCCACATACACAGTATTACTCTCCTCGCAGTACGGAGAACTTCAATATCAATATGAGCCTGTCTCTTGAAGGCATTGGCGCAGTTCTGCAGCAGGAAGAAGAATTCACCAAAGTTGTTAGCCTCGTTCCAGCCGGTCCGGCCGACAAATCTAAAATGCTGGAACCCAATGACAAAATCATTGGTGTAGGCCAGAACGAAGATGAAATAGTTGACGTGATCGGATGGCGACTCACCGATGTAGTACAGCTCATTCGAGGTAAGAAAAACACGATGGTCTGGCTCGACATTATTCCATCGGGTCTGGAGGCCTCCGAATCCAGAGTCATTCAGATTACACGCAACACAGTCAAGCTGGAGGAACAGGCAGCCAAGTCTGAGGTGATTGAACTTGAGCAATTTGGCCAAACATACAAGGTTGGCGTTATCGACGTCCCCGCATTTTATTCTGACTTTAAAGCATTTCAGGCTGGCGACAGAAATTATCGCAGTACAACTCGCGATGTTAGAAAGTTATTGCAGGATTTAAAGAGAGAAAACATCGTGGGTGTCATTATCGATCTACGCAATAATGGAGGTGGCTCGTTAACTGAAGCCAAGCAGATGACGGGCCTGTTTATCGACCGGGGTCCAATCGTACAGATTCGCTATAAAAGCAATCGAGTAGAACTACTTTCAGACAAAAACCCTAGCACGGTGTACGACGGTCCCCTTGCAGTCATGGTTAATCGACTCAGTGCATCCGCCTCAGAAATTTTCGCGGGGGCAATTCAGGATTATCAGAGGGGAGTAATCATCGGTAGCAGAACCTTTGGTAAGGGTACTGTTCAAACAATTGTCCCACTCAGTCGAGGTCAGTTGAAACTTACTCAAATGAAATTCTATCGAATTTCGGGCGAAAGTAATCAGCACAAAGGAATCATTCCTGACATTCTTTACCCCGCTAATTTTGATCCTGAAACCATAGGTGAAAGCGCATTGGATGACCCTTTACCCTGGGATACCATTCGCGCAACCCTATATCGAACTAAATCTCTTACCGGGCAGCTGATACCTGATTTACGCAACTTGCACGAGACCCGGATAAAAACTGACCCGGCGTTTATCTATGAACAGGAGGCGATTGCATACCAGCGACGACAGGCAAATTCTGAGATGCGAAGCCTGAACGAGAAAATTCGCCTCGAAGAGAAGGACGAAACCGAACAATTCTGGTTAGCATTGGAAAACAAAAAGCGCAAATCACAGGGTTTGGACGAAATTGCTTCGCTGGACGAACTAGACCAAGATCACCAATCCGTTGCCGAAGCCACTCCCGCTGCTGTGCCATCTGCCACCGCAGAAGAAACTCAATCTGGTGAAGAAGACTCACTCAAAGGAAATGAGATAGCTACCACCGCGGTTTCCGACAGTGTAATCGTCCCGGTGAAGGAGGAATCAACCAAAGAAGAAGAAGATGAAGAAGCCTACACGCCTGACGCTTTCATTTCTGAATCAGGTAAAATCCTGGTCGACCTCATCACGCTACAAAAGCTATCCGCGTCCCAGCACCATAAAGCAACGGCTAAGAGATAATTGAGGGGTAGCCCCTATCCCTCGGTGCCCATTAGCGCCAATAACTCTTCAGTTTTCGACCGCATCAGTGCCTCGTCACCACAACTTTCCACGTTAAGACGAACCACAGGTTCTGTGTTGGACATTCTCACATTGAAACGCCAGGTATCAAACGTCACACTGAGCCCATCCGTATGATCCACCTCCAAAGCAGTCTCCGCGTAATAGGTTTCAATCGACTCAATGACTGACGCGGGGTCATCGATATGCTTATTAATCTCGCCGCTCGCGGGATACATTCTCATTCTCTCGTCGACCAGTTCCGCTAGCGATTTTCCTTTCTGCTTCATCAGCCCAATAACCAACAACCAGGGTACCATTCCACTATCACAGTACGAAAAATCTCGAAAATAGTGATGCGCGCTCATCTCGCCACCATATACTGAACCCTCACTACGCATGCGCTCCTTGATGAACGCATGCCCCGTCTTGCTTTGTATGGCTTGTCCGCCATGCGCATTAACGATATCGATCGTGTTCAAGGTTAAACGAGGATCATGCACGACGCTACAATTCGGGTCCTGCTCAAGAAACGCCTGCGCCAACAGGCCAACAATATAGTAACCCTCGATAAACCTGCCCGACGCATCAAAAAAGAAGCAACGGTCGAAGTCCCCATCCCATGCAATACCCAAATCAGCCTGATTTTCCTTGATAGCATCGATAGTCGGCCCACGGTTTTCCTGCAAAAGAGGATTCGGCACTCCGTTGGGGAAATCCCCATCTGCCTCATGATGAATCTTTATGAACTCACACGGGAGGAATGACTCCAACCGGTCAATGACGGCGCCAGCGCCTCCGTTTCCCGCATTCACAACGATGCGCAGTTCCCCCAGTTGATTGCCATCTACGTAGCCTAAAAGACATTGTATATATGCATCCCGGTGATCCAGAGATTCCATCACACCTCTGTTAGGTGAACCCTTAAAGTCATTCGCAATGACCATTTGTTCAATCTCGTCCAACCCCGTGTCGCCGCTGATGGGCTTTGCGTCTTCGCGCACCAGTTTCATACCGTTATAGCCCTTGGGATTGTGACTTGCGGTGACCATAATCCCGCCGTCCATCTCAAAGTGCGCGGTGGCAAAGTAAATTTCCTCGGTACCGCACTCACCGATGTGATACACGTTTGCGCCGGCGTCCAGCAGGCCTTCTACCACTGCGTTACAGATCTCAGGACTCGACAATCGAATATCATGACCAACCACAACTTTCCTAGGCTCCAGAAATTCCGCGTAAGCTCTACCCACGCTATAGGCAATATCCGGGTTTAACTCATCGGGTATTCGGCCGCGTAGATCGTAGGCTTTAAAGCAGGCAAGTTCAGTCACTTTGAATCCTTCAAAAAAAACAGGATTTTACCCTGTGTATTGCGCATTTACCCCATCCTGAAGCTTCGAAGATTTGTACCGAGACCCACATCCGTTTTTAGTGTAACTAGCTGCTTACAACGAATCGCCAGATGCTCATTCTCCTGTACCTTCTTCAGTACTTTATCATCGCCCTGTTCCGACAACATTCGATCGAGACTATGGTACTGACCTAGTAGCGTTACTGCCGTTTTAGGGCCAATACCTGGCACGCCCTTTATGTTGTTTGAGCTGTCTCCCACCAGAGACCAATAATCCTTCAATTGCGCTACACCAACCCCATAGCGCTGTTCCACGTCGCTCTCCTCGAGAAACTGATGAGTAAAGTGATTGGCAACCCTGATGTGCCTGGAAAGGAGCTGTAAGTACATTTTGTCAGACGAAAGAATGATCGCCTGATTACCCGCTTGCGCCACACCCGCAGCGAAAGTAGCTATCACATCGTCCGCTTCATAGCTTTCCAGTGCGAACGAGTTGATACCAATCTCTTTGAAACCAGCAACGAACGCATCCACTCCACCCAGCAAAACTTCCGGTGTCGGCGACCTGTTTGCTTTGTAGTCCCTGTAAAGCAAATGTCGCCAGGTTCGGTCATGTTTTTCAAACACCATGACGACATGTGACGGTTCGTGTTCACGCAGTGCGCGCTGAGATGACTGTGTAGACGCAGTGACAACAGACTCGAGATCAGAATCTGACCGAGCTTCGAAAATTCTTCGTATCAGGTTAAAGGCATCAATCAGCAGTACTTTCATCAGGGTAAGCAGGCTCTCATTGCTCAAAAACCAATCGCAGCGCCATCGCCGCGAGGGTCCTTTATCCCACGCATCGTTCCATCGCGATACAGAATGGAATTCGCGTCTCCTATACCTCTGCTCGACTGGACGATATTCCTATGTCCCATTTCATTCAGCTTTACTCGAGTATCAGGAGATATCGCAAACGCATCATGCAGAATTCGGTCAGGTAACCATTGGTGATGAAATCGAGGCAAAGACACTGCATCACCTATACCCATACCATGATCAATCACATTCACAATAACCTGTAACGCTGTGGTAATAATGGTCGAACCACCCGGTGAACCGGTAATCATGAACGGCTCACCATCTTTGGTAACGATGGTTGGAGACATGGAACTCAACATCCGTTTCCCCGGTTCTATTGCATTCGCGACTCGACCGATAAGCTGAAATTGATTAGGCGTATTCTGTTTGATCGAAAAGTCGTTCATTTCGTTATTTAGGAGGATTCCCGTTCCCGGCACGACGATCTTGCTACCGTACGCACTGTTGAGGGTAGTCGTGAAGGAAACCATCATCCCGTCACGGTCCATAACGGAAAAGTGGGTCGTTTCAGGGCTCTCCTTAACCCATTGCCCTGCATCAATGTCGCTACTCTCAGAAGCCAGATCAGGGTCAAAATCTGCAAAACGTGCACGCGCGTACTGTTTGTCAATTAACATCGCAATCGGTACTTCGTAGTGATCGGGATCTCCGAGGTGCTCAGCACGGTCCGCATAGGCGCGACGCTCAGCTTCCACCATATGATGAATTACCGCCCCACTGCCATAACCCATGGCACCAAGATCATACGACTCCAGCATGTTAAGAATCTGAATAACTAATACACCGCCCGAACTGGGAGGGCCCATCCCCCAGACTTCGTAACCGCGATATGTGCCTTGAACCGGGTCGCGCCATACTGAACGATAATTCGCGAGATCAGCAGCAGCGATATTGCCGTTATTCCGTTGCATCTCTTCGACGATCAACGCCCCAACCGGTCCATCATAGAAACCTGAGCTCCCCCTCGACATTATCCTTTGCAGCGTTTTCGCAAGATCAGGCTGCTTCCATATATCACCGGGTGAATAGGGTTTTCCCCTATTGGAGAACTTATCTAAAGAAGCCGGATACGAATTCATTCTCGTTAAGACTGAAGCAAACTGGCGTGCCAGGTCATAGGTTAACGGGAATCCTCTGCGCGCCAGGTTTATTGCGGGCTGAATCACTTTTCGTCGATTCAGGGTCCCATGCGTCTCAAGCAACGTCAGCAGACCATCTACCGAGCCAGGCACACCCACCGCTTTGTGAGATCTGGTAGACAAGCCTTGAACAACATTGCCCTCATCGTCGAGATACATATCACGGGATGCACTCATCGGTGCCCTTTCACGATGATCAAGCGTCACCACTTCGCCAGTTACCAACCGAACGACAACGAATCCTCCACCGCCAATGTTTCCCGCCGAAGGATATGTCACCGCAAGCGCAAATGCCGTCGCCACAGCAGCATCTACTGCGTTACCGCCTCCCCGCATGATTTCAACGCCAACCTCCGATGCCAGAGCGGACCGAGAAGTCACCATGCCGTTTTCTCCGTAAACCGCTTCGGGACTAGCGGCGAATACCTGACAGGACAACAGTAGTAGTGCCAGCAATGATAATTTCATGTCATATCCCCATTGTGGTTGGTGACGTTGTGGTTGGACATATTATGGTTGGACACATTGTGCGCCGGATAGATACTGTTGCCAACAGAGTGACCAGGCAACTGGTTCGTGTCATCATTGACGTTCTATACTACATTCACAAAAGTTATGTTTTTCACCAAGTAAAGGAGCCACCCTAAGTGGAATACAACAATATTACCTATGAGACCGATGGACGCGTGGCCATCATCACGTTGAATCGCCCAGAAAAACTGAATCCCCTGAGTCATGCGTTGCGTGGCGAAGTTTACGACGCCATGAAAGAGGCGGAATACGACCAGGAAATCGGTGTCATTATTCTCAAGGCGAACGGCCGAGCTTTCTCGGCAGGCTACGACCTGGCACCCCAACCGGAAGAGAGCGAATACGTCAGTCATCGTTCAGGAATGCCCGATACCGGTTCCACGCATCCGCAACATTACGACTGGTCACGACACGCACTCATGGGCCATTGGATGATCTGGGAACTTGCGAAGCCAGTTATCGCACAGGTTCATGGGTACTGCCTCGCTGGTGGTACCGAGCTTACCAGCATGTGTGATATGCGCATCGTGGCGCGAGATGCACGAATCGGTTACCCACCCGTACGGGCCATGGGAACGATGGATATGATGTGGGCTCCGTGGTATCTACCGATGGCGAAAGCCCATGAATTTGCCTATACCGGCGATTGGTTCTCTGGTGAACAAATGGAGACCTATGGCTGGGCAAACTATGCAGTTGATGCTGAAGATCTAGACGAATTCACGATGAAATTCGCCAAGCGCCTGGGCCACATCGACAACGATCAATTGAACTACAACAAGCGAGCCGTCAAACGACAGTATGAAATCATGGGTATTCGTACCGCACTCATGGTAGGTACAGACATCGAGGCCATGTCGAAGCATCGACCTGCCGCGGGTGAATTCCGCCGTCATGTAGCAGAAGGCGGACTTAAGGCTGCGCTGGAGTGGCGCGATGGTCCCTTCAATGACTTTCGTGGCGAACGCGACAGTGCGCCCAAAGAGAGAGCCCTTGCGAGCAAGGAGGGCGCCGAGGGAGACAGCGGACCTGGCAAAGACGGGTACACCAACGATTAGATGCGGCTAGATGTGGCTTTGCCGAAGGCAAAACGCATCTGCGTCGCCTATTGATTCCGCAGGAGTTAATTAAGAGACAATCGAAAATGCATCTGACAAGGAGAACATGGAATACTTCAGCCAAGAAGACGCAGAGTACTACCAATATCTCTACGATCTCCAAGGTTACCTGGTCATCGAGAATGTATTAACCGAGCAACAGGTTGCTGAATTAAACTCCCTGGTCGAAGACAACATCCCACCGCTACCAGAAAACTGGGAAGAAGAAGAGCGCCTCTATAAGATTTACCGCTTCGGCATGGCCGGCGGATCCTAAGAATCAGGCCCCGGATTTCTAGCCTGGGGGCAGCCCCTGGTAGACCTGATCGACCATCCACTTATTTTGGATATCATGCGCATGCAACTCGGTGACGCCTTTCGGTTGGATCGCATCTTTGGCATGCGCATGCAAAAAGGCATGTCTGATGGCAAACTGCATTCCGATTATGGCGCTTCCGAGCCCTTTACCTATGCGGAACGAAGCAAATACTATGCTCAGCCAGGATTTCAGGCCTTGCATGGTTTTGGTGTTGCTGTCCTGAATCTGACAGATAGTGGTGGTGACAAGGGTGGTCTTCGACTAATCCCCGGCAGCCACAATAGTCATTTCCGAATGCCGGATCGCGTACGCCAGGCGCAGAACTCTGACATAGTCATTTGCCCCGAGGCACCAGCCGTCAGCATAGTGTTTTCGGCGAGGCGACGACCCACGCGACTGCAGCCTGGACCGCGGATCATGAACGACGGTCACTGCTCTATAAATACTGTGCATCCCAGCTTACCTGCTCCAGAACGCGAGTTACTGCGCCCAAGGGGGCTAACCTTACCTTTAGACAACAATTGCTATTGGAAGAACCGGCCGGGGCGAAGTGGTTCTTTCCGTCCTTGTTTGATTCGGGGACACGAAAGGCCTAATGAATAACCACCGCCTCCCCCAGCGGCTCCAGACAACGCTCGTCCTTATTACGAGCGTTGTTCACATATGTAGACATAGCCGTAACCCTCAGAGGCACACGAACCTCGGGTGCCAGCAGCTTAGCTAAAGTTTCTCGATCGGTGTTCGCATTCACCCACGAATCTATCTGCTCCCGGGTCAGATGCACTGGAATTCTGTTGTGAATTGTCTCCATCGCTTGTGGCGCTGCTGCGGTAACAATGGTGCAACTCTCTATAACCTTATCGTTACCATGCCAACGATCCCACAAGGCGGCAAGTGCGAGTCCATTTTCTGATTCTGGTTCAATATAGTACGGTACTTTTACACCAGACTCCGTCTTCCATTCATAGTAACCCGATACCGGCAAAACACATCGACGCTGCTGAAAGGGTTCACGAAACGCGCGACTCTTTTCCAGCGTCTCGGATCTTGCGTTGAACATTGTGTATTTCGTCGTGGGCTCTTTTGACCAATGGGGAATCAGCCACCAACGCATGTTGCGGCGTTCCCACGATGAATCTGATTGCACCAGAACCGGCGTCTGCTCCGTAGGCGTAACATTCAGGCTGGTCTCGACCGAAAAGCTTTGACCGGTAATCTCCTGCAGAAATCGCATCATGGGATGCTGCACCACATTAAACCGACCGCACATATATCACCTATTCGACACCTAACGTAATGGGAAGGCTACGGTGTTTACAGCGACGATACAACGCTCCAAATTTGGGGTATACAAACCCGTTTTAATACGGTAATTTGCGCCTTTTCTTATTCCCCATGACGGGATAACGAAATCGCTGAAAGTAGTCCATGGAAAGCTAGCATCGCTGGACTTTTTTTCTGGAGACTCATCGGGAAAGATGAGTAAAACACATGCGACATATACCTAATCTAAAAGACCTAACAACCGCAGAATTAGAGTCAATCCTCGCTAAGGCTGCAGAAATAAAAGCCAATCCCCAGGAATTTAGAGATCTGCTGCAAGGTGAGTCACTTGCAATGATATTCCAGAAGACTTCTACCAGGACCCGGGTATCCTTTGAGGTCGCCATGACAGAACTTGGCGGCCACGGTATCTATATAGACTGGCAGACTTCAAATTTCGTGCTCTCCGGTATTGAGTATGAGACAGAATATTTGTCACGCAATGTTAGCTGCATCATGGCGCGACTGCTTTACCACAGTGATCTCACTAAAATCATCGCAGGAAGCCAGGTTCCAGTAATCAATGGATGTTGCGAGCTATATCATCCATGCCAGGCTCTGACCGACGTGCTGACCATGATGGAATATGGAGACATTTCCTCTGCTCATCTGGTCTATCTTGGTGTGCAGAATAATGTATCGAATTCACTATCCATTCTCTGCGACAAACTTGGCATCAAACTAACCCTTGCCACGCCGGAAGTAACTGATAACGGTGAGAGTTTCGACATAGACGTTCAGGAAATCATTAGATCATCAAGTTTTGTAAACCATACGACAGAGCCCAGAGACGCTATTCAAACCGCAGACTTTGTATATACCGATACCTGGATTGATATGCAGTACTTCAATGATCCAGCACACGAGACAGAGAAACGGGCCAAGCTTGAGCAAATGATGCCGTACCAGATCAACGCAGAACTACTAAACGGGCTTTCCTGCAAAATCATGCATGACATGCCGATCCATGACGGATTCGAAATCACACCAGATATGGTCCGCGACCCCAGAGCAATCATTTTTCAACAAGCGGAAAACCGCCTTCACGCGCAGAAGGGTCTATTGTGGTGGGTTTACCAGCAAGCTTCTTAAGTAGAAACTTAAAGCTGGCGAGCGAGTAGCTCTGTCCAATGCATTACCGGAGTCCCCGTACCACTCTGCAGATGCAGCTGACAGCCTACGTTTGCGGTAACGATGACTTCAGGCTCCTCTCTTAGTAACGATCCCAATTTTCGGTCTCTTAAACGCTCGGCTAACTTAGGCTGCAAAACGGAATAGGTTCCGGCAGAACCACAACACAGGTGCCCTTCGTTTGAAGGAACAATTTCACATCCTGCCCGAGCCAGAATCTGTTCAATAACACCATCTATCTGTTGTCCATGCTGCAGGGTGCAGGGCGTGTGCACCGCAACACGGATGGGCCGGCAAGTAAAACTCTCTTGATCCAGAAGTTCGCTAATATCAACAACTTTGTCCACTATAGCCGCAGCACGATCCGCGTAGGATGAATCCAGGATCTCCGGATATTCCTTTATGGTGACACCACAGCCACTCGCTGAGGAGACAATGGCCTCTACCGAGTCCAGTCTTGGATATAATTGATCGACCAGGGTTTGCATCCGACGGACGCCAGTCTCATGGTCAGACAGGTGGTAATCCAACCCGCCACAGCAACCCTCTTCTGTAAGATATTCCACAGCACAACCGGATGCCTGCAGCAAACTTTGAATCGCCTCATTTACGCCCGGCGTAGCTGCGCGTTGGACACAACCCTGGAGCAGAATCACGGTTTTGTCCGCTGATCCATTTGGCAAGTCATTCAGTGCCACTGAAGTCTGCCGGAGGGGCACCTTGCCAGCAATGAACATCGGCAATACCGGTCTAACTAGTTGACCCAGTCTCAACAAAGCACCAAAAACCCTTGGATGTGGCACGGTCCAACGCAGCAAACGCGACAGCACCTCAATGCGCAAAGGACGACGCACCCGTGTGACCATCAAATCCCTGGCGATGTCGAGCAATCGACCGTATCTCACCCCGGAAGGGCAAGTGGTTTCACACGAACGACAAGTAAGACAGCGATCCAGGTGCGTGGCAGATTGATCGTCCATGCTATTGGTTTCAAGTAGATTCTTTACCAGGTAAATACGACCACGCGGACCATCAAGCTCGTCACCGAGTAGCTGATACGTCGGACAGGTCGCCATACAGAATCCGCAGTGCACGCAACTTCGCAGTATTTCCTCTGCCTCAGCGATTTTATCCTTTCCAACAAGATCTGGATGAATGTTAGTTTGCATGCCAGGTTATCCTACCGGGGTTAAAAATTTCCTGCGGATCAAAATTGTGCTTTAACTTCTCATGAATTCGCGCCACAACCGGGTCCAGCGGCTGGAATCGAGTCCGCTCAGAGTCATCGGTTGTCCTAAAAAGTGTCGCATGCCCAGATTCCAGTACCTCATGTGGATGCGCTTTGGGATCCGCGACCCAGCGAAGCGCCCCCCCCCACTCCACGACGGTGGCCTCATCAAGATACTGCTTTGATGACGGCGGGACCGAGATACGCCACAACGCGTCGCCCTCTTTCAAGCTCGACAATTCGTGCGTGGCAAGTTGCCGCCAGAAGTCATTATCAACCACCTCGCCTGCCAGGCTTTCCCCTTCCGGCACACGAATGTAGTGCTGCCCATTGACTATTGCGTGGGCGCTAAGGTTACCGATCGAAGCAGGCACTTCGGAAACTCGCCAGGTGACTTCTGGTGAACGCTTTGGCAACACTTTGAGACTCACATCCATAATTACCCCAAGCGTACCCATCGCACCAACCACCAGACGTGATACATCGTATCCCGCGACGTTTTTCATCACCTGACCGCCAAAAGAAAGGACCGAGCCATTGCCGGAGAGCAGGTTCACACCCAACACAAAATCACGTACTGCCCCGGTGTATGGTCGTCTTGGTCCGGACAACCCACTGGCGATAACACCGCCGATCGTGGATGCTCCACCGAAATTCGGTGGTTCAAAAGGCAGCATCTGACCTTCCTGCTCAAGCAGTTCAACAACTTCTGTAAGCGGTGTGCCCGCTCGGACACTAATGACCAATTCATCAGGCACGTAGTCGATAACTCCGGCATGGCAACGAAGGTCAAGCTCAGTGCAATCTGTATCAGATGGATTACCAAAGAACGATTTACTATTACCGCCCCTCAGCCACAAAGGCTTCTTATACTGAAGCGCGTCCGTGACTGATTCTATCAGCGAATCCGTTGCATCATTGGAATACATCTAGAAACGTTCCAGATCCGAATGTTTTTCCTCTCCCACGTGGACATGCATGGCGCCAAATTCTGCACAGCGGCTCAATGTCGGGACTGCTTTACCAGGGTTAAGGATTCCCTGTTGATCAAAACTCGACTTAATCCCGTGAAATATTTCCAGTTCCTGCTCGTCAAACTGAATACACATTTGATCAATCTTCTCGACACCCACACCGTGTTCGCCAGTGATGGTGCCTCCCTTCTCGATACAGAGCGCTAGAATTTGCGCTCCGAATTCCTCCGCTCTTTGCAATTGGTCGTTATCGTTTGCGTCATAGAGTATCAATGGGTGCAAATTACCATCTCCGGCGTGAAAGACATTCGCACAAGGTAAATCAAACTGTTCTGACAGCTTAGTAATCGCCGTAAGCACCTCCGGTAACTCCTTGCGAGGAATCGTACCATCCATACAGTAGTAATCTGGCGCAATGCGACCTACGGCTGGGAAGGCTGCTTTACGCCCCTGCCATAGCCTGAAACGTTCAGCCTCATCCCATGCAGTTGAAACGCTTTTAGCGTCACAGCGATCCAAAATTGACAATAGTTGCTCGTGCTGCACTTGCACTTCCTTCGCGTTACCATCCAATTCACACAGAAGCAGCGACGCGGCGTCAGTGGGATAGCCAGCATGAACAAAAGCTTCTGCTGCTTCCGCGGCAAGCTGATCCATCATCTCTAATCCAGCCGGGAGGATCCCGTCAGCAATAATCTGACCCACACAACCAGCAGCAGCATTTACGCTATCGAACGCGGCTAGTACCACACATACACCCGACGGTTTTTCCAGCAGTTTGACTGTAACTTCTACTACGATGCCAAGCATGCCCTCGGAACCGTGCATCACGGCAAGCAAATCAAACCCTGCCGCATCCAGTGCATCACCGCCAAGCTCGTATATCTCTCCCTTGGGTGACACGACCTTCAGGCCCATCACGTTGTGTACAGTGAGGCCATATTTTAGGCAATGAACTCCCCCTGAGTTTTCAGCCACGTTCCCACCAATGGTGCAGGCAATTTGGGACGATGGGTCAGGGGCGTAATATAGCCCCAGATGTTCCACCGCCTTCGTGATCGCCAGGTTAGTAACGCCTGGTTCGATGCGCGCAAGACGTGCGTTCTCGTCTACCTCCAGAATTTTATTGAACTTCGCGAGGCTCAATAACACGCCATGGCCATGGGGCATTGCGCCGCCAGAAAGACCAGTTCCAGCACCGCGAGCAACAACCGGCACCTTATGCCTAGCACATAACGCTACAATACGCTGTACCTCTGACACCGTGGAAGGTAATACAACTATCCATGGCACCCTCTTCTTCGCAGTTAGCCCATCAGTTTCATAAACCTTCAAGCGAGCGACATCAGTAATCATGTCGTCACCACATATCTCTCGCAACGCGCTTACGAACGAGTTCTTATCAGATGCCATTGGGTTACCTTACTATTTGCGCTTGGGATTATACGCTATTCGATGCGCCAGCTAACATCGTATGCATTCCACATATAGCCTATAATTCCGGCTCAACCAAGAATTTGAGGCCTGAAGTGCCTATCAACTCAGTCGAAGAAATCCTGGAAGATTTCCGACAAGGCAAAATGGTACTCATCATGGATGATGAAGACCGGGAGAATGAAGGCGACCTTATTATCGCTGCGGATGTGGTCACGCCGGAGCACATCACATTTTTCGCGCGTTATGCGTGCGGGTTAATCTGTCTGACCGTTACGGAAGATCGAGCTCGACAGTTAAATCTGCCCCTGATGGTGGAACACAACAACTCGCTACACGAGACCAACTTTACCGTTTCCATTGAAGCGGCTGACGGCATCACTACCGGAATTTCCGCGGCAGACAGAGCAAAGACCGTGCGCACCGCCGTCGCTAAGAATGCCAAGCCATCTGATCTTGTTATGCCTGGACATATATTTCCGCTTATCGCAAAAGAAGGTGGCGTGTTAACGCGTGCCGGTCATACAGAAGCCGGGTGCGACCTGGCACGCATGGCCGGCTACACACCGGCGGCTGCAATTGTTGAAGTGATGAATGAAGACGGCACCATGGCTCAGCGAGCAGAACTTGAAACATTCGCGACTCAACATGGAATTAAGATCGGTACTATCGCAGATCTGATTCAATATCGAACGCTCTATGACAAAACGATAGAACTAAAGGACACGCGGACTGTCCCCACAGCGATGGGGGAATTTAATCTACACACCTATACCGATAAGATATCCGAATGTGTTCACTTTGCCCTGGTGAAAGGACAAATCAGTGAAGTAGAACCCTGCCTTGTCCGGGTTCAGGTATTGAATACGTTACGAGACATTCTGTTGACCGAGCGCCCTGGCGAAAAACCCAGTTGGTCGTTGCACGATTCCATGGAAAGGATCGCTAAGGAGGGCAACGGTGTTGTCGTCATCGTCGGACAGGAACCTTCCCAGGAAGAATCATTGGCACAGGTCAATCATTTCCCTGACGTTCCACCGGTACAGCGTCACAATAATGAAGTGGGCGTCTACCGACTCATCGGGACGGGCAGTCAAATACTACGTGACATTGGTGTTGGCAAGATGCGTTTACTAAGCTCACCTACCCGCTTCAACGCCATATCCGGCTTCCAACTGGAAGTGGTCGAATTCGTGGAAAATGAATAACCATGAGTTGCCGGTATGTCTTCTTTTAGAGGAGAGGATAGCCTAGGCCACTGGCTGGATCGCCACCACCTGGATGTCATACGAACAATGGTGACCACGTTGGATGGATCCGGACTAGGTTCACATATACACCGCCACACATTCGTAAAGTCGCTACCTGATGGTTGCCATATCCGTGAACTAGCACAATCAACAGAGCACGGCGTAGCCGACAAGAACTGGCCCGAACTACTGTTAAGACCTGACCTCACCACTCTGATACAAGACCGCCACAATCCTAACCTTGGTCACTGTATTGCGGAGTATGCTTCTGAAGACGGCACACCCATCAGTTTCTGTCCTCGTACAACACTTAGAAAAATCGTTGAACAACTCGAGGCACAACATTATCAGGCACAGGTTGCCTTTGAGTTGGCGTTCTGTCTGTTTGACTCACCATATGATCAGATAAGGGGAGATAGCTATCAAAACCTAGCACCAGTTTCAGGATTAACAAAAACACATTCAATCCGTCGCGCATACCACATCAGGGACTTCATGGGTGAAGTCACTGAACGCATGGGTTATCTGGGAGTCGAATTCGAGAGCTGGAACAATCTGGCAAATGGTCAAGTGCAGCTGAATTTGCTACCGGGAGATCCGCTTGTTAGCGCAGATTGTGTCATCCGAACCAAGGAGGTGCTGTACGAAGTCGCTGTCGATTACAGCCTTGCTGCGACATTCATGACCACACCTACATCCGACTACAATGGCGCGATACATATCCGTCATACACTCACAAGTGACCAGACGCCTCCAGAGCATGCACGCAGTTTCTGGATCGGCGGGCTCGTGCAGGAATTGAATGCCACAATGTCATTCCTACGGCCCACTGCTAACGACTACCGACGAGGACCGACGGTAACCTCCACGTGGGGGACTGACACAAACTGCGCGATTCGGTCTCTCAACGATGATGACATAAACATTGAACATCGTGTGAGCGCTTCAGATATTAACCCTTACCTGGCCCTTTCAGTGATTCTTGCGAGCGGAATCAGCGGCCTGGTGAATCAGACGAAAACTCCTCCCATCCAACAACCGCTTATCTTGCCTGCCACGCTGACGGACGCGGTCGAAAATCTCGAACAGGACTCTTACCTATCCAAGATTATTGGGCGGTATACTGTGGCTCATTGGGTTGCCAATCGCCACAAGGAGGCTATGGAGTTCCAACAACATACAGAAGATGACGACGTGATTTCACGGTGGGAACTTGATCGTTACTTCGAGATTATCTGATATGCTGAGTTTTTTTTGCACGGAGGTCGATTGATGAGAGCATTTATTCTGGTGTTCACCATGGTGTGCCTGACCGCTTGTGAAAGCACCTATTAAGACGCAATGGAACAATTCGGGGTCCACAAACGGGACATCCTGATAGATAGGCTCAATCAGCTCAGGAAGACGGCCAGGAGCAATTCAAGGATGTCCTGACTCAGTTTCGTGCGGTAGTAAATTTTGACGGTGGTGATCTCGAAGATTATTACGAGGAACTTAACGATGAATATGAAGATAGCGTCACCGCAGCCTCAACGATACACGACCGCATTGGCGCCGTGGAATCAGTAGCCGATGCACTATTTGACGAATGGACAGACGAACTGGAAGAGTATTCCAGCCAAAATCTACGTCGAGAAAGTGAAAGACAGTTGCGCGATACCAGACGACGTTATTCTCGACTTATTTCATCAATGCGGCGCGCGGAAGATGCGATTGACCCTGTGTTGGCAACATTGAAAGACAACGTCCTCTTTCTCAAACATAATCTCAACGCCCGAGCTATTGCCTCACTCAAAAGCGAACTGGGCACTGTTAACACGGACGTCAATCGACTCATCGACGCGATGCAGAAGGCAATCGACGAGTCCAATAGTTTTATTGAGGATATGCGTTCTTAGCAACAAACGTCCCCTACTTGATAATCCTCGCGTAGGTAAAATCAGGATCCTGCCCGATAACTCGACGAACCACACCCTTGAGTTTGTCATGCTGAATATAGGCTGATCCGGTCTCCGCGGTTGGAAGAACAGGCACGTCCTCTATGAGGATCGTCTGAAGCATGGCCGCCGCATTCATCCTCTCTTTCAGCGCTGTAGCGCTTTGTAGAACACGCAATACCGAATCATACTCGTCACTGCGATACTTGCCCCGGTTATTGGCGTTCCAGGACGCCTGCAAATCTGCATACGTCATAATGTCATGAAAGTCCGGATACCAGCTACTGATCACAATATCGAATTGCGCTCTACGAGACTTGTCCAAATACTGTCTAAAGGTCTGCTGATCGACTCGAACATCCAGATCCAAACTCTGTTTCAGGAGTCCTTGCAAGTACTCTGCGACTTTACTCCCGGTCGGTGAGGCGACCGTCAGTATCGTGACAATCGGCAAGCCCGCAGGGTCCATCTGCCGCCGAAGCCCCTCTACCAGACTGCGACCCAGTTCATTGTCGATTCTCCTGGACCGAACCGGATACTCCTCAGCAAATCGGCCATCAATACCCCGCAACCAACTTGGAAAAAACGAATAGGCAGGTTTGTATCCGGGAATCGCGATCACCTTATTGACGAAAACTTCCGGGTCGAATACTGCCTGGACTGCCTGGCGCATCACCTTGTGACGGAAGATACTTTTATCGCTCACATTAAAACGCAGGTATGCCAATCCCCCTGTCGCAAAGGTCCTAAGTCTGAGTCCACGAGAGGCAGCGTCCTTTACCGTTTCCGTACCTAGTTTTACCAGCGCGATCTTTTCGTCCACGAACAGATTCAATCGTGTGCGGTTGTCTTCTGTAATATAGCCAACGACTATTTCCTGTAACCAAATGGCATCCCGGTTCCAATAGTGTTTATTACTGGACAGAACAAGCGATGTTCCCCTCTTCCATTCCGCTAACCTGAATGGACCGTTCGCGATCAATTCATCCGGACCTGTACCGTATTTCTTTCCCGCATCTGCGTAAAACCTTTCCTTAACCGGAAAGAAAGTCGCATGAGGCATAAGGGATAGACAGTACCCACAGGACTTCTCCATCTCTACGACTAATGTTCTATCGTCGAGTGCGGTTACGCCCAACGCGGTAGTAGGTAATTCTCCTTTTTGAATCTTCTCGGCATTCCTGATGGGATACATTATCGCCGCGAAGGGGGCAGCTTCTTCGGGATCATTAACCCTGCGCCAGGCGAACACGAAATCATGAGCGGTTACCGGGGAGCCATCGGACCATAGAGCATCCTGCCTTAATCGAAACACTATGCGCGTTGGATGCACATCCCAGGACTCAGCAACCCCTGGAACGAGACGCCCTCTCCTGTCGTAGCGCAATAGCCCTTCTTTAATGTGTCCAAGAACAAAGAAGCTCACCAGGTCTGTTGTTCTAATGGTATTTAGAGTCGGGGGGTCCTGGGTCAGCGCAATGGTGATGGATCTATCGATCAGGCTTAACGCCTGGGCATGCAACTTGAACGCGAAAAAAAATGATAAAAGGAAAACGTAACGCACCGGGACCTCGTGTCAATAACTGCGATGCGAGCTAAAGGTAGTCAGCGATATTAACGTTGTCGATCTGAGTCTCCAGGAGGTAGGTTTCCGCGTATTCTTTATATACACCAGACTCAAGAAACAAACGGAACAATTCTGAATCCAGGTGCTCGTCCTTGACCATGAAGAACATAATCTTAATGCTATCGCTAAGCGTCTTGGGCGCTTTGTATGGGCGGTCAGCTGCCGTCAGCGCTTCAAAAACATCCGCAATCGCCATAATCCTGGCAGGAACGGACATCTCCGCACCCATTAGACGCTTCGGATATCCATTCCCGTTCATCATTTCGTGGTGCCCACCGGCAATCTCAGGCACCCTTTCCAGGTGCCTGGGAAAAGGCAAACTTTCAAGCATTACAATCGTTTGCACGATGTGGTCGTTAATCTTAAAACGCTCCTCATCAGTCAGTGTGCCACGCTGTATGCAAAGATTGTAAATCTCTCCCTTGTTAAATTTGTTAGCAGGCGCATCCATTCTGAACCCGCAGCGATTTTCAGGGTCTGCGGCATAGGGAATCACATCGTGCTCAAACAGATGGTCCGCGCGGTCCGCCAAAAGTGTTTCTTCTGCTGGCAACTCCTTCGCCGGCGTTAGATTCAACCGTTTTAGTTCATCGTCTGATACTCCGGCACGGTCATCAAGCGTTCTTGTCCATTTGATTGATGCAATTTCTTTAATACGAGCAATTTTTTCATCATCAAAGAACTCGCCACCACGGTTGCACTCAGCCACGAAATAATAATCATCATCCAGCTGTTTTAGCCGACCTTCCAATTCTTCCCTGGCTGAAGCAGCATCCGCTCCCGCAGCGACCTTTTCGTGATACGCGATAGTCGATTCACGCTTTACAACCTCGAATCGGGTTCTGATCTCATGGATACGATCTGTAATAGTTTCAAGTTTCGTGGCTTTATCGACTACATATTCTGGTGTCGTAACTTTCCCGCAGTCATGTAGCCATGCGCCTATATGTAATTCTTCCCACTCATCCTCGCTCAAGTTAAACGAAGAAAATGGTTCCTCATTGGAATCGCAGGCCGCGCGAGTCAACATTTCTGTTAATTCGGGTACTCTTTGGCAATGGCCACCCGTATAGGGTGACTTGGCGTCAACCGCGCTAGCCATCAACGCAATAAAAGAGTTTAGAAGTTTCTTCTGCGCGTCAATCAATATGGCGTTATCGAGAGCGATTGCTGCCTGTGAGGCAAGCGCTTCGACCAACGGGGAGATATCACCTGAAAAAGGAACAACTTCGCCGCTAGCTGGATCGAGAGAGTTCAATAGCTGCAACACACCGATAACTTCATCGGCATTATTTTTTAAAGGAACATTCAAAAACGACTTGGATCGAAACCCCGTCATCTCGTCAAATTTCTTGGTACCGGAGAAATCAAATTCGTCTGAATTGTAGGCATCCTGAACGTTCACCGTTTTACCGGTGATCGCGGCGTAGCTGACAACGTTTTTTTCGTTTGGTGCCCCGTCATCACCGAAAAGCTTCACGGGTGGAATAGTAACCTCTTCTCCGGTTGTCCCTCCTTGTGCGATACCCAGAGAATCGGTCCGAACGATCTCAAAATTCAGCTCATCTTTGTCGCGTATGTAAAGTGTTCCCCCATCTGCATTGCCAATACCCTTGGCCTCAAGAAGAATCATTTCCATCAGCTTGTTCGTGTCCTTCTCGGCAGACAGCGCAATTCCAATATCGATAAGACGCTTGAATGAGGCTTGTTCAGATGACATCGGTTTCTCCTCTCCCATCTAGGTCAATGGGGTTATCCATGTATGGATTAATGTATGGATAGCAATTCCTTGATCTACGAGATCGTATCACAATCATTTGTCCCATTTGATGTGTCCGTTAATCGAACCGACAGACTGCGTTTTACAACTCCGTTGTGACTGTAGGAAATACCAGTTTCTGCTAAGCTTCAAACAAAGATTTGGCAAAGATATGTCCATTCCGTTTACCTTCGAATTCGATTATGAATATGGCGCACCACAGGAACTAACACCTCTTATACGGCGCATTATTGCCAGGAACCCGAGTGCATTCACATTCCGCGGGACAGGCACCTACGTGATCGGTCATGGGAACGTAGCGGTAATCGACCCCGGGCCACTGCTTGAGGAACATATAACCAGACTTAAGCATTCACTTACTGAAGAATCAGTCACTCATATCCTGATCACGCACACCCACATGGATCATTCCCCTGCTGCACAGCCCCTAAAGGAGTACTGGCAAGCCAAGACGTATGGTTTTGGTCCTCACGGCGCTGGCAAGTTAGAAGAAGGCGTTCAGGTCGAAGAAGGCGGCGACATGGACTTTGTACCTGACGTAACAATTGGTCATGGTGATTTGATAGAAGGTGATGGATGGACTATAGAGGCTCTGTACACGCCTGGCCATACGTCCAATCATATCTGCTATGCGTTACGTGAGGAAAACTCAATTTTCACTGGTGATCACGTTATGGGCTGGTCCACCAGCATCATCGCTCCGCCAGACGGAGATATGACTCAATATATGCAGAGTCTTGAGTTGCTATTGGATCGCGATGAGGAAATTTACTGGCCTACCCACGGCACATGCATCAAGGATGTAAAAAATTTTGTACGATCCTTTATTGAACATCGACTAGCGCGCGAAGAGCAGATCATCGACTGTCTCAAGAAAGGCTACAGTGAGATCACCAAGATGGTCCCCATCATGTACGTTGATACAGATAAAAAGCTCTACGGTGCTGCCGCACGGTCGGTATTTTCAGCGATGATACGGCTGATAGATACAGGACGTGTCGTCTGCGAGGATCAACCTTCGCTGGATTCAACCTACAAGTTAGCCACACCATAGATGCTCCTACTGGTCTCTCCAGAGTAAGTTTCCACTTCAGTTCCGATGAGTGGTGCAAAAACCGGGATAGGCACAGTAAACCTACACGCCCCCAAAACGTTCTCTAAGTACGCGTAACCTACCGCTGGTCACCTCGCTTGTAGCTAGTTCACAGATTCAACATCGGGATACAGCCAAAAGTTGCGCAATAGGTAACCATAGATAACGAAAGATATTTTGGAGAACGAATGATACTTGTAGCTCGCACAATACTGGTATTTATATTGCTCTCGACAACGATGATCGTGAACCAGGAGGATAATTTACTGGCCCGACTGGGTATAACAGGTGATTATCTGATTCTCGCGATATTCGTGTTGATATGCACCCTGATGCTGTCTGCCAGGCCCTTCCATATCATCGCGGTGACCGTTGTGCTTAGCCTGGCAGCAAATATGCCAGTGGACTTCAGCTTAAACCTGGGAGTGGATCGCGATCTCTATGGCGGTTTTATGGTGGCACTGTTGTTCCAGCCATTGGTCAATAGGTTGATCTAGCTATCTTCCTCCGGAAGGTCATCGGGCAAAGACATTTGGGTCGCAGAAGGCAGGCTGGTCACAAAGATTATTCCACCGTGTGGTTCATCAATTCCGCCTTCAAAAAACATAAACTCAAACAACTCATCTGCCTGCTCTGCAGAAACAGCGATTTCGAGAATTTCTTTCGCCTGCTGCTCTCCGATACCACGTGCCGAAATTGGCGAAAATCTTCCAACACCTCGCGCATGGTGATAATTGGCATTGTGAATACCCTTCTCATCAATAAGTGCCTGCTGCAGGTCAGCTGCCCGACCCTTTGGCAGAATGCAGGTGATCAACTTCGCATCAGTAATAACATTTTGCATAGCGTCAGCCATGTTAATCACCTGTACCAGTCAGGAGTTCTATGATTTCCTTGGGGATATGCGTTGCGGCTTTTTCCAGCTTAGTTACGTAAATAATACCCGCACCTGGGACATCCAACTCACCCGCAAAATACATCCGCACAAAAATCCGATCAACCTGATCATTAGCGACCAGAGAGGTGATCACTTCTTTCTCAACATCAACGGCCAGGCCAAGTATACCCAGGCGCTCTCTTACACCGCTGCCGTAGCCATAGTAGATGGTTGCTCCCTGCGCTCCCGCATCCTGTGCAGCCTGAACCACCTGATCAGCTTTACCCCGCTGTACAACGCAGGTAATCATGGATACATCAGACAATATTGTGAATTCTCTACTCATACCATGGGTGCTCCAACAATGTTACTTTCGACGTCCTGTTCTTGTTCATCTTGCGCATAACGTTTAGAAATCTTCCAGCGAATATAAACCCCAGTTGATAACACGGCTATGATGGGACCGATAGATGCCATCGATAAGATACCAAAACCCTCAATGGCACCCAGCGCATTACCAAAACCCAGGCCCATCGCTAATACCAAAGGCACCGTCACAGGACCCGTGGTAACTCCCGCACTATCCCAGGCAATATTTACGAACTCTTCGTGAGAAATGATCGTAAGCATGATCGCAATCAGATAATCAGGAACCAGTAAGTACGCGATGGGGATTGAAAAAATGATTTTCGCGACGCCAATCGCTATTGCGCAACTAACGCCCAATGAAACCGCATACATTAATGTTGATTTTTTAAACGATCCGTTCGTTAAATTTTCAACTGTGATACCAAGCGCGTTCAATGCGGGCTCAGCTAGCGTAGCGCCACAACCAAGCAACCAGGCAAATGTGAGTGCAATGAATAGCCCCAGTGCGAGAAAATACAACGGTGAATTTTCAACCTTGTCGATTGCTGTGAACGCCGCCGGTACCAATCCACCACTTTGACCTCCCAGCAATGAAAGCCCATAGCTTAAGCCCAGATTGAAGACCACCATGCCAAGAACACAGAGGAAAATACCAAAAAAGATGATTTTGGGATTTTTTATCGGTTCTCTCAATAGCACCAACATCACTAGTAGGAGAAATATTACCAAGGGCACAATAGCGCGGATGCCACCAACAATTTCGACGCCTGGTGTTGATTCGTACCAAGGGGTTTCAGCCACGATTGCTACCGCCTGTGCAGAAGCGATGATCGATTCCGGGGACTCCGTGGAAGCAACGTAAAGCGTTAACAACATCACTGCCACTATTGGGATTGTGACGCTAGCGTCACAATCCCAAATCCCGATAAGGAATCGCCGCCCTTACCCGCCGCATGCGCAATCCCGATACCCAGCGATAAAACCAAAGGTACCGTTACTGGACCCGTGGTCACAGCCCCGCAATCAAAAGCCAGACCAAGGACCTTCGCCAACTCTGGATCAGTAGACATATAAATGCTTATGAGCAATACGAGTGTCAGGGTAATGTAGATAAGTGGCTTGAGACTCCAGCCATAGATAAATCGGATGGTACCCAATGCGGCAGCCAGCCCTACACCTACGGCCAGGACCAGCGTGCCTGCCCAGGTAGTGAGCAACGTATACAGATAAGGCGCTTTGGCTACATCTACCAATGATCCGGCGGTCTGTAACGCACCGATAGCGGGTTCAGCAAAAGTCACACCAATGCCCAATAAGAATACGACGATCAAGACGGTCGCAAGGTTTGCCTTGGCGGGCAAACTAACACCCAGCGATTCACCAAATGGCATCAGGCCAACCTTTAACCCTTCCATAAACAGCATCAGACCGACTATAACGGCTACAAGCCCACCCGCAATGATTGTGGCGTCGGCAATGGATTGACCAAGAATAAAGAGCTGAAATAGTACAAGGTACACCGCAAGTGGCATCACCGCGCTGAACTGATCAAAAAACCTGACTTATAGGTAGGGGCTAAGGAGCCTATAGATATGACCTGGCCCAATAGCCAGAGACTGCGGCACGTGCGGGACCTCGTTACCATCCTCGTCATACTCAACCGGGGGCGCCATTTCGTTATAGCTTATCTGGTCGAGATGAACATTGAGTTCCCTCGTGAAACTATTAAAAGGTACTTCCTGGGTCACTCACCCTCCTTATTCAGCGGGTCGTAAGCCTTGTTATTATTACCAGCAAATAATAGCACACCAGCAATTTTCTAACGACAAACAGAGACTTACACCCACTTTAACGCATCTAGCGAGCAACATAGGCCAACCGCAATCTCCTGTTTTTTGTAAGAAACCCCTTACATTTCATTCCGTTAACCCCATGAATTAACGCCATTACTATGCTATGAATCAGGCGGGTTCATACGCCATCAACGCGAGTATCGGATGCTGGCAACACCAAGAAATATAGTGGTCTATAGCATTCTGGCACTTTGTCTGCTGGTTGCTGCCCCGACGTCAATTGCAGGTCCCAACGTCAGCGCACAATCAGACTTCGACAATCTTAATCTTGCACCTCTGATTGAATACCACGTCGACTCCAGCAACAAAAACCATCAAAGAATCACATCGCTACCCGACGATGTATGGGTCCATTCTGAAGTTAGTAATCTTGCGTTTGGGTTTACCAGCGCCACTATCTGGTTTCGTTTTCAGGTAACCAACCAATCCAGCGCCAATGAAGAACTCCTGCTTCAAATGGCATACGCACGCTTCGACAGTATCGACGTTTACTTGCACAGAGATGGCGATTTTTCAGTACTAAGAAGTGGTAGCGACCACGCGTTTGACAAGCGAGCTATCGCGCACAGAAATCACCTGTTTCCAATCGATTTGGATCAAGGTGAATCCGCCTCAGTATTCATCAGAGCGAGAACATCAGGCGCGTTTAACTTTCCGTTGTCGCTTTGGAACAAGGAGCCGTTTTAAGAAAATGATCAGAATCTGCAGTTGCTCCACGGTGCCTATTTCGGCGTTTGGTTACTGGTCGTCATATTCAATGTTGTACTTTATTCTGCTATTCGGCACAAAGCCCTCGCTGGATTTCTAGGCATAATTTTCAGCATCGGCATGTACCAAATTACAACTTTGGGTATCGGCATCACGCAGATATGGGACAGATATCCAGATCTATATGACATCATGATTGTCCTAAGTCTTTCGCTGGCAATTCTGTCACTGGGCTGGCTTTGCGAACACCTGCTAAATCTAAAAGAAGATAATCCAATCCGGTCTCGTGTGCTACACGCAGTAACCTATCCTGCCATTCTGGGTATCATCGCCTACCCCATTTTCGCGACCGGCGTTTTCCCTTTCCTATTGGCCTTAACCATCCCCGCATCGTGCGTGGTAATGACACTTAGTATCAGAAGTGCCATTCAGGGAAACAGACTAGGGCTTTACTCGAGCATCGCCTTTTCTACTTTGCTAATCGGCCTCGTTCTTCGTGCCCTAAATCGCTTCGAGGTGATCCCTAATAACTTCCTTACTGAACACGCACTTCCGACCGGGTTCATAGAAATGATCGTGACCTTAAGTTTCTCCATTGCAGCGGAGTACCGCCGGCAATCAAAGCTACAACAAAAAGAAATACTGCTGGCACAAGAGTCTTTGGAGCCTGGTCAGGCGAGTAGTGATTTAGAGCACATGGTTAGTGAGCGCACCGTTGAGCTCGAAGACACCCTGGCGGAGCCATCTCAGGTCAACGAAACACTTCGCGAAATCAACACGATGGACGCTGTAACCGGCATTAAAAACAGACACTACTTTGAAGAGGTATTCCGCCAGGAGTGGCGACGAGCCA
>CAJWQG010000017.1 GCA_913045175.1 uncultured Gammaproteobacteria bacterium | reverse complement strand
CTCTAAGGAAACGCAGACTTGCGTGATGAGCAAGAAGTTCTTCAAACGCGAGTTGTGATTGTGCAGGGTGTGTGCCGGCCATCAGTGCACTGATATCAGCATCTGCGGGTGGACTATGGATCAACTGCAGCGCGTCGTTTATGGATGTTTCCAGGTTAACCAGATCTGGAAGAGGATCCTTGGCCAGCATATCCAGCACTTGATCTACCAGAGCCCGAAAGCGTGCCTGACTCATTCCTTCTGTGGTTGGGTATACGGGGGTCAGAGTCTGTGGCAGTGGCGTGCTCTTCGATAACTTTTCATACTCTGGATGGTAGATCTCGAGTCCCGAAGCGCCTCGACGGATCTCACCGAATACCCTGATACTACCCGCAGACTCAAGGTTACGCTGCTGAGCCTTGGAAAAATGAAAGAAGCGTAACGCGAGTTTTCCGGTTCCGTCCTGAAGGTAAGCAAGGAGGCTTCGTCGTCTTCCGTACGCCACGTCACATGCGATGATATCGCCCTGCAATACGACGGTTTGTCCGACCTGTGCACCGCCGATTGGGGAGACTCTGGTCCGGTCTTCGTAGCGAATGGGAAGATGAAAAAGTACATCTTGCAGGTTGTTGATTCCCAGCCGAGCCAGTTTTGTGGCGATAGCGGGACCGGCGCCTTTTAATCTGGAAACGGGCGTCTCTGTCAATCCCATCAAATCACCATGATGGCATCAATTTCGACCTGAGCACCTCTGGGTAGTGCCACGACCTCTACTGCTGCGCGCGCAGGATAGGGCTCACTTAAGAACTCCTGCATTATTGTGTTGACCCTCGTGAAATGCTCGAGATTGGTAAGGTAAACCGTAAACTTGACGACGTCATCGAGTTCCCCTCCCGCATTTTGGCAAACTGCTTTCAGATTCCTGAGTACCTGACTAATCTGAGAATCGATATCGGGACCAACTATCGCCATTGTTGACGGGTCGAGTGGTATCTGACCACTGATGAAGACCATAGAATCGACTTTAATGGCCTGTGAATAGGGACCAATGGCCTCTGGTGCGGCAAGTGTCGACAAGGACTCTTTCTTGTTCATGGCGAATTAACTTCGAACTCGAATAATTCGATTGATTGCTTTCAGTAGTCTTAAACGCTTTATTACCTGCGCCAGATGTACACGATCCTGGACGGCAATCGTGACATTGATGATGCCTAGTCTGGCATCTTTCTCAATCATACTAATACCTTCGATATTCGCATCTTCATTGGTAATTGCCGATGCTATGATTGCGATGATGCCTTTTTCGTGTTCGAGCTCGAGACGTAACTCGACGGAGAATTCCTGGTCTACTGTATCGTCCCAGCGAACAGCCATGATTTCGTCTGGTTTATCGCGGAGGTCGTGCATATTTTTGCAGGTATCTGTGTGTATCACGATGCCGCGACCGGCACTGATGTGGCCGATAATCGGATCACCTGGAATTGGCTTGCAGCACTTGGCGTAAGTCACCACCAGGCCTTCCGAGCCCAGGATGGCAAGAGGACCAAGATGTTGGACCTGTTCCTCTTCCAAGGTGAGCAACTGTCTCGCGATAACGTAGGCAATCTGATTGCCAAGCCCGATCTCGCCTAGCAGTTCATCAAGACTCGCTATGCTCCTGTCTGCGAGAACGGTTTTTAGTTTCTCCTGCGGAATATTCTCTAGCGACGAGTCGTACATGGTTAGTGTCCGCTCCAGCAGTCTGCGTCCGAGCGAAATGGATTCACTTTGTTGCTGGTGTTTAAGGACGTGTCGAATACTACTTCGCGCTTTCCCGGAGATGGCAAAATTTAACCATGCTGGATTAGGTTGCGCGCCAGGCGCGGTGATTATTTCCACGGTTTGTCCGCTCTCCAGCGTTGCACTGAGCGGTGCCAGACGTCTGTCTATACGGCAGGCGACGCAGGTATTACCGATGTCTGTGTGTACCGCGTAGGCGAAATCGACCGGGGTTGAGCCCTGCGCGAGATCGTAAATATCTCCGAGTGGCGTGAATACGTAGACCTCGTCCGGGAATAGGTCAATCTTCACATTCTCGATAAACTCCAACGAATTGCCCGCGCTTTGCTGTATCTCCAGCAAGTCTCTCATCCACTCTCGGGTTCTTACATGGGTGCTAGATTCATCGCTGGATTTGTACAACCAGTGCCCGGCAATACCGTTATTAGCTAAGGTTTCCATCTCTGGTGTGCGGATCTGGATCTCGATAGGTAAGCCATGCATGCCGAACAATGTGGTATGTAAAGATTGATACCCGTTTGCCTTTGGAATTGCGATGTAATCCTTGAAGCGACCGGCTACAGGTTTATACAAGTTGTGCATCGAACCGAGAGTGCGGTAACAATTGTCGACATTATCGACAATGATTCTAAACGCGTATACATCCATGATTTCGTAGAACGATTTGCGCTTACTGCGCATCTTGTCGTAGATGCTGTAAAGATGTTTTTGTCTACCAAATACTTCTGCCTTTATCCCATCGCGGGCAAGACACCAGGAAATGGACTCCTGAATGTTGGAGACAACTTCCTTGCGGTTACCGCGGGCCCGGTTCACGGCTTTTTCTATCATTGAAGAACGAAGCGGATAAAGTGCACGAAACCCAAGTTCTTCGAGCTCGATCCGCACGTTGTTCATACCAAGGCGATAGGCAATCGGGGCGTAGATCTCCAGGGTTTCTCGCGCAATTCTGCGCCTTTTATCGGCCTCCAAAGCGCCGAGAGTCCGCATATTGTGTAATCGATCAGCCAGCTTCACCAGGATCACGCGAATATCTTTTGCCATGGCGAGCGCCATCTTCTGAAAATTCTCAGCTTGAGCGGCAGCTCTTGACTCGAACGACATGGTGTTAAGTTTGCTTACGCCATCGACGAGATCAGCAACATCGTCATCGAATTCCTTACTAATCGTGTGTTTAGGAATTCCTGTATCTTCAATGACATCATGCATCAGAGCAGCCATCAGACACTGGTGATCCATGTGCATATCCGCGAGTATCGATGCGACCGCAAGGGGATGGGTTATATAGGGTTCGCCGGACTTTCGTTTCTGTCCTTTGTGCGCTTCTTCAGCAAAATCGTAGGCTTTTTTGACCTGCTGGATAAGTGCAGGTTCGAGGTAACTACTAAGTGAGGTGGCAAAACCATCAATTGTCAGCAAGGTGGCCCTCGCTAACGGGTTTAGAATACGGGGTCTGGTTGGTCAAATCCATCTTGTGTGTTAAGCGACAGGGCCTCCATTTCATCTACCTTTGGCTCCTCGAGAATACTGGCATTAACGTGACCTTCAGCAATCTCTCGTAACGCGACGACTGTAGGCTTATCATTTTCCAGAGGGACCAGAGCTTCCTTACCTTCATTGGCAAGTTGTCTGGCACGTTTGCTTGAAACCATAACAAGTTCGAATCGGTTTGCCACGTTTTCAAGACAGTCTTCTACCGTTACGCGAGCCATTTATCTATTCTCCGGCGATTTAGATGAAATTCCAGTCTGATTCCAGTAATTCAGAGCCCTGGAACCGAAGGCGGCACAGTTTAACGGCAAATACGGCTGCTTACAATATCCTAGCTAGTTCCTGTCCGGAAACTCAACATCGTGCCTCTAGTTTCTTTGCAAGCAATTGTTTTCTTAACCATTTCCTTTGGAATGTCGCTTCTCCTCCCGCAGAATCAGGACTTTGTGGACAGAAACTAGCTAAGACGGAATCAGCTCTGTAATTAGCGCTTTATGGTGGTCGCGTTGTGCGCTAAGCGTCAGTTTTGATCCCTGCCCGTGGAGTATGTCTTTTATCTGGGCGAGTGCAATATTAAAGTCGTCATTGACTATCAGGTAATCGAACTCACGATAATGAGACATTTCATCGATCGCGGCGGCCATTCGATACTCGATAGTGTCATTGTCATCCTGGGCTCTTTCCATGAGACGACGATGCAGTGAATCTAGTGACGGCGGTAGTATGAAGATACTGACAATGTCTTGTATTGATTCTCTAATCTGTTCAGCGCCCTGCCAGTCAATTTCGAGAATAAGATGGTGTCCGGTGTTCAGAATTCTCCTCACTTCGGATTCACTGGTGCCGTATAGATTGCCGAATACGTTCGCATGCTCTACGAACTTACCTTTCTCCAGCATTTGACCGAATTCGGATTCTGAGATGAAAAAATAATTCACGCCACTCTCTTCCTCGGGTCTAGTGGGGCGAGTCGTGTGTGAAATCGCGACCTGAACATCACTTTCAGATTCTATCAACGCTTTAACCAGGGAGGTCTTCCCTGCCCCGGAGGGTGCAGCGATGACGAATAGTTTGCCTTGTTTATTACTCAATGTTCTGAATCTGCTCCCGCATTTGCTCGATCAATACCTTCATATCGACGGTGGTCAAAGTGGTATCTGTGTCCAGGGCTTTGGAAGACAGTGTATTGGTTTCCCGATTCAGTTCCTGCATCAGGAAGTCGAGTCGTCGACCGATGCTTTCTTTCAGCGTCAACGTATTTCTTATCTCGGTGATGTGGGTGTCGAGTCGGTCTAGTTCTTCAGCGATGTCTGATTTGTTAGCGATAAGCACTAGTTCCTGTTCTAACCGAAACGGATCGGCGTCAGCGGAAAACTCAGCTAATTTGCTTCTTATTTTCTGTTGATGGTCAGCGAGGATAGCTGGCGTGGCACTGCGGACCTGACTCACTCTCACTGCCAGTTGTTGCAGTTTTTCTTCGATTATTCGCTGTAACTCGTTTCCTTCTGTTGCCCGCATGGAAACAAGTCGTTCCATCGCGTCTGAGAAAAGTGTTTTCGCGGTTTCACATTGCGAATCGACATCTTGTTCGGGCTCTTTGATGATACCTGGCCAGCGAAGCAGATCGAGTGCGTTACTGGTTGGCTGGGTGCCGGATATCGAGGCGATTTCTGCCTGTAAGTCTGTAAGTGCAGTCAGAAGTCCTTCGTCCAATGTCAGTGCTGGTCGGGCGTTGTCGTTGTTCAAACGCAGCGTGCAGTCGATTTTCCCCCGGGAAACAAAAGACTTTGCCTTGGCCCTTAACGGGGGTTCCAGAACACGCAGCGACTCGGGCATTCGAAAAGTGATGTCAAGATATCGTTGATTCACGGAACGAATTTCCCAGCTGATGTCGTCAGCGGAAACCTGCGCGAATGCCGTCATACTGTATGTCATAGCGTTTGAATCACCCCAAGGGCTGGTGAGGCAAGTATAATGGAAATTTAAAGGGAGTAATCATGGTACAACGTGCAAAAGGTAGAGGTTTTGATCAGCTTCGAGACATCAACATTGAAAGGAATGTAAATAAGTATGCTGAAGGGTCTGTCCTGGTCAACTACGGAGACACGCGTGTAATCTGTACCGCAAGCGTTGAGACGGGTGTACCATCATTTCTGCGTGGCTCTGGGAAGGGCTGGATAACGTCGGAATATGGGATGTTGCCGAGGTCTACGGATACCAGAATGGACCGGGAGGCCGCGCGAGGCAAACAGGGAGGACGTACTGTTGAAATTCAGCGGCTAATAGGTCGTAGCCTTCGAGCCGCTGTGGAGATGGATAAGCTAGGTGAGAATACGGTTCGCATTGATTGTGATGTCATTCAGGCGGATGGTGGTACGCGAACCGCTTCTATAACTGGCGCCTGCGTGGCATTGCACGAGGCGGTTCGATCTCTTGAAGTCGAGACCAGGTTGGTTGCCTCGGTGTCAGTCGGTATTGTGGATGGACAACCTATGCTCGATCTTGAATACAGTGAAGATTCAAACGCGGATACCGATATGAATGTAGTAATGACGGAACAGGGCGAATTTATAGAGGTTCAGGGTACCGCGGAGGCGGCTCCTTTTAGTGCAGATGAATTAAATGCGATGCTGTCGCTCGCCGATAAAGGTATTAGGGAATTGATAGGGATTCAAAGATCGGTGCTGACGGAGTAGTATTTAAGGATGATGATGTTAGCTGAATATCAGAAGAACTTTATTGACTTTGCATTGAACGCAGGCGTTTTGTCTTTTGGTGAGTACACGCTGAAGTCAGGTCGTACCAGTCCCTATTTCTTCAACGCCGGGGCGTTCAATTCGGGTCAGATGCTCTCACGGCTTGGCAGTTTTTATGCTGAGGCACTTGTGGCCTCCAGCATGCCTTTCGACGTGCTATTTGGCCCTGCATATAAGGGCATTCCGCTGGTGAGTGCGACGTCCACCTCTCTGTATGACGATTACAGCATTGACGTGCCCTATGCATTTAATCGCAAGGAAGAAAAAGACCATGGTGAGGGTGGACGACTGGTTGGGGCTGAAATTAGCGGCCGGGTGGTCATCGTTGACGATGTCATTACCGCCGGTACCGCTATTCGGGAGACCATGTCGCTTCTGAAGGGTGCTGATGCAGAGGTGAGCGGGATTCTTGTTGCCATTGATCGCCAGGAAAAGGGAAATGGTGAATTATCCGCAATTCAGGAGGTCGAAGAAGAATATGGCGTCCGTGTAAGCAGCATTATTAAGTTAGACCACATAGTCGAGTATCTTAATGGCCAGAAGTCCTACCATGAGGTATTGACGTTAGTAGACAACTACAGAACACAGTACGGAATCGCAGCAAAATGAACGCGATGATAAAAACTGGTTTATGTCTGTCATTGTTAATGGCAATGGTGCCGGGAGTCAGTGCCGAACTCTACAGGTACAAGAATGAGTATGGGGTTACTGTCCTGGATAGTCACGTGCCGGCCAGGTACGTTAAAAATGGTTACACCATATTGAGTCTGGATGGGCGGATTCTGGAGGTTGTTCCGCGGGCATTAACTGACGGCGAAATCAGGGAACGAGACCGCAAACTGGCAGAAGAAGAACGGCTTGAAAGATTGCGTCGCGAGCAGGATATAGCGGACGAAAACCTGATGCGTTTATACAGTACACCCGCAGGTGTAGTGGAAGGAAGAGATACCAAGCTTTCCAGCATTAATGGCTTTATCACCACACAACAAAACAATTTAACGCGACTTCAGAGTCAAAAACGTCAATTGCAATCGGAACTCGCCGATATTGAACGAGCAGGCAGAACCATATCCTAGGAGCGGCTAAAACGAATCAAGAGTATTGATTCTCGAGTGATAACCATTGAAGCCGATATCCAGGAGAAACGCGTTGAGATCGATAATTTGCGCGAATCCTATGCGCAAGACTTGAAGCGGGTTAAGGAACTTTACGACCTAGGTCGTAGTCGTTGACTCCTTAAACAAAATAGATTTTTCCAGGATTTCCCACTGCTCATTCCATTCTGATGTTGGTGGACGCTGGAAGTTACTTCTTACGAATTGACTAATTTTCCCTTCTGCGGAACTCAGAATCAGATTGGCGGCACTCTGAACGTCAAGATGCAACCTTTGTCCATCTCTGATCTCCGCTTCGCGTAGGACCTGTTTCAGCTGAGTCTCAAAGCGATCAAAAAACTGCATGACCCGGATTCTTAGGCGCTCTGACTCGCCGGCGAGAGGGTCTCCGGTCAGTATCCTTGTTATACCAGGGTTTCTCTCACTGAACGTTAATAACAGATGAATTATCTGCTGTGTTCGGGCGGCGGTCGATGTTTCCTCCCCAAGAATAATCGAAATACGAGAGAAAATTGTGTCCTCTATGAACTCGATGAGCGCTTCATACATCTTCGCTTTACTGGGGAAATGTCGATAGAGCGCGGCTTCCGAAACGCCGACTTGCCGTGCTAGCCCGGCAGTGGTAATTCTTCCACCGGGACTTTGCTCAAGCATGGTAGCCAGAGCCTGAAGAATTTGTTGCTTACGTGATCCTGTCTGCTCTTCCACCATTATTCGGTGCTCGAAGAAATGAGTGTTCCAACGCCTTCGTCCGTTAAGACTTCAAGCATCAGCGCATGTTCCACTCGACCATCGATAATGTGTGCTGATTGAACACCATTTTCAATCGCACTCAGCGCACAACGAATTTTCGGTAGCATGCCACCAGATATGGTGCCGTCTTCGATTAAGCGATCGACTTCAGTGGCGTCCAGACCCGACAGGAGATTTCCGTCCTTGTCCTGAAGACCAGGCACATCGGTAACAAGAATGAGCTTTTCCGCATTGAGTTCTTCTGCAATTTTTCCTGCTACCAGATCGGCATTTATATTGTAGGTTTCATTGTCGTCTCCAACGCCAATAGGCGCGATTACTGGCACTATATCGCTGGCCAGGACTACGTCCAACACTTCTCTATTGACCTGTTTAACTTCACCGACGTGGCCTATGTCGATTATCTCCGGGACCTGTAACTCAGGCGATGACCTTTCGATTAACATTTTGCGAGCGTTGATCATTTTCGAGTCTTTACCCGTTAATCCAAGCGCTTTGCCGCCACACTCGTTGATCAGACTGACGATTTCCTGGTTAACCAATCCGCCTAGCACCATCTGGACAACGTCCATGGTTTTACTGTCAGTAACCCGCATCCCATCAACGAATTTGGATTCAATGTTTAGTTCTTCTAGGACACTGCCAATCTGCGGACCCCCGCCATGGACGACGATAGGATTCATTCCGACGAGTTTCATTAGTACGACGTCAAGAGCAAAGCCTCTTTTGAGTTCCTGCTCTATCATGGCGTTCCCGCCATACTTAATAACGATGGTGGCATCGGTGAATCGCTGAATGTAAGGCAGAGATTCTGTTAGTACACGGGCAACGTTCATTGCGGAGGTTCGTGACAGAGTCATTACAAAAGTCCTTTCGCGCTTGTCATCAGAAGCTCAGGTCTTCACGGACGGTTTGTAGTTTGGTCCGGAATTGCTGTTGGTAGCTGTCGGCGTTGCTCTCTCTGGTGGCGTTAACATGGTCGTTATTGACGCTTCCCTGAACGACAAACAGGGCCAAAAGGGCCGCAACGATGAATCCACCCAGCAAACTGCCGAAAGGTATTGGTCCGAAGGTTGAAACATCGCTATTCATGGACTTTCCTTATTGCGTACCAGAAGATCCGAAACCGCCGATACCACGATTGGTTTGGATGAATTCGTCGACTACTGTGAATTGTGCCTGGACTACCGGCACGATTACCAGCTGGGCGATACGGTCACCTTTCTCGATAGTAAAAGCGTTGTGCCCTCTATTCCAGCAGGAAATCATAAGTTCTCCCTGATAATCTGAATCGATTAGACCGACAAGATTTCCCAGAACAATTCCGTGTTTATGCCCGAGCCCTGATCTTGGCAGAATGACGGCCGCGAGTTCAGGGTCGGCAAGGAAAATGGCCACACCAGTAGGGATCAGCTCGCTTACCCCGGGTTCAACCACCAGGTTTGACTCGAGGCACGCTCGTAAGTCCATGCCTGCGGATCCGTCCGTCGAATAGGAGGGAAGCGGGATATCGTTACCAACGGCAGGATTCACAATTTTCAGTTGAACATCAATCATCCGTTATTCTCGCCGATGGTTTCTGCGACCAGTTCAATTATGCGTGAGGAGATAGCTGCCTTTGACATTGCTGGTAGCTCTTCAGAACGGTTTGGCCAGAGTACAGTAGTATGGTTTTGATCGCTGTTAAACCCAAATTCGGTTTCACTCACGTCATTCGCAACAATCATATCAAGGTTCTTGCTGACCAACTTATTCTTGGCATGTTCGATCACATTATCTGTTTCCGCCGCGAAACCGATCGTGAATGGTCGGTGGTCCTGATTGGCGACACTTTGGATAATATCTGGGTTTTCTACCAGTTCCAGGGTGACACTGCTGTTTGAGGGGGCCGCGGATTTCTTAATTTTCTGCTCGCTGACGTTAACGGGGCGGTAATCTGCGACTGCGGCTACGCCGATGAAAATATCTGCTTCTTCCAGCGATCTTTGTACCGCATCAAACATTTCGCTGGCACTCGTTACACCGATTGTATTAGCCCGCTCGGGTGGCGCGATGCTTGTTGGCCCGGTGATAAGCGTAACCTTGGCGCCGGCTTCCAGAGCGGCAGTTGCAAGCGCATAACCTTGTTTCCCGGAACTGTGATTTGATATGAACCGCACTGGGTCGATTGCTTCCCGTGTTGGGCCTGCGGTAATAACCACATGCTTACCAGCCAGAATACCTGTATCAAACAATTCACGTGTCTGGGTGACGATAGCATCTACATCCAGCAAACGTCCTGAGCCCTCCTCGCCACAGGCCTGTAACCCTTCTGCCGGACCGAAAAGACGAATGCCTCTTTGGGTCAACAAATTGCAGTTCTGCTGTGTTGACGCATTTCCCCACATTGCCTGATTCATGGCAGGTGCAATGGCCAGAGGACACTCCGCCGCAAGGCATAGTGTTGTCAAAAGATCGCTACCATGGCCACCGGCAATCTGGGCGATAAAGTTTGTTGTTGCAGGCGCCACCAACACCAGGTCTGCCCAACGAGCAAGCTCAATATGACCCATCGCAGACTCAGTTTCCGCGTCCAGGAGCTCCGTATGCACTGGATGCTGAGAGAGGGCTTGTAATGTAAGCGGTGTAATGAATTCCGTTGATGCTCTGGTCATTACCACTCTGACCTGTGCCCCCTGATCCTGAAGGCGGCGTATCAACTCGGCGCTTTTGTATGCGGCGATACCCCCCGTCACTCCCAGAAGCACTCTTTTATTCATCAGAGTCTGCATCAATTAATTCCTCGTGCCGAAGACCTATTCAAGCGATGGCTCACAATCTTTATGGCACAAATACTACAGTCATAGCTTTAGCACTGCTGATATCCTGATTTTGGCATTGGTTTTTGTGCTTACCATAACAAGAGATTAGCAGGATGTGTAAGTGAATGTTCACCTCGCAGATAGCGAGTTGCCGCGAGATAAGCCTGATGCAGTGTGGAGAGAGTTCCTTGACGGACGCAGAGTTACTCGCGGTATTTCTTGGCACCGGAACTAGGGTACAATCAGTAATTGATCTCGCGCAGCAACTTCTGGTGGAATTTCGCGGGTTACGTGGGTTACGCCGGCTGCTCGAGGCGGAGATTTCACAGGTAATGGCTGTTCCAGGCATTGGACCGGCGAAATATGCCGCCCTGCGAGCAACGCTTGAGCTCACGCAGCGGTATCTAGAGAGTGCTGTTATGAAAGATGGCGCCATAACTGATCCGAGCACAACGCGCCGTTATGTCTCCGGGAGATTGCGGCATTATGAGCGAGAGGTTTTTGCCTGCCTGTATCTGGACAATCAACATCGGCTTATCATGTTTGAAGAGCTCTTTTTTGGCACGATAGATGGTGCGAGTGTTCACCCCAGAGAAGTGGTTAAGCGGTCTCTGCGGCACAATGCGGCTGCGGTAATTTTTGCCCACAACCACCCTTCAGGGGTGGCTGAGCCTAGTCAGGCGGATCAGCGAATCACACGAAAACTTATCTCAGTGCTGTCGTTAATTGACGTTCGGTTGCTGGATCACATAGTGGTAGGTGACCGAGAAGTAGTGTCATTTGCCGAACGAGGATTGTTGTAAGCGTTGAATTAGGGTGACCCTTCTGGTATAAAGCAGCGCTCGAGAATTATGCAAACACTAAGAGTCCGATCATGTCCAAAGTATGTCAGGTGACAGGAAAGAGGCCGCTCACAGGCAACAACGTGTCGCATGCCCACAACAAAACCAGGCGTCGGTTTTTGCCTAATGTGCATGATCACAAATTCTGGCTGGAAGCAGAACAGAGATTCGTCAAGTTGCGAGTTTCAGCGAAAGGAATGCGAATTATTGATAAACGCGGCATCGATCAGGTTGTAAGTGACCTTCGTGCTCGTGGCGAAAAGGTCTGATTATGAGAGAAAAAATCAAGCTGGAATCAACTGCTGGAACTGGTCACTACTATACGACTAGCAAGAATAAAAGGACCATGCCGGACAAGATGGAGATCAAGAAGTTTGATCCCGTAGTGCGTAAGCATGTGGTCTACAAGGAAGGCAAAATCAAATAGCTTTGCTCTGGCTTGCTGTTAGTTCTTTGATAGCAGGATATTTCCCACTTCATCCACGACTAACTGCCAACCAGCCAGTACTAAACTTGTAGCGTGGCGGTCGACGATCAGCGCAGGCCCATCTAGTTTTTGCTGGCCACCCAGAGTATCCCGCTCATAAACTGGTACTTTTTTTCCTATTTCTGGAAGATCGACGACCTCAATCGGTTTGCCCGGGTTTGACGTCGGCAGCAGAGGAATATTGAGTGGCGCTCGCGTTGCCTCTAGATGTACCCGAATATTGAGTAGTTCGACCGGTTTGTCGAGCGTGTGCCCGTATTGTTTCTCGTGGAGTTTGTGGAAATTTTCTTCACTGCTGGGGATATCAGTAAATGGTACGTTGATCGTAAATGTTTGGCCCACGTACCTGAGATCCAGACTGAACCTATGATCAATTTCGCTGACGCCTTCCGCATTCAGTTCTGTCGTACCTTCGACGAGTAGCGTGTCAAATAATAAGCGTAGTTCCACTTCGGTAAGTTGATGAATACCCTTACGGTAGGTGCGAATTAACTCACGTCCCGGATTGGTTGCTATCATCCCTAAAGCGGAAAGTACGCCACTCATCACCGGAAGGATCGCTCTGTTTATATTCATCGCTTCGGCAAGCGCACACAGATGAAGTCCCCCTGCGCCACCAAAACAAACCAGAGTAAAATCGTTGGGGTTGAAGCCTCTTTGGATGGAGATGTGCCGTAGTGCCTGAATCATATGTTCATTCGCGATACTCAAGATCCCGAGTGCTGTTTCGTTGATATTAAGGGAAAGCGCCGAGGCAAGAGGAGCGAGCGCATCATGTGCGCGGTCTCGACTAAGGCTCATGGAGCCGCCTAGAAATGCGTCGGGGCGCAATCTGCCGAGGATAAGATTCGCGTCGGTTACGGTTGCGCTGGTACCTCCCAATCCGTAACAGGCCGGGCCCGGGTTTGCTCCTGCGGATTCTGGACCTACTTGTAAAAGTCCTCCCTGATCGATGTAGGCGATAGAGCCTCCTCCTGCACCAATCGTGTGGATATCCGCCATAGGTACTGCGATAGGGAACTGGCCAACAACATTGTCATTGGTCAGGCGTATGCCTTCGCTTAAAAGCGATACATCGGTTGATGTACCACCCATATCAAAAGTTATGATGTTGCCTTCTTGAAATAAACGCGCAGCAGAGAGCCCTCCTGCGGGCCCGGACAGTAACAGATTTACAGCGCGGTTTGCGGCTTGCTCTGCCGCAATAGTAGTGCCTGCCGATTGCATGACGGAAATTGGACTGGGAGCGAGGAGACGTTTCACCGCGAGCATGTAGTCCTTTATCAAAGGACCTATCCATGCGTTAACCCAGGTGGTTATTCCTCGCTCGTATTCCCTGTATTCCGGCAGCACGTAGGAAGACCGTGAAACGAAAAATTTGTCTTCAAAGAGAGCCTCAATTTGTTTCTCGTGCGCGTCGTTCAGGAAAGAGAATAACAAGTTGATTGCGATCGAAACCGGCTGGCGATGTTCAACTGCCTTTCTGAGTGCAGCGAGTTGCGTTGCGTCGATAGGTGTTACTTCTTTACCGTCCGCATCAAGGCGCGCGTTAATCTCGAACACCAGTGATTGTTCAATGGGCGGCTCAGCTTTACTGGTTTTCAAATTGTACAGCTCAAACCGGGTTTGTCGTCCGATCTGTAGCACGTCTGCGATGCCACTATTAGTGATGTATGCGGTTTCTACACCATTGCCTTGGAGCGTCGCGTTGGTCGCGACAGTTGTGCCGTGGATAACTGTTAAGTCGCCGGATTTCACGATGTCCCTGAGGTCGAGTTCCTGTATACCCTGCTCTATTGCCAAAGCCGGGTTGGCGGGTGTTGATAGAACCTTGTGAACGCGGAAGGTGTTCTGACCAAGATACACGAAGTCGGTAAAGGTACCGCCTGTATCCACGCCGAGTAGATGTGCTGCCATAGGGTCGTACTACGTTTAGGGTAGCTAACAAGGTATAGCTAACAAGGTATAGCTAACAAGGTATAGGTAACAAGGATATCATTAGTATTTTCGCATTTTGGGTCCATATGCCTGAATTACCTGAAGTTGAAACCACGAGACGAGGTATTGAACCGTACGTTGTGGGTCGCGAGATTAAATGGGTTGCCGTTCGTGAACCCAGGTTGCGATGGCCGGTGGCCGACAGCCTTGCGCAATCTATAACCGGTCAGACATTCGACGCGGTGAAGCGTCGAGCAAAGTACCTCTTGCTAAGTACAAGTAACGGACGACTCATGTTACATCTTGGTATGTCGGGCAGTTTGCGGGTACTCGAGGACTCAATCGAGCCTGGCAAGCATGACCATGTGGACATTGGGTTTGAAGGTGGTCTGGTGCTGCGCTATCGAGACCCAAGGCGGTTTGGCTCGATATTCTGGTTACCTGATGATGAATCGCATTCTCTTCTCGATCACCTGGGCCCTGAACCTTTGTCCGATATGTTTTCAGGTGAGTATCTCTATGCAACGTCCCGTCGCCGTCGGGTCGCCATAAAGACTTTTATTATGAATAGCCGGGTTGTTGTAGGGGTGGGCAATATCTATGCGAATGAAGCGTTATTTCGCTCTGGTATTCATCCGGAGCGGCTGGCAATGAGGGTGAGCAGGGCACGCTATATCAAGCTGGTGGATGGGATAAAGTCCGTGTTGGCCGAAGCCATAGATGCTGGGGGAACCACACTGAGGGATTTTGTCCAGGAAAATGGCTCGCCGGGTTATTTCCGATCCAGCCTGGATGTCTATGGTCGAAAGGACCTTCCTTGCGTTAGGTGCGGCCGAATTTTGAAGGAAATCAGGCAGGGAGGCAGAAGTACTGTGCTCTGTAGCA
This sequence comes from uncultured Gammaproteobacteria bacterium, assembly GCA_913045175.1. GTDB lineage: Bacteria > Pseudomonadota > Gammaproteobacteria > Pseudomonadales > Azotimanducaceae > UBA7455. The sequence continues at coordinate 46,652 of CAJWQG010000017.1, read as the reverse complement.
ATTGCCAAAGCTGATCTTGTCCTGGTAAAGCAATTTAATATTCTTTGGAATTAGTAACTTACACTGTTTTTTTATATCTTTACTTAAGGTTTTGTATTTTTACTTAAGTTTAAATACGTCAATCTACGGAGTCACACCATGGACAGAATTATGGACAGAATTCTAAAATCAGTAAAGGTGTTGGCAATTGCGGGAATGCTGGTTTTTGTACCCCAGGCTGCGTTGGCTGAAAGGGTTGAAGAGAATCGCAGTATGTTTCGTATGTTGGGTGACCTTCTTGTGGCGCGGCCGCTCGGTTTAGTGGTGGCCACGGACGGTACGGCGGCCTATATTGTTAGTCTGCCGGTTTCAGTGCTGGGTGGTAACGCAATGAGGCAGCTGAAAAAATGGTGGTAGAACCCGTTAAAGAGGTTCTGGTTCGCTGTTTAGGATGTAGTCGCCCGGACAAGAAAGAAAAAATCAAGTAAGACTAGTTTACTACTGGGTCTAGCCCACATCGCCATTCTCTAAAGCTTCGGCGACCGAGGGATGGACAAATTCAGAGATGTCTCCCCCGTACCCAGCTATTTGCCTGACGAGTGTTGATGATATGTAGGAGTACCGCTCAGACGGGGCAAGAAAAACTGTCTCCAATCCGGGTTGCAGTACCCTGTTCATTCCCAGCATCTGAAACTCATACTCGAAGTCAGTCACTGTCCTGATTCCTTTCAATATTATCTGCGCATCCACTTCTACTGCGAAGTCCACGGTCAAAGTATTAAACCCTAGCACCTCAACGTTCTCGATATGTCCCAAGACCTCTTTTGCTAAATTGATCCGGAGATCCAGGTCACTTGGCGATTTGTGCGGACTGGTAGCAATCCCCAGAACGATCCTGTCAAAAATGACAGCTGCTCGTTCCACCAAGTCGGTGTGTCCATTGTGAATTGGATTGAAGGTCCCTGGGTACAAAACTGTGGTCATAGGTGGTGCCGATATCGGAAGGCCGCAATAATGAACATATTACTGGAAAAAATCCAGACGTCCTCCTTTTCTTAATTTCACTCTGGCACTAGTAGATAGTAGTAAACCTGTCCGGCTTTGGCGTTGCGGTGGATTGTGAAACCCCCTGGAGGGTCCAACGGTTTGTTGGTCTCCAGGTATACGCAGCCTTGGGCGTTCAGCACGTTAGCGCGTCGCAAAAGTGGCAAGATTGTGTCGGCTTCGTTGGTGTTGAATGGTGGGTCCAGAAACACGATATCATACGTCGAATCCGTTTTGCCAAGAAAGTCGGAGGCAGTGCCTTTTTCGAGTTCAAAGTCCTCACTGGGTATGATGTCAAAGGTCGAGCGCAAGTGCTGGTATACCGGTGTTGAAGTTTCGACCAGTGTTACTTTACTTGCGCCTCGAGACAGTGCCTCCAGGCTTAATATTCCACTACCAGCGTATAGTTCCAGGCAATTTGCTTCCGGCACGTCTCTTTGAAGCCAATTGAAGAGCGTCTCACGTACACGATCTGGTGTAGGACGCACCTCGCCCGTGTCGGAAAAAGATATTTTGCGACGGCGCCACTTTCCACCGATAATTCTTAAAGATGACATACAGGATTGTTGGTACTTGTTAAGGAGCCTTATGGTTAATGTTGCAGAAGAAGATGCTCAAGGCAAGAAAGGGTTATTGGGCCGTATTAGACAGGGACTTGGTAAAACAAGATCAAACCTTACGGCTGGCCTTGAGCGAGTAGTCCTGGGTGAAAAGTCTATTGATCAGGATTTGATCGATGATATTGAAACTACGTTGTTGCTGGCTGACGTCGGCGTTGAAGCGACCCGTGACATTATTGCTCAGCTCACGGTTCGGGTTGCGAGAAAAGAGCTGAATGATGTGGAGGCACTCTACAGCCACCTTAAGACGGAACTCACAGAGTTACTTGAGCAGTGTGATAAGCCGTTGGAGATAGGTCAGCATCCATTCGTGATCTTAACTGTGGGAGTTAATGGCGCAGGCAAGACAACCACCATTGGCAAGCTGGCACATTACTTCAAAGCACAAGGCGCCTCGGTACTCCTGGCAGCGGGAGATACGTTTCGTGCAGCGGCGGTTGAACAGTTGCAGGCATGGGGGGAGAAGAACGATGTGCAAGTGGTAGCGCAAGGTCAGGGAGCGGATAGCGCATCGGTTATCTATGATGCCCTTGAAGCAGCGAAGGCTCGAAAAATTGATGTTCTGATAGCGGATACTGCGGGGCGTTTGCAAAGTAAGCAGAATCTTATGCAGGAGCTAAGCAAGATCTCGAGGGTACTAGGAAGACTCGCAGCCGAGGCCCCTCATGAAGTTTTGTTGGTGCTTGATGCAGGGACCGGCCAGAATGCCATCTCACAGGCCAGGGAATTTAGCGAAGCGGTATCGGTATCGGGAATCGCGCTGACGAAACTCGATGGCACCGCAAAGGGCGGGGTCATTTTTGCGCTGGCGAAACAGCTTGGAATTCCGATTCGGTTTGTTGGCATCGGAGAACAGATAGATGACTTGCGGCCTTTTTCCGCAGAACAATTTGTTGATGCGCTTTTTGGTGAGCAGATGTGATTCGTTTTGATAATGTAAGCAAGCGATATCCCGGCGGCAAAGATGCGTTATCGAGCGTCAGTTTTGAGCTGGAGGCGGGCGAAATGGTCTTCCTTACTGGTCATTCTGGCGCAGGTAAGAGCACGCTGATGAAGCTTATCATTGTTATGGAAAGAGCTACCCAGGGGCAGGTATTTGTTCAAGGTATCAACGTAAATCGCGTTGCGTCCAGGCAGATACCGGCGATCCGTCGAGATATAGGCGTTGTGTTCCAAAATCACCAATTGCTATTTGACCGCACAGTTTTCGACAACGTGGCGCTTCCTCTGGTTATAGCGGGGTTTCAGAATCGTGAAATTGGTCGCAGAGTGCGTGCCGCACTTTCTAAAGTGGGACTTTCAGATAAGGAGCGCTCCTATCCCATCTCGCTGTCAGGGGGTGAGCAGCAACGGGTGTGTATTGCGAGGGCGGTTGTCAATCGGCCCCAACTTCTGCTTGCAGATGAACCAACCGGTAATCTGGACCCAGAGCTTTCAGAGGAAATAATGAAGCTGTTTCACCAATTTAATCAGGTTGGCGTTACCGTGATGATCGCGAGTCACGATCTGGATCTGATATCCCGAATGAAGAAACGGGAACTTCGGCTGCATCAGGGCCAACTATCTACATGATTTCTGGTGCGACCACCGCTACTTCATCGTCACGTAATCGCCTGATTGCCTGGGCGATTAATCATCGAAACGTCGCGCTTGAAACCTTACTGTCGCTCCTGAGGAACTGGATTACCAGTTTGATGACCTGGCTGGTATTTGGGATCGCGCTGGCATTGCCCGTTTTTCTATACCTGCTGTTGGCTAATGTGGCAACTTTAAGTGGAAACTTTGATGGTACTCCTCGAGTCAGTGTCTATCTCCATCAGAGTCTGTCGGAGGAGGATATTCAACGATTCTTAGCAATTGTCAGTAAGCATCCTGGCACTGAAAGCATTAAATACATATCTCCGGAGCAAGCCTTGGCAGACTTTCAGTCTCGTTCTGGATTTGGTGATGTACTGAGCAGCCTTGATCGTAATCCCTTGCCGGGGTTGGTCGAACTCATTCCCAGCCACATGGATACGGCGCGACTCAGAGTCCAGGTTGGAGAATTGGAGCAACAGCCTCAGGTGGACATGGTCGTTGTGGATATGATTTGGGTGGAAAGGTTGTTTGCGTTCGTTGCGTTTGGTCAGCGGGTGGTTATTGCCTTAACACTTGTCTTGGCGTTGGGTGTACTGCTGGTTGTAGGGAATACCATTCGTCTTGCAATTGAAAACCGACGCGTAGAGATTGAGGTGGTTAAGCTGGTGGGCGGAACGGATAGCTTCGTACGGCGACCGTTTCTGTATCTGGGATTCTGGTATGGCTTTGGGGGTGCCTTGGTGTCCTGGTGTCTCGTACAATTTTGCCTGGTATTCCTGTCAGGACCGGTGGAGTTGATTGCTCAGTCATACCGTGACGATTACGCATTATTCGGACTAAGCGGCACAGAGACCATTGTGCTTTTTGCCCTCGGCTCGATTCTAGGAATATGTGGCGCGGCATTGACGGTTAGTAAGCATTTACACACCCTTGATAAAGGCGGAACATAAGAGTTAGCACTCTCAATAATTGAGTGCTAAGATCTCGCCCCCGTTTTAATTGGAAAGAGCGTGAGCAGCAGCATACAACCGATGGACCTGATGTCTCCAGGTGGCAACCTCGAAGCCTATATCCAGACGGTTAATTCCATTCCTATGCTATCGGCAGAGCGCGAGGCCGAACTGGCCAATGCGCTGTTTGCTGATGATGACCTAGATGCTGCCAGACAACTGGTATTCGCGCATCTGCGCTTCGTTGTCTATGTGGCGCGTTCGTTTTCCGGATACGGTTTATCAGAGGCGGATCTGATTCAGGAAGGTAATGTTGGTCTGATGAAGGCGGTGAAGCGATTCAACCCGGAATTCAAGGTAAGACTGGTGTCTTTTGCTGTTCATTGGATAAAAGCGGAAATCCATGAGTTCATTCTCAAGAATTGGCGAATCGTCAAAATTGCGACAACCAAGTCTCAGAGGAAGCTGTTTTTTAACCTGCGTAGTGCCAAGAAACGTCTCGGCTGGATGAATGAGCAGGAAGTGTCCGACATAGCAGAGGCGCTCGGGGTTGAACCAAAGATTGTTCGTCAGATGGAAGGGCGATTGGCCTCTCGTGATGAATGTTTTGATCTGACGCCTGCCGACGACGAAGAGGGTTCGGCACCAGCTCAGTTTTTGAGTAGCGTCAATGACGACCCGGGAAGCAAAGTAGAAAAGCAGGACCTTGAAGAATATGAACATGGACGTCTGATGGTGGCCTATGAAGGACTCGATCCTCGTGCAAAAGAAATTATCTCTTCTCGTTGGTTAACTGAGAAAAAGCGCACGCTTCACGATTTAGCAGACCAGTTCAGCATTTCTGCTGAACGGGTTAGGCAGCTGGAGCAAAATGCCCTCAAAAAGCTTCGTCAACAGCTGGTCACTGACTGACCTGTTTTAATTGCTGGTTTTTAATGGAACCGAAACAGATTCGCAGCTATGTATTGCGTCAGGGTCGTATGACACCTGGGCAGAAGCGTTCGTTGTCTCAATATTGGAAGGACTTTGGTGTTGAGCCCAAGGGTGAATGCGATCCTGGTAAAATGTTTCCCCAGGCTGGGGCCCTTACCGTAGAGATTGGCTTTGGCATGGGAGATTCACTCCTTGCGATGGCGCAGGCGGATGCCGAGCGGAATTTTCTTGGTATTGAAGTGCATCGTCCAGGTGTTGGTCATCTATTGCTTAAGATGCAGGAAAGCGGCGTATCCAATATTCGTGTAATGAATATGGACGCCATCAGCGTTTTGGAAAGTCACCTTCCTGTAAAGAGCGTCAATCGGCTACAGCTGTTTTTTCCGGACCCATGGCCAAAAAAACGACATCATAAACGTAGACTGATTAATGCGGCGTTTATTGATCGAGCAGCACGAGTACTTGAGCCTGAAGGCGTGGTTCACATTGCCACGGACTGGGCTAACTACGCGGAACAGATTGGTGAGGTATTTAACGCGGATGACCGATTTGAGGTGACCACGATACCTCGGCGAGGAGAAACCAAATTTGAGGTTCGGGGTAAACGCCATGGACATGATGTTTTTGATATGGCGTATCGCTACCATCCCTAGTCGGTCGCTTAGTCGAGCAAAAGCAAAACCTCATCTACAAAGCGAAGTCCCTTGTTTGTAGGAACGATGTGACCGGGAACCTCCTTCTCAATAAATCCCAGCGTCTTGGCTTGCTCAAGGAATTTCGTGATAGCGACCTGAGGCAGACCCGTTCGATCTTCAAAATTTCCAAGGCTTGTACCATCGACCAGGCGCAAAGCGTTAATCATGTATTCGAGAGTGATTTCAGATTCTGGGACGCGAGTGGTCTTTTTGTTTGGGGCTTTAAGGTAGTCGCGGGGTAAACGAGTCTTGGTTGTGCGAAATATTTGCTGGTCGCTGGTGTATTTGCCATGAGCTCCCGCGCCGATCCCGATGTAGTCGCCGAATTGCCAATAGTTTGTATTATGTTTGCTTCGTCTGTCCGATCGGCTAAAGGCCGAGATCTCATACCGCGTGTAACCATGCGCGGCAAGTACCTCCATACCCCGATCGTAGATCTCCAATAGCATTGACTCGCCGGGCAAGACAGGGGGGTAGCGGTGAAACACGGTATTGGGTTCGATCGTGAGTTGGTACCAGGAAATGTGTTCCGGTTCAAAGGCGATCGCCCTCATCAGATCCTTTTCTGCATCTACCCATTTCTGATATGGCAGACCATGCATTAGGTCGAGATTGATATTGTCGAAGCCGGCGGCGCGCGCAGCACTGATTGCTTGAGTAATATCGTCTGAACTGTGGATTCGCCCAAGTGATTTGAGATGCTGGTCGTTAAAGGACTGAGCGCCGAGACTGAGCCGATTGATACCGGCATCCCGATACCCATTGATGTGTGACATATCGAGGGCACCAGGATTGGCCTCAAGCGTGATCTCTGCCTTTTCACTGAAGGGTAGCAGACGTTGGGCCTCCGACAAGACCTGATCGAAGCTTTCGGGCGAGAAGAGGCTGGGTGTGCCTCCACCGAAAAAGACTGAATCGATGGGGCGATTAAATAGTGGTGCGTCGTCGTGCAAATCTTCAAGCAGGGTTGCAACGTATTCTTCTTCCGGGAAACCGCTATTTAGCTCATGTGAGTTGAAATCGCAGTAAGGACATTTCTTTACGCACCAGGGGAAGTGTACATAAAGTCCGAGAGAGATCATTCCAGCAAACTCAGTAACTGGTGAAACGCTCGCGCTCGATGACTGATTTCATTCTTCTCTTGCGCTGGTAACTCAGCCACTGTTTTGTTCAGGTTGGGTAGATAGAAAACCGGATCGTATCCAAAACCTGCCTGACCTCTCGGCTCAGTCAGAATCTCACCTGCCAGTGTTCCGTGTGCAATTAACGGGGTTGGGTCCAGCTCGTGCTTGAGCAGAACGATTATGCATTGAAAACGGGCATTACGTGTTTCTTCGCCTGACATTTCGGCCAGGAGTTTACTGACATTGTCACCGTCAGTCGCAGCATCACCAGTGAACCTTGCCGAGTATATTCCCGGCCTGCCTCCCAGTGCGTCCACTTCCAGACCTGAGTCATCTGCAATGGCAGGTAGACCGCTTAGCTTGCTTGCGTGGCGGGCTTTTATCAGCGCGTTCTCAACGAATGTCAGACCGGTTTCTTCGGCACTGGGTATATTGAACTGCTGTTGGCCAACCAGCTCGAACAGGGTCGAAGTTAGTGCCCTGAACTCTTCTAATTTATGATCGTTATTACTGGCGAGTATATAGCGCATCAGTAGTATTGCCGTGTGAACTCAAGCTCGTATGTGTCGATCTCTGACTCCGGTTTGATGAATATTCGAAATGAGATCGTGTCCTCCTCGTTCACGATTTGAGTTGAAAGATAATAAATCGCCTGTTGTTCTTTGACCTCAATGAAGGTCAGCGCTACTTCCTGATGTAGCAGGTTCTGGGCAGTACCATGGATTTCTGCACGAACAGGTTGTGCTTCTTTGCGTATGGAAACGTTGGTGATCAGACGGTTTTTTCCGCGCACGATGTTATGTGCCTTCGCGACGTCGACCGGGACCAATGTACTCGGGAAAGTGGAATAGTGGATATCGTAGCCCTTCCAATTCTGCATCTGCTGGCAAAACGCCTGACCGGTGCATAACAGGGCTATCCAGACAAAGTGTTTCATTTGTTGTTCGTCATAGGACCTTCTTTTATCGAAGACCCAGTATTAACCCGGGTGGGACCCCCAGCATGTTTGCTATAGGTTGAATGACCAAATATGAGTCGATCAGCGTAATGGCGACGAAGACCAGGATGATGGAGAAATCAACACCACCCATAGGCGGCAGCAGTTTTCGTGCGGGGGTACATATTGGCTCGGTGATCTGACTTACCAGGGAAAGCGCAGGATGATGAGAAAAGGGTGCGATCCAGCTTGCAATGACACCAATGATGAGAGCGAAGAAATAAATGTCTAGGATGGTGGAGACGATGCCCAGCAGCGACCACGCAACATAGATAGGGGCGAAAAAGTAGCTGCCGACGATAGTCATGATGAGTACTACTGATACCAATTGAACGATAAGAGCGACCGTGAGTGTAGCGAAATCGATGCTTCTGACCGTAGGCAGCAAGGTTCGCAGAGGTTTAATCGCCGGATCCGTTAGCTTGACGATGGCCTGGCAGATTGGATTGTAATAGTCAGCTCGGGAAACCTGCATCAGGAAACGCAGCATCACCAGAATGAGGTAGATGCCAAAGAAAGTCTGGATCAGAAAGATACCGGCGCTTGCGAAGTTACCTGCCATGGTTACCTATAGAATGTTTTGTATTTGACAACAGCTTACTGATTAACTTGCGTCGCCGGCAAGCTCAATTGACCGGGCGTTGGCGCTTGCAATCGCCTTATCAAACAGTCCACTTAGATCGCCACGCTCCAGCGTGTTGATTGCTGCTTCTGTTGTGCCACCAGGGGATGTAACTTCACGTCTTAGTTGTTCGGTAGTCTTGGTCGTCTGAGCCCGGGCCATTTTTGTGGCGCCAACCGCGGTCTCGAGAACCAGTTTGCGCGCAACGTCGCTACTTAGTCCTAGTTGAAGCGCTGCTTTTTCCATCGCTTCGATCACGTAAAAGAAATAAGCAGGACCGCTACCGGAGACGGCGGTAACAGCGTGAAGTTCTGCTTCATCATTAACCCAGATGTACGCGCCGACCGCGCCGAGAATTTGACCCGCGATATTCCTTTCGTCTTCGTTGATCGCGGCTGTCGCGTAGAGGCCTGTAATTCCACTCTGGATCTGAGCAGGGGTATTGGGCATGCAGCGAATGATATGCGTAGATTCTCCAAGCCAACTCCTTAGTGAGGCGCTTGTGATCCCGGCAGCGACAGATATCACTAGACGTTCTCCTATAACATCTGCTATCTCGCTGGCTAGCTCAGCTACGACGTTGGGTTTAACCGATATTATTACAATATCAGATTGACTGACCGCCGCACAATTGTCGTCAGTGGTGTTAACTCCGAGCTTGGCAGCTTCTTCTAATGCGGCCGCAAAAGGATCGGCAGCAGTAATCTGTGAAGCGGGCGTGCCATTAGCCAGTAAACCCTTGATGATCGCGCGAGCGATGTTGCCCGAGCCCATAAATGTAATGTTCATTGTTGTTCCTTCTTTTTCCGTTGCCCAAATATGGCGGTTCCGATGCGAACGATTGTGGCGCCCTCTGTTATTGCCGGCTCGAGATCCGCGGTCATTCCCATCGACAGCTGATCGAAGTCTTCGAGGTCGTGTGTTGCGTTTAGATCCTCTAAAAGTTTCCTGAGTTTCGCGAAATATCCGCGAAGTTCATCAGTATCCTCGGTATTCTCTGTGATGGTCATTAAACCGCGTGGCTTCAGATTTTGCATGTCTTTGACCTTATCGAGTAAATCGCTAGCTCGTTCTACCTCGATGCCTGCTTTGGCGGGATCACTACTGACGTTAATCTGCAGCAAAACGTTGATCGGGATTGCTGACTCCCTTTGACTGTTGAGTCTTCGGGCGATCTTCTCGCTTGCTAATGAGTGTACCCAGTCGAAGTCCGCAGCAATCGATCGAGTTTTGTTGGACTGGATCTGGCCTATGAAGTGCCAACGGGCATGAGGCAGGGCTTGTACTTTGCTGGTAGCGTCCTGTAAGTAATTCTCACCGAAATCGAGCTGACCGGCAGCGAAAGCTTGCCGCACCATTTCCATCGGTTTTGTCTTGCTGACTGCCAGCAGAGTAATCTCCCGGGGATCTCGGCCGCTTGCAGAACAGGCGCGCTCGATCCTTTTCCTAACTCGAGACAGGTTTTCGACTACATTGGTCATTATTGCTCAACACGCTTCAGTAAGGAAAAAGTCGTTTATTTTCAGCATCAATACTACTATTAGTCCATCAACGGGATAAGTTTTCCACTAGATAATCAGGCAATTCCTCAACATGCCTCAAAACGGTCAAACAGTTAGGTAACAATGGATATTACGGAATTATCGGCTTTTAGCGAAAAACAAGGTGCGTCTGACCTGCATCTATCTGCGGGTTTACCTCCCATGATCCGCGTCGACGGTGATATTAGGCGTATCAATTTACCAGCGCTCGATCACAAAGAAGTTCATGAACTGATTTACGAGATTATGAATGACAAACAGCGCAAGGACTACGAAGAGTTCTTTGAGTGCGATTTTTCATTTGAGATTCCTGGTGTGGCCCGGTTTAGGGTCAACGCGTTTAACCATAATCGTGGCTCGGGTGGCTTGTTCAGGACCAGCCCCTCAAAGGTTCTGTCCATAGAATAACTGGGATGGGAGAAACATTCCGCAAAATCGCGGAGACCCCCCGGGGATTGATCACCGTTACCGGACCTACAGGATCAGGAAAAAGTACCACGCTTGCTGCCATGATGGATTACATCAATGACACGCGCTATCAACATATTCTCACCGTAGAGGATCCGATTGAATTCGTACATGAAAGTAAGAAATGCCTGGTCAATCAGCGTGAAGTACATCGCGACACGCTGGGCTTTAACGAAGCATTACGTTCGGCATTGCGGGAAGACCCGGATATTATCCTGGCAGGGGAAATGCGAGACCTGGAAACGATCCGGTTAGCTCTGGAGGCTGCGGAAACGGGCCACATGGTATTCGGGACCCTGCATACGTCCTCCGCGGCGAAGACAATTGATCGGGTTATCGATGTATTCCCTGCAGCTGAGAAATCCATGGTGCGCTCGATGCTGTCTGAGTCTTTACAAGCGGTGATATCCCAGAATCTTATGAAAAAAATTGGCGGCGGCAGAGTAGCTGCGCACGAGATCATGCTTTGTACCCCGGCGATCAGGAACCTTATTCGTGAAGACAAGGTGGCGCAGATGTATTCCGCGATCCAGACGGGAGGGCTGCTTGGTATGCAAACCCTCGACCAGTGCCTGAAGAATCTGTTAGAACAGTCGTTGATCACTAAAGAAGCGGCGGCGGAAAAAGCTAAGATACTTGAAGATTTTGCGTAAACGGTGATTTAACGATGATTGATTTTGACAACCTCCTGAAGGTCGTTGTTGATCAGGAAGCTTCGGATTTATTCATTACGGCCGGGCTGCCACCTTCCATCAAGGTCAGGGGCAGATTGATGCCAATGTCCAAGGCCGCCCTTACTCCGGAACAGGCGCGGGAGATGGTGCATGCGACGATGACGGAGGCGCAGATTCAAGAGTTTGAATCGGACCGGGAGTGTAACTTCGCTATTCAATCACCGATCGCTGGCAGGTTTCGTGTAAGCGCCTTTTACCAGCGGAATTACGCGGGAATGGTGTTACGTCGTATCGAAGACGTGATACCGACGGTTGATGAACTGATGCTTCCAGATGTCATTAAGACACTGGCAATGACCAAACGTGGGCTGATTATTTTCGTTGGCGCGACGGGCACTGGTAAATCAACTTCACTTGCTTCAATGATTGGTTACCGTAACGAAAAAAGTAAGGGCCACATCATCACTATTGAAGACCCGATCGAATACATCCATGACCACAGGGGATGTATGGTAACGCAGCGAGAAGTGGGTGTTGATACGCCAAGCTTTGAGGTTGCATTGAAGAATAGGCTGCGTCAGGCACCCGATGTGATAATGATTGGTGAGATTCGAGGTCGAGAAACGATGGACTATGCAGTTGCATTTGCAGAAACCGGTCACCTTTGTTTGGCGACATTGCACGCGAATAACGCAAACCAGGCGCTCGATTGAATTATCAATTTTTTCCCCTCCGACAGGCACGACCAGGTTTGGATGGACCTATCTTTGAATTTGAGGGGTATGGTTGCTCAACAGCTCGTACCAACTATTGACGGAGAGGGCCTTCGAGCAGCAATCGAGGTTTTAATTAATTCACCTTTGGTTGCAGACACTATTCGTAAGGGCGAGGTGCATGCTATCAAGGAGATCATGACCAAATCCTCTGAGCTGGGAATGCAGACATTCGATCAGGCGCTATACAAGCTTTTCAGCGAGGGACATATCTCCTATGACTCTGCCCTTGCATCGGCTGATTCCGCGAATGACTTACGATTGCTGATCAAATTATCCGGTGGAGATATTTCTCAACAGGGCCAACCCCAGGGGTTATCTCTCGAAGCCAACCAAGACGACATTGGTTTGGGTAGGTAAAGTACAGGGTACCAACTTAAGGTTGCTGACGTAGCCAGGATTCCAGGATTAGCGCCGCTGCCGCATCATCAAACTCTGCTTTACGTGAATTACGGTTTCCTGTTTCATTCTGACGGGCTTCGAAGGTGCTTAGCCGCTCATCCATACAATGTACTGTAATGCTAAACCGGGCTTGTAGCTGAGAAGAGAAACGAGTGGCCAGTTTAGACATTTCGCTTTCCGAGTCATCCATATTGAGCGGTAGACCGACAACAAATTGCTGCGGTCGCCATTCATCTACAAGACGTTCTATGTGGGACCAATCCAGCTTTCCATTTTCTGCACGGACGATAGCAACAGGATTAGCTGTTCGGGTAACGCGCTGACCGATAGCAACGCCAATTTTCTTGGTGCCGTAGTCGAAGCCCATAATGAGTTCATTGCTAGTCATATCGTTAAGTCAATGTTGACGCGTGTCGCCGATGATAAGGTTTAGGTCCACTCCCATATTTCGAGCGGCGATAACGGGACGTTCAGCCAAAGGCGTTGAAAAAAGCACATCTTTCTCGAAGGGTGCGATAAGCCAGGCGTCCCGGCTAACTTCACTTTCCAGCTGACCTGCCGCCCATCCTGCGTAGCCCATTAAAGCCATCATATTTTCTGGTGCCTGTTCCCTGGACAAATCGTCCAACAGTTCTGCTGAGGTGGTTAGTGTAACGTCACCGTTTATGCAGTAGCTGTCAGTGTAAGATTTTTCGGTGCTGTGAAGAAAGTATAGATGGTCCTGCTCAACCGGACCGCCCAACAAGACCGGTAGCTGTGCGGGGGGTAAATTGAAGTCTGTGGAAACCAGATCAGATAGGTTGAGGTCTGCGGTCTTGTTTATTACCAGGCCGAATGCGCCAGAATCTGAATGGTCGATCACTAGAGTAATAGTATGCTGGAAGAAATCACCCTGAAGACTTGGAAGCGCTATTAAGAATTTGCCGCCAAATGAATCTTCTTCCACGATCAAAAGCTGCGCATGCTGTTTCGGCGAAACTGCCAGGTTCGGATAATTTCCAGCACGTCTGTTGTTTGGCGTAGCTCATCTGGAAATGGTGCGAACGGCGCAGCGAGGCTCACGATACGCAGAGCCGCGTCGTCGAGGACACTGTGCCCGGAAGACTCGAGCATTTCGATTTCTTTGAGTGTTCCGTCGGGAAGGATGGCGACCATGAGTCTAAGAGATCCGTATAGCCGCTGCTTTCGCGCTTCATCTGGATAGTTGAGGTTACCTATGTTTTCTATCTTGCGACGCCAGGAATTCAGGTAATAAGCGTCCGCGCTTGAAGCGGTGGATAAACTGGTTAGCCGCTTAATTCTAGGCCGCTTGGCATAGATCTCCCGTTGTTTGTCCAGTCTTGCTTCGAGGCTGGCGATCTCCAGGCTACGTTGGAGCAAGGATTTTTCCTGGTGTGCGTTATCGTCGTCAGGGATAGGGTCGACGACTTTCTCCTGGGCACTCGTAATTGATTTGGTATTGCCTGTTGTAGTAACCACCGGAATCAGTTCCTGCTCTCTGCGCTTTGCAAGCTGTGGGACCTGTGCCGGTGTTGTCTCCCTAATGGTGGTATCAAAGAATTGAGCTTCGTGGGGAGTGGTAAGCAATCGTTTTTCATCCAGCGTTCCACTACCTGTCTGGTTGAACTGAGTCACGAAGTCTGCCTTGTCTGGTCTGTTGATGCTTCGGTGTTGAGCCAGAGTAACCTCCATTGTATGCGTGGATGGCGCATGGTCTTCTCGGGTGAAGGTCACACCAAGGATAATCATCGCGTGCAAGGCAACTGCAAGAAATACGGTGAAAGTTAGCCTATCTAGTGCGGAAACGTCCGGGGCGAGAGCGGAGTTAACTGCGGCCATTACTTGCTGAGAAAAGTCTGGTCGATAAAATTTATGTAGTCCCCGGCGATATCGAGGTCATATGCCCTATTAAGTTCTCGTAAGCAGGTGGGACAAGTAACGTTTATCTCGGTTAGATAATCGCCGATAACGTCGATACCCACAAAATAGAGGCCTTTTGCCGTCAATGAGGGACCTACCTGATCGCAGATGAAACGATCTCGGTCAGTGAGTTCACGTCCGACACCTTCGCCACCTGCGGCCAGATTTCCCCGATTCTCGTTCTTGGAGGGAATTCGGGCGAGTCCGTAGGGCACGGGCCGCCCATTAATCAAGAGAATTCGGGTATCACCGTCTTCAATTTCGGGAATAAACCGTTGCACCATGGCCTGGCGCTGACCATGCCCGGTCAGGGTTTCAATAATTACGCCTAGATTTTTGTCCCCAGGGCCAACTCGAAATATCGAGGCACCCCCCATACCATCAAGGGGTTTGAAGATGACATCCTGATGTTCTTCATAGAAATCACGGAGTATTTGCGGGTCCCTGCTGACCGCATGAGGTGGGCAGCAATCCGGGAACTGTAATGCGTAGAGTTTCTCATTGCAGTCACGGACACTCGATGGCCTGTTAAGTACCAAAAGTCCCTTTTTCTCTGCTAATTCAAGAAGATACGTCGTATAGACATACTCCATATCGAATGGTGGATCCTTACGCAAAAGAACCAGGTCAAAGTCGGCTAGAGGAGTGGAAGTTGTGTTTAGGGTGGTGAACCAGGCGGTTTCATCCAGGGAAACGCGGACCTCTCGATGTCGCGCTAATACCTCATTATTGTTGACGAAGAGGCCTTGCTGCTGAATTTCAAACACGCGCCAGCCACGCTCTTGTGCCGCGTACATCATGGCCAATGTACTGTCTTTCCTGGGTTTGATGGATTCCAACGGGTCCATCACGATACCGAGTTTAACTGTCAAGGCTTAGCGCCTCTTGGATAGCAGGTAAATTTGTGTGAGCATGCTGATACTAGGATTTATCCCCTGATTTTTGCTGTGTATTGTAAACGACTTGGGAAGGTGTTGTAGTCAAAATTCCCTTTATTGTCGGGTACTTATGGATTGAGTTTAACAACTGTGATACAAAATGCGGTGCAACTCACCGGCATCAATGCATTTTTGTTGCAATTATACTGGCCAGAAGACCTAGGTTAAGCGCTTATGGACGACCATTTTGATGGTGTCAAAGTTATGGTCATCGATGATAGTAAGACCATCCGAAGGACGTCTGAAACACTCCTATCGAAAGCCGGTTGCGAAGTAATTACGGCAACCGACGGTTTCGACGCGCTAGCGAAGATCGCTGATTCTCAACCATCGATCATTTTTGTCGACATTATGATGCCCCGGCTCGACGGCTATCAGACCTGTGCCCTTATCAAAAATAACAGTGCTTTTCAGAGTACTACTGTCATCATGTTGTCGAGTAAAGATGGTTTATTTGATAGGGCTAAGGGCAGAATTGTTGGATCGGATCAGTACCTAACCAAGCCGTTTAGCAAAGATGAATTGCTAAGTGCGATAAAGGATCACCTCAAAGATGAGTAATGGAGCGGTTTGTTAGGAGATATTAGATGTCAAAGATAATCGTCGTTGATGATTCAAAAACAGAGATCTTTCAGTTTAGGGAAATGCTGGAAAAATTGGGCTATGAAGTCATAACTGCAGAGAATGGTCGTGACGGTGTTGATCTGGCAAAAAAAGAGCAGCCAGATGTGGTCTTGATGGACATTGTCATGCCTGACATGAACGGTTTCCAGGCGACCAGGCAGATAACTCAGGGAGCGGAAACGAAGCATATTCCAGTGATTATCGTTAGCAGTAAAGATCAGGAGACAGACAAGGTTTGGGGAGAGAGACAGGGCGCAAAAGGATATCTGACCAAGCCGGTTAATTCACAGCAGCGATCAAGTGTTATGGAGTCTTTTCTATAAGGTTGAATGATGAGTGAGGTTAATGCATATCAGGCACTGGTCGAGCTCGCCACAAGAGGTGAGACAATTTCGATCGATTTGCCCTCGCTTGATGATACCCCGACACACTGGGCGGGCCTTGGATTCAACCTGTTAGGTCAACGTTTTGTGTCACCGATGGATGAAGTTGCCGAACTCATGAGAATGCCGCAGGCCACAAGAGTCCCGGGTGTGAAAGATTTTGTTGTTGGTGTTGGCAATGTCCGAGGCCGATTGATGGCTATTCTTGATCTGGATGTTTACTTTGGTCAGGCGTCGAACAGGCCACGAGCACAACGTAGAGTGCTTGCCTATGAATTAGAGGATCGCTATATGGGATTCATCATTGATGAATCCCTGGGAATGCAGCATTTTCCGAGTGATACGTTTGAGGAAGATGCTGGAGAGGTTGCTGACATGTTTATGCCTTTCCTAAGAGGAAGCTACCGAGTTGCAGGTATTCAATGGCCGGTACTGAGCCTCGAAGCGCTCGCTCAGGACCCGAATTTTGAGACCCTGGCAGTTGCGGCCTAGCGTCGGCAATTAACGAAGTAGACGTAAATGGCAGATCGAATTAATCTACTACGCAACCCGATTATCGCGGGCCTTGTGCTAGTTCTGATTGGACTTATCGTCGCATTCGCCGTGAACTATGCTCTGGTGCAGCAGAATATGGATCGGACCAGTGCCTACCTTTCCTACGGTAACCAGTTGAAGTCTCTGTCTCAGGAGGTTTCTAAGCACGCGATTAATGCGGCTGCTGGAAATGTCAGTTCACTATCCTCGTTGGCCGAGAGCAGTTCGCAGTTCCAGGCCCATCTGGGTTACCTAAGAAATGGGAATCCGGGAATTGGCTTACCGGCGTCATCGGATGCCGCGAAATCGAAACTTAATCAGATAAATTCGCATTGGGAAGAAACGAACAGTTACGTAGATCTGATTTCGGGTAATCAGGATGCAATACTTCAGTTGAAAGATATTTCTGCGGTTCTTGCGATTTCAATGTCGGCGATTCAGCAGGAAAACAACAAAGTGGTTAGTGCCTTATTGAGGTTGTCTGTTGCACCAACTGAGATCGTGCTCGCGCAGCGTCAGACGGTTCTGGTTGAGAGGATGTCCAGAACGATCGACAAGATGTTGCAGGCAAGTTCATCAAGTCTGATGGATAGTTTTAACCGAGACATCCTTAGCTTTAAGCGCGTCATGGAAGGTTTTATCAATGGTGATCGGGAACTGTTGTTGACAGCGGTGATTGATGGAGAGATTCAATCCAGTTTGACGCGAATCGACAACCACTATCGTTCGATATTAAGCGGGGTTGGAGATATCACAGCTCGTTCCGGAGACGTCAGGCAGATCAAAAATGCCGCCGATCAGATCTATGCCAAATCGGACGATTTGGGGGCGGCCGTTGATCAGCTTTTGGCCGTATATTCAGAAAGTGCCGGGTTGGCTTCACCGATGCTGGGAGCCATATTCGGTGGTTCGGCGCTGCTTGTTATCTTGTGTATTACATTCCTGATATTCCGTGAGACCAACCAGAAGATGGGAGAAGCTGCGGTTAGAAATGAGGAAAATCAGGCCGCTATTCTGCAGCTGCTTGATGAACTGGCTGACCTCGCTGATGGTGATCTTAGGGTACAAGCTACTGTGACGGAGAGCTTTACTGGAGCAATTGCGGGCTCCATTAATTTTTCCATCG
This sequence comes from uncultured Gammaproteobacteria bacterium, assembly GCA_913045175.1. Classification (GTDB taxonomy): domain Bacteria; phylum Pseudomonadota; class Gammaproteobacteria; order Pseudomonadales; family Azotimanducaceae; genus UBA7455. The sequence continues at coordinate 28,727 of CAJWQG010000017.1, read as the reverse complement.
ATCAGATGCGTGCACTGGTATCGAAGATCAATGAGACATCAACGCAAGTATCTTCCGCTGCAGATCAGACACAGCAATCAGTAGGCCAACTAGCGGACGCGTCGCAGCAACAGGCTGCGGAAATCTCAGACGTATCCGAAGCTGTTAACGAGATGGCTGTCTCCATTGATATGGTTTCTTACAATGCGGCGGAATCGTCATCGGTCGTGGAGCGCTCGGTAGATATCGCTAGCAACGGAGCGGTTGTGGTCCAGAACACAATTGATGGGATGGATAACATTCGAGGGCAGATTCAGGAATCGGCGAAACGAATGAAGCGGTTGGGCGAAAGCTCTCAGGAAATTGGCGATATTGTTGCTCTGATTAACGACATCGCCGATCGAACCAATATTCTTTCGTTGAACGCGGCGATTCAAGCTTCGATGGCTGGTGATGCGGGCAAAGGTTTCGCAGTAGTTGCTGACGAGGTTCAGAGGCTTGCAGAGCAGTCAGGTGCTGCAGCGCAACAGATATCTGCACTGGTGAAGACTATTCAGAGCGATACCAACGAAGCCGTTGCTTCAATGGAACAAACAACCGCGGAGGTTGTGCAAGGTACGCAGCGAGCCCAGGACGCCGGCGTAGCGCTGGGTGAAATTGAGAGCGTGTCGAAATCATTAGCGGAGATTATTGAGAACATTTCAGATGCTGCGCGCCAGCAAGCCGCATCTGCTGGGAAAATTTCCAATACGATGAAATCGATCCAGGAGATTACGACCCAAACGACGGATGGTACGAAGAATACTGCAACAGCGGTTGGTAACCTGGTTGAAATGACGGATGAATTAAGAGCTTCCGTAACCGGCTTTAAGTTACCTTAGTAAATGATGAAGGCGACAGGACTATCAGCGCGTCACAAGACTATGTAGCGCTGGATTGGATTAAGGGAGAGATTGGCCAAACCCTTAAGCAAGCGCAACAGACCTTAGAGATGTTCGCGGAGTCACCCGACGACACGGGTAGCCTGCGCGCCTGTCTGACAGCGCTTCACCAGGTAAACGTTACGTTGCAGATGGTTCAGCTTGATGGACCAACTCAGGTCGCGCGCGAAATGGAAGATATGGCGCAAGCCTTGATGAATAGTAGCGTGCCGGATGTCGAGAAGGCCCAGGAAGTACTCATGCAGTCCATACTGCAGATGCCGGCATACCTGTATCGAATTCAGCGTGAGCAAGCCGATACCGAAGCTAACTATATGCCGATCGTTAATAACCTCAGATTGGCGCGGGGTGAAGAACGAATCGGTGATTATTCGGAAGAGGAAGCCAAGGAGGATCTTTCCGCATTTCAGACCCCGGCAGGCGATGAGTCGTTGGCGGCCTTTGAAAGCGGGAACGGAGCTACCAACGTTCCTAAACTAAGAGCAAGGTATCAGCAGGCGCTGGTTGCGGTAATTAAGAAATCCAGCGTCGAGGAAAACCTGACCTTGATCGGTAAGGTTTTCTCGATGCTCATCAAGTTGTGCGGCAACTCACCAGTAGGAAACTTATCGCGACTAGGGCTCGCGAGTATCGAGGCTATAACTAGCGGTGCTATCAAACTGAATTCGAATTCCGCCAACGCGTTAAAGGCGGTAGATAAGGTTCTAAAACAGCTATCTGAAGATGGTGTAGAGGGTCTCAATCAGCCCATTTCGGATGATCTTGTTCAGAGTTTCATTTCAGTAATCGACGGCGCCAGTAAGGATACGCCAAAGATCGTCGATGCCAGGGAAGTATACAAATCGAAAGGCGGTGGCGATGACACTTTTGAAGAAGTCGCTATAGGGCCCGACGATGAAACGTTGTCTGCTGTCGCAAGAATCCTCAAAGAAGAATTGACCAGTGTTACCGACAAGCTCGATCTGTTCGTGAGGTCAGCAGCATGTAATGATAGTGATCTGGTGGAACTGCTGCCTATGCTGGAGCAGATATCAAGTACCCTGGTCGTTGTTGGGTTAACGCAGCATCAAGAGACCGTTGGCGAGCAGGTAGCGTTCATCAAGTCAGTCAAAGATGGCGAGGCGACACCAGACGAAGAACACTTGCTCGATATGGCTCGTGCCCTGATTGAAATTGAGGCGTCGTTGGGTGTTCTTGCAGGGGATAGCGATGGAGGAGATGGCGAATCCTTTGGTGATCTGAACGATGCTCAAGCAGCAGTCGTTAGTGAAACCAGAAATGGATTGGCCAAATGCAAGGATGCAGTCATCGAATTTGTGTCCTCTGATTTTGATTACGACAAACTCGAAACGCTATCCGACGCTTTGCTCGCGTTACGAGGTGGCCTGCTTATAGCAAACCAGGAGAGGTCGGGCGATGTTCTTGTTGCGGCATCGCATTATGTGAACCAGCTAATGTCGGGGAAAGTTCGACCCGAGCTCTCGCATATGGATGATCTGGCAGATGCGATAACCAGTATTGATTACTACCTTGAACGATTACTTGAGAGCGCCAACGATCCCTATATACAGATGATCGAAGTGGCAGAAGAAGCAGTTGAGAAACTGGGCTTCGCTGTTGGGGTAGAGCCGGAAGTCGAAATCGTCGAACCAGAAGAGTCCGACGAAGTTGTCGAAGAGACTCCAGAAACAGAAGAACAGCCTGAACCAACTGCGGCAGTAACGGAGGTTGTCGAAGATGACGACGACCTGATTGACGAAGAAATCCTCGAAATCTTTGTCGAGGAAGCAGAAGAAGTGCTGGAGACCATTTCGGAATACCTACCTCAATGGCGGGAAGACACAAGTGACGCGGACGCGCTAGCTGAAATTCGCAGGGCGTTCCATACCCTAAAAGGCAGTGGGCGAATGGTTGGTGCGACCGTCGTCGGTGAACTGGCTTGGTCAATAGAGAACATGCTCAACCGGGTAATAGATAATTCGATTTCTCCTGATGACGAGATGTTATCGCTGATCGAAACCGTTACCGAACGTATCCCCGAAGGGGTTGAAGCCTTCAGGAATCAGAATCAAGACGCCTTTGAGGTCCAGGAGATGGTTGCCCTGGCCGAAGCAATAACTAACGGTGGAGCAGCGCCCGCGGCGGAAGTTGTAGCGCCTGCGGCGGAAGTTGAACTACCACCAGACGATGTTGACGATGATATTCTGCCCATCTTTCTGGAGGAAACCGAAGAACTCTTGGAAGGCATTGATGAGAGCATCCAGGGCTGGAGCGAATCGCCGGACAATTCGGAACCTCTGGACTTGTTGTTACGCCATCTGCACACGCTAAAGGGCGGTTCTCGCATGGCTGGTTTGAATAGCCTCGGTGAGTATACCCATAACTTCGAGACCTACCTGATCGGCATCCAGTCAAATCCTGTGGAACTTAACGAACAGTTTTTTGCATCGCTTAATCAACAGCAGGATGAGATCACTCGGCGTGTAGGTATATATACTCGCCTGGCGGCAGGTGAAGCCTCGGGAAAAGATCTTGCTTCACTGCTAACATCTAAGGAACCGGCGACTGAGCAGGCGGCGCCGGCGCCACAATCTGCGGATGAGCCACCGACTCAGGAGCCAGAGAAGGCTGCACCCGCGGCTTCTGATGCCGCGACTCCTGCGGCCCAGGAGATGGTACGTGTATCTGCTGATCTTCTTGAGGAACTAATCGGTCTTGCGGGCGAGTCGAGTATTAATGGCGGTCGTGTAGAACAACAGATATCGGATTTCGGTGATGCCATTCAGGAAATGGAAGACACCATTAACCGAGTTCGGGATCAGGTTCGACGATTGGAAATTGAAGCTGAATCGCGAGAAACCTTGATATCGCAACATGGTGAAGGTGAGTCCGCCTTCGACGAATTGGAAATGGATCGATACACCATGTTGCAGGAGATCTCCAGGACGCTGAATGAAAGCTCATCGGACATGCTGGATCTCAAGGACACACTGGTTAACAGGTCACGCGATGCGGAAACCTTGCTCCATCAACAGGCGCGAATCGCCAGTGAATTGCAAGAGGGACTCACGCGTACACGGATGGTAACGTTTGCCCGATTGATTCCCAGACTTAGGAGAATTGTCAGGCAAGTTAGCGGCGAGATTGGGAAATCAGTTCGGTTTGACGCTTTCAATGTAGAAGGTGAACTGGACAGAAGTGTATTGGATCGCATTACCGCGCCACTTGAGCACATGTTGCGTAACGCAGTGGATCACGGGATCGAGTCTGCCGAGAAGCGTGCGGAAGCGGGTAAGCCAGATCAGGGACGAATAAGTCTGCGACTGTCCCGAGAGGGCGGCTACGTCATCCTGACTATCAGTGACGATGGTGGTGGCATTAATGTTGAAGCGGTGCGGGCAAAGGCTATTGACCGTGGGTTAATCAGCGAAGGATCTGATGTCTCCGATCACGAAGTGATGCAATTCATCATGCATGCAGGTTTCAGTACTGCCCAGAAGCTCACTCAGATTTTTGGTCGTGGCGTCGGCATGGACGTGGTTGGAAGTGAGATCAAGGCGCTGGGCGGTTCGATGAGTATCGATTCAATCCTTGGAGTAGGGAGCGAGTTCACTATTCGGATTCCGTTCACGGTGTCCATCAATCGCGCGCTTATGATCGTTGTGAAAGAGGAAACCTACGCGGTACCGCTGAATACCATTCACGGAATTCACCGGGTCAGTCCTTATGAACTTGAGGCTTACTACCAACCGGATGCGCCACCAATCGAGATATTTGGCGAACCATATCGGCTTGAGTATCTCGGAAGTATGTTGGACAAATCTCACCAGCCGAGCCTTGAAGGTCAGGTAGCACCGCTGCCAGTCATTCTGGCCAGTAGTGGCGATAACGCGGTAGCGCTCCAGGTGGACCGGGTCATTGGTTCAAGAGAAGTGGTCGTGAAAACACTTGGACCGCAGTTCAGTGAGGTGGGCGGTATTTCCGGGGCAACCATCCTGGGAGACGGTAGTGTTGTTGTTATTCTGGATGTTATGGCGTTGGTACGCAGTCACGAGACCGGTCAGCCGATTGAGTTAACGCAGGTTGAAGTGGAACCGGAACCAGAACCAGAAACACAAACTAGCGTTCGTACGGTGATGATCGTCGATGACTCAGTGACCGTAAGAAAAGTGACTTCGCGACTGATGGAACGTCAGGGGTGGGATGTAGTTACCGCCAAGGATGGATTGGACGCGGTTACACAACTTCAGGACATCTATCCGGACATTGTTTTGTTGGATATCGAAATGCCCAAGATAGATGGTTTCGAGGTGCTGCGTCGCGTGAGAGCGGACGAGCGATTGAAAAACCTACCTATTATCATGATCACCTCTCGTACCGGTGAAAAGCACCAACAACAAGCGCTTGAGCTTGGCGTAAACAAGTTTCTTGGTAAACCCTTTCAGGAAGCCAATCTGATAAGCACGATTGAAGAGGTTATTGGTGGTGGATAGCGCGAAAAGATGAGCGAAGCAGAACTATCAATCTATTGGGTACCGCTTCAAAAACAAGGTCTATTGCTTCCAATGTCTAACGTTGCCGAAATCATTCCCTATGAACCGTTGCAACGGGTAGAAGAAACGCCTGACTGGTTCCTTGGGTTGTTAAGCTGGCGTGGGGAACAGGTACCGGTAGCCTCCTTCGAGATGCTGACGTTAGAGCGCGCGAGTTTTTCTTTGGTGAGTGTCGCCTCCGCAAGTTTGATTATTGTAAAAGGTCTGAATGACCAGGAAGAACTTCCTTTCTATGCAATCGTCTCTCAGACTCCCCCCAGGGAGATAGAGGTCGAAGAGGAGATGTTTTTTGTCACTGGGGAGGAACCTGCGAGAACCGAAAGAGCCAAGGTCAGGTTTGAAAACGATATCGTTTCGATACCCGATCTGGACTACATTGAAGCAAGCCTGCGCAACGTGCTTATTGGTTGATATCGCCCCAGCGATACTGCACCAGAGACATCAGCGCGGCAGGGGCTGTTTCAGCCCTTAGGACTCGTTTTCCCAGTGTTATGGAGAGAAATCCCTCAGCCTCGGCACCCTCGATCTCTTGGCCGCTTAATCCACCTTCGGGACCCACCAACATGGAAACAGATGGTGTGTCGCTTTGCAGATCATTGAGCACGCGCTCTGACAAAGGATTGGCCACAATCTTGATAGCGCTCTCGGTTTTGGCCAACCAATCCTCGATGGGTATGATTTCCTGGAGCACGGGTAGCCTATTGCGTCCACATTGTTCACAGCTGGATTGAATAACCTGTTGCCAATGGATCCCGCGAGGATTACGGACATTGGTTCTTGAAGTGATCAGCGGTGTTATTTCGGATACCCCAAGTTCTGTCGCTCGGGTTAATGCTGACTCCATGGCGTGTCGTTTAAGAATTCCCAGCCCAAGTCGTGAGGTCAGTTCTGACTCTCTCGATATCGATTCGCTGGCGGAAATAGCAACTGCCACCTTGGACCGATCGATCGAAGCAATCGTGCCACGATACTCGCTGCCATCACCATTGAAGAGGGTTATGTCATCACCTTCTTTCATTCGCAATACGTGCAGAAGATGATGCGTAACGTCACCTGGAAGTATCATGTCGTTTCCGACGGTCAGCGTGTGGTCCCAAAAAAACCGGGGCGTGTGCATTACAGATCCAGATTGCGCCAGATGCGAATCGTTGGTAATGATTGGTTTAGCGTGTAAAAGTGGAGCCCTGGTGCGCCACCTTCGAGCAGCTTGTGACATAGGGTGGTGACAACATCCAGGCCGAAAGCCTTTAGGCTTTCGGGATCATCTTCATAACTTTCCAGGTGTTTGAGTATCCATCGTGGAATCTCAGCACCGCAGTTCTTTGAGAAGCGGACGATTCCCTGATAGTTGGTTATCGGCATAATTCCCGGGACGATCGGGATGTTGATTCCGAGTGCGGTACAGGCATCGAGATAACGAAAATATGCGTCAGGATTATAGAAGTATTGTGTAATAGCGCCGTCTGCTCCAGCGTCGACCTTGTTCTTAAAGAAATTAAGATCGCTTTCTACACTGGCAGATTCAGGGTGGATCTCCGGATAGGCAGCGACATCAATGTGGAAATGATCACCGGTCTTGTCTCGTATGAAGCTCACCAACTCATTGGCGTAGGTCATTTTGGTCATTTGCCCGGAAGGGATATCACCGCGTAATGCAACGACTCGTTTGATACCAGCGTTTTGGTAGTCTTGTAACAGCTGTTCAATTTTCTCAGGCGGGTCTCCGCCAAAAGAAAGATGTGGCGCAACATTGCTTCCTAGCTCGTTGATGGTAATCACGGCCTGTCTGGTCCCGTCCTTGGTGGACCCACCCGCACCATAGGTAACTGAGAAAAAATCCGGGTGGCATACCTGCAAACGATCATGGACCTGAAGAAGTTTTTCGGTAGCTTCGGGACTTCTCGGTGCCGAAAACTCGAAACTGAAGTGTCGGTTCACAAAGCCGCTCGCAGGTCTTCCGCTTTGTCGGTTCTCTCCCAGGTGAAATCAGGTTCTTCCCGGCCGAAGTGGCCGTAAGCAGCAGTTTGTTGGTATATCGGCCGCTTAAGATTAAGCATATCGACAAGACCTTTTGGTCGCAGATCAAAATGTTCGCGAACCAAAGCTTCAATTTTTGATTCTGGCAGGTTGCCAGTGCCAAAAGTATCTACACTGATTGATGTGGGTTCAGCCACGCCGATGGCATAGGAGACCTGAATCTCGCACTTGTTAGCGAGGCCTGCAGCAACGATGTTCTTGGCAACGTAGCGGCCAGCATAGGCTGCACTACGGTCAACTTTCGAAGGATCTTTACCGGAGAATGCGCCTCCACCGTGACGTGCCATACCACCGTAGGTATCTACGATAATCTTTCGTCCCGTCAGCCCGCAATCACCAACGGGTCCACCAATGACGAAATTACCAGTTGGATTGATAAAGTATTTTGTACCTTCGTGGAGCCAGTTCGAAGGTAGAATAGGTTTAATAATCTCCTCCATAACCGCCTCACGCAGGTCGTCGAGACTGACATCGGGGTCGTGCTGGGTGGACAATACGACCGCATCAATACCGACCGGCGTTCCACTCTCGTCGTATCTGAAGGAAATCTGACTTTTGGCGTCAGGCCTTAGAAAACCAAGCTTACCCTGGTTTCTAATATCAGATTGTTGTTTGACGAGTCGGTGGGCGTAGGTGATCGGAGCTGGCATCAATACATCGGTTTCATCTGTCGCGTAGCCGAACATTAACCCCTGATCGCCTGCTCCCTGCTCGTGATCTTCTGTTTCATCAACACCCATGGCGATATCGGGTGATTGCTTACCGATAGCATTGATGACGGCACAGGTCCCGCCATCGAATCCAACGTCAGAACCTGAGTAACCTATATCCAGAACAACCTGACGGCAGAGTTTCTCGAAGTCAACGTTCGCCCTTGTGGTAATTTCCCCTGCAAGAACGACCATTCCCGTTTTGACCAGCGTTTCACACGCGACTCTGGCACCTATGTCTTCCGCGATGATTGCATCAAGTACGGCATCGGAAATCTGGTCCGCCATCTTGTCGGGGTGACCCTCGGAAACTGATTCGGAGGTAAAAGTTGTATTTGCTGCCATTGCCAGGGACCAAAATTTGTTTGGGCGGCAATTCTACTAGTTCAGTCTCCCCATGCCCAGAAAACGCGCTGAGATTCGCTCAAGTTGATAAACAATGGTATTCATCAAGAGAAGTCCGTTGATGATTGAAGTGCGCTAAGAGAGAATACCCGCGTTCCCCGAGAGGAGTGATTAGCTCATGATTTCAAGGCAAGAAAAAGCAAATGCCATTCGCGCGCTGAGTATGGACGCAGTCCAGAAAGCAAATTCAGGACATCCCGGTGCCCCGATGGGGATGGCCGACATCGCTGAAGTGGTATGGACAGATTTTCTAAAACACAATCCGGCCAATCCTGATTGGTACAACCGTGATCGATTTGTTTTGTCTAACGGCCATGGTTCGATGTTGCTTTATTCGTTGCTGAACCTTTCAGGTTACGACGTATCCATTGACGATATTAAGGACTTCAGGCAGCTCGGGTCGAAGACACCTGGCCATCCGGAATATGGTGATACACCAGGGGTAGAAACGACCACGGGTCCTCTCGGGCAGGGTTTGGCCAACGCCGTCGGTATGGCGATCGCAGAGAAAACCCTGGCAGCGCGCTTTAATCAGGACGACTACGTTGTTGTAGATCACCACACCTATGTTTTCGTGGGCGATGGATGTCTGATGGAGGGGGTCTCCCATGAGGTTGCATCTCTAGCCGGGGTGCAAAAACTTGGGAAGCTTATTTGCCTTTACGACGATAACGGTATTTCCATCGACGGAGAGGTTAAGGACTGGTTTGCTGATAACACAGCTCAGCGATTTGAGGCTTATGGTTGGCACGTGGTGGACGATGTCGATGGTCATAATGCCGACGCGATCGCGGCGGCGGTTAACGAAGCAAAGGCATCACCACTACCCAGTTTGATCTGCTGTAAGACTACGATCGGTTACGGTGCGCCCACTCTAGCAGGCACATCCTCAGCCCACGGTTCTCCGTTGGGGGATGAAGAGATATCCGGCACCAGAGGTAACCTGGATTGGAAATATGGACCGTTTGAAATACCTGATGAATTGAAAGAGGCGTGGGATTGCCGACAAAGTGGGGCAGAAAGCGAAAGCAACTGGCGTCAACAGTTTGCGGAGTACGCATCGAAGTTTCCGGAACTCGCAGCAGAATTTGAACGATCCGTGTCGGGGGAACTTCCCAGTACCTGGGAATCACGCATGGCAGAGTTGTTGAAAGAAACCGCTGAGAGTGGCGAGAGTAAAGCATCGCGCAATGCCAGCGCTGATGTTATCGGGGTAATCGCATCGATGTTGCCAGAACTACTTGGCGGGTCTGCTGATCTTACTGGATCCAATTGCACGATCTGGGATGAAGCGCAGCCTATATCGGATATCGCACCCGGTGGAAATTACGTTTACTACGGCGTCAGGGAATTCGGTATGACGGCGATATGTAATGGGATCGCGTTGCATGGTGGACTCATTCCATTCTCGGGTACTTTTCTTACGTTTATGGAATACGGAAGAAATGCAGTCCGAATGGCGGCCCTTATGGGCATTCGCAACATCCTGGTTTACACCCATGATTCCATTGGTCAGGGAGAGGATGGGCCAACTCATCAACCGGTGGAGCAGCTCGCGAATCTTCGCTCGACACCTAATATGTCGACCTGGAGACCATGCGATACCGTAGAGACTGTTGTTGCCTGGAAGGCGGCGATCGAAAGGCAATCCGGTCCGAGTGCTCTCGTCTTTTCTCGTCAGGGCTTACCCTGTCAAACCAGAGATGAAGCCCAGCTCAATGACGTGGCACGAGGTGCTTATGTGTTACGTGATGCAGAGAATCCGGTCGCTATCATCCTGGCGACAGGTTCGGAGGTTGACGTCGCCGTCCAGGCCTACGATGAACTAAGCGGTGAAGGAGTGGCAGTTCGTGTAGTTTCCATGCCTTCCGCTGACGTGTTTGAAGCACAGGATCCCGAGTACCGTGACTCCGTGCTACCTCCTTCTATTCGTTGTCGCTTGGCTGTAGAGGCCGCGCATCCTGACTATTGGCGGAAATGGGTAGGATTGGAAGGAAATGTTATCGGATTGCCAACCTTTGGCGCTTCGGGCCCAGGCGCGCAGGTGTTTGAACACTTTGGCTTTACGCCTGAAGCGGTGGCAGCTACTGTACGAGAGATGATTTAAACCTATGGCGGTAACGGATTTCCTAAGTCTTGATATAAAAGACAAGCGTGTCCTGATACGAGAAGATCTTAACGTTCCAATAACCGACGGACGGGTGAGTAGTGATGCGCGTTTACTAGCAGCGCTGCCCACAATTCAGCACGCTGTGTCTGGCGGTGCGAAGGTGATAGTGATGTCACACCTGGGCAGACCGCAAGAAGGCGTTCCGATTGGCGAGCAGCCAGAGTTTAGTTTGCTACCTGTTGCCGAACGTCTGCAGTCACTATCTGGTTTATCGGTAGAGGTGGTTGCCGAATACCTTGATGGATTTGTTCCTGGCGGCGCTGATGTGACGTTGCTTGAGAACGTCCGCATCAACGTTGGGGAGAGTCAGAATGATGAAAAGCTATCGACGCGCATCGCCGCCCTCTGTGACATTTACGTTATGGATGCATTTGCGACAGCCCATCGGGCGCAGGCATCTACTGCCGGGGTAATTCCATTCGCGCCGATCGCGTGCGCGGGCCCTCTGCTGAAGGCTGAGTTAGACGCGTTGGAATCCGCGTTAAGTGAGCCTGCAAGACCAATGATTGCACTTGTGGGTGGCAGTAAAGTGTCCACAAAGCTTGCAGTTCTGGAATCTCTCGGACAGAAAGTAGATCAACTGGTCGTTGGTGGTGGCATTGCAAATACGTTCCTGGCAGCGACAGGGGTAGATGTGGGTAAGTCTTTGTGCGAGACAGATATGTTGGATTTTGCCGCCAGTTTATTAGGGACCGTCGATATTCCGTTACCCACGGATGTTGTGGTCAGCAACGAGCTAAATGCTGACGCTGAGTCGCGGCTCTGCCATGTGAATGATATTCAACCTGATGAGATGATCGTCGATATTGGTCCGGACACCATCGAGGTGCTTCGGAGGCATATTGGCGTTGCGGGGACGATTCTGTGGAACGGTCCCGTTGGCGTATTTGAAATTGACAGATTTGGACAGGGAACGGAGCAGATTACATTTGCCATAGCATCATCTTCCGCATTTTCAGTTGCCGGTGGTGGCGACACGCTGGCGGCGATTGATAAGTATGGGGCGAAAGGGGGTATATCCTATATATCGACCGGTGGTGGTGCGTTTCTGGAATTCGTCGAGGGTAAGTCCTTGCCCGCGGTAACTGCGCTTACCCAGAGAACCAAAGAGGCAAATATCGAATGACCATATCTTCTTCAGTACTGGATCATTTGCGCGAGATCGTGGGGACTGTTCACACGGAGGAAAATGATCGTCAGGCGTATGGTTTGGATTGGACTCGATTTTATGAGCCGAGTCCCGCTGCCGTGGTATTCCCCAGAAGTACCAATGAAGTCAGTGATATTGTCAAACTGGCGAATGCGCATGGTTTTGCACTGGTTCCTTCTGGCGGGCGAACGGGGCTCAGTGGTGGGGCGGTAGCCAGAAACGACGAGGTCGTGGTGTCCTTCGACAAGATGAACAGGATTCTCGATTTTAACGAGATTGATCGAAGTGTACTGGTCGAGGCTGGAGTCGTCACGCAAGCGTTGCAGGAGTACGCCCGTGACCAGGGTCTTTTTTATCCAGTGGATTTTGCGTCGGCAGGCTCGAGTCAGATTGGTGGCAATATCGCCACCAATGCCGGCGGCATTAAGGTGCTTCGCTATGGCTTAACCCGTGACTGGATTAGTGGGCTTAAAGTTGTTACTGGCACCGGGGAGGTTCTGGAGTTGAATCGAGGACTCATAAAGAATGCGACCGGATACGATCTCAGGCATCTCTTTATTGGGTCCGAGGGGACCCTGGGTCTGGTGACAGAGGCCACGATCCAACTCACTGATGATCAGGGAGATTTGTCGGTTGTTTTGCTGGCAGTGCCCAGGATGACAGATGTTATTGCTGTGCTAAAAGCCTTTCGCTCGTCGGCGACAATAACGGCATTCGAGTTTTTTTCTGAAGGAGCGTTGCAGCATGTCATTGAGCATACTGGTGTTAGCGCGCCGTTCCCGACACCGTCGGATTACTATGTTCTAGTTGAGTGCGAGCAGGGACCCGATGAAGTGCTGGATGTTTTTTCCGAGTGCTGTGATGCGGGATGGGTCGTTGACGGGCTGATTAGCCAGAGCGTGCAGCAAAACAGAGATTTCTGGCGTTATCGAGAAGGAATTTCGGAATCCATTACGCCCTATACGCCCTACAAGAATGATATTTCCGTTCGCGTTTCAAAGGTTCCGGACTTTCTGCAGGCAGTTGAGTATGAGGTGATGGCACAGTATCCAGACTTCGAGGTCGTGTGGTTTGGCCATATCGGCGATGGCAATCTCCATCTGAATATCCTGAAACCTGAGAATTGGGGCGTGCAGGACTTCAAACAACGATGCGAGGAAGTGAGTGAGCGCGTACTTGGCATAGTATTGACATTTGAGGGAAGTATTTCCGCCGAGCATGGTGTCGGTCTATTGAAGAAGGATCAGCTCCAGTACACACGCAGCGCTTCTGAAATTGCCGCAATGCAGGCATTGAAGAAAGTGTTTGATCCAAATAACGTGATGAATCCGGGTAAGCTAATTTGAAGCGGTCTTTTCCTGGACACCTTCAGATGTTCCCACGAGTAGAACATCTGCAGGTCGCAGAGCGAATAGTCCGTTAGTGACCGTGCCCACCAGCGAGTTAAATGTCTGCTCAAACTCCTTCGCGGCATCTATAGCGAGGCCATGAACGTCCAGGATAACGTTTCCGTTATCAGTGACGAAGTTTTCGCGATAGACAGGCTGGCCCCCTAAGCCAACGAGTCTGCGTGCGACCGCCGAGCGTGCCATGGCGATAACTTCGATCGGTAGCGGGAAGGAACCCAAAGTCGTCACGCACTTAGTGGTATCAACTATGCAGACAAAGTTCTTGGCGACGGAAGCGACAATCTTCTCTCTCGTCAGGGCACCGCCACCTCCCTTAATAAGTTCCAATGACTCGTTGACTTCATCTGCGCCGTCGACATAGACAGCTAGTTCATCGACGGAGTTAAGATCGTAAACCGGAATACCGTGGGCCTTTAGTCGCTCTTCAGTGGCATCGGAGCTAGCGACCGCGCCCATGAACCTCTGTTTAACCTCTGCTAGTGAATCGATGAAAAAGTTTGCGGTCGACCCTGTTCCTACACCGACAATAGCGTCAGATTGTAGATAAACGTCGATATATTCGATCGCCGCTTTAGCAACACTAGCCTTCAATGTGTCCTGGTCCATAGTTACTCCGGAGGTGAGTGAAAGGTGAGGAACTCGTCTTCAAAAGCAATTTTGGTCGTATCGGTGATGCGATCAATATAAAGCTTGCCGTTTAGATGATCGAATTCATGCTGAAAAACGGTAGCGAGTAATCCTTTTGCTTCCATCGATTGAGACTCGCCCTGGTCATTGATCCAGTCAACTCGAATATGCTGGGGCCTTTCGACGTAACCCATAAGATGGGGGATCGATAAGCAGCCTTCCCAAATGCCGGCAGCATCCTCGTTGATTACAGTAATCTTCGGGTTTACATAAGTGGCAAACGGCGCCAGAGGAATTTCACCATATCGGGATTGACTATTTTTTATTTCGATCACCGCAAGCCGATATGGCACGTCGATCTGAGGTGCGGCGAGGCCTATTCCGCCCGCGTCGTCTAACGTTTCGCGCATGTCTTCGACCAGTTCACGAAATTCCTGGCTGCCAATCTTTTCCTGTGGATAGGGATCGGCGAACTGTCGAAGCGTCGGATGTCCCATGCGGATGATCTGTCTAATCATTTTGATGTGGCCTCATGGGGCGCTAGTGTAGATGCTTACGTCGTTGTTCGAAAGAAACCAGGGAGGATTCGGTGACAACTGCGTCCATCGGAATGTCTCCATCACGGGGATTAAGGACCGTTTCCTGAAAACTATGGGCTAACCCGACTAGTAAAGGTTTGTGCCACCACTGATCGATTCCCGCGAAAGTATTGTCGTAATAACCTTTGCCCATACCCAATCGATTCCCGTTTTGATCGAATGCGACCAGCGGCATAAAAACTACATCGAGTATCTTGGGCGATATTGGTTGTCGGATCATTGGCTCAGCGATGTCGAACCGATTTCTTCTCATTGGTGTTGAGTCTGGTACGTATTGTTCGAAGGTAAGCTTGCTACCGGTCACTCTAGGGAGGTAGCACTGTTTCCCCATATCATGTGACAGTGAACAGAGCTCAATTGGACTGACCTCCCCATCGAAGGGCATGTAAAAAGCAACACGGGATGCTTTGCGGAACATGAGAGTAGGGGAGATAATTTTTCTGATACTTGTGCCAGCCCCTCCTTGAGGCACGTCATCAAGCGCGCGTCTGCGCTGGCGCATTGATTTACGGAGAGATTGGTTATCAGTTGGAATAATCGTTCCCCAAATTGCCGCTGTACGGATAGGCCCTTGAACCCAGCGGTTCAAGGCGGTGGTCTCCGACCTGCCTCAGGCTTCCCGTAAACCGGACATGCACATGGCAAAGACAAAAGACCTCCTGGTTTTCGCATAAAGGGTCGAGGACATATCGACTGGCAAACAACCCAGGGAACATTCGTGATTATATCGCGTCTACCAGATAGGTATCGACTCAATTTGTAGTATTCTTAAACCGAATTAGTGCCTGATCCAGTTTTCCGGACAGCGCCTTGAGGTTCTCGTTCTGTGCGGACTGTACCGATTCCACCTTTTGTGTTTCGCTGATGAAGTCGTTTGCAATGTTAAGAGCGACCATGACGGCGAGCCTATCGAGACCAAGAACCGAGGAGCTTTCCTTAAACTCTCGCATCTTGTCATCGACATAGGTAGCGGACTTTTTAAGCGCCTTAACCTCATCTGGTTTACAACTAACCTGATACTCCTTATCGAGAATCCTGACAGTGACCGTGGTTCCATCCGCCATAAGTTAGTCTTGCTCCAGCGCTTTCAGACGCATGATCATGGCTTCTACCTTACTCTTGGCCATCTTGTTCTTTTCCAGCAAACGAGTACGTTCCCCGAGCCAGGTT
This sequence comes from uncultured Gammaproteobacteria bacterium, assembly GCA_913045175.1. GTDB lineage: Bacteria > Pseudomonadota > Gammaproteobacteria > Pseudomonadales > Azotimanducaceae > UBA7455. The sequence goes on along the minus strand of CAJWQG010000017.1, from coordinate 12,977 downwards.
TCGCGATCTGCTTCCAAGACGGCCTGCTTGCGTTCGAGTTCATCGCAAAGTTGGATGAGTTCGTCAATTTTGCTTTCCAGGTCTTTGATTTCCAAAGCCAATTCCTCGTTGGATCAGGTTTGCATCCGGGCGATGTGGCCCTGGACGCAGGGTAACTATAAAGGGATGCTTTGTGGGAGGTCAAACTGGTGTTTATTGCCATTTTTCTCGATACACAATTACGGGTTAAAATTGCGACGACCTACCATTTTTGGGCAATTCTTTGCAGAACATTCAATATTCTGATTTTCAAGACGCGTTCCTCGTATCGGGTGTTGCTTTGGCACCAGCGGAATTCCATGGATTGATGACTGGTTTCATGTGCATGAACCCTGAGTCGACCGAGAGGGAGCGAGAAAGAGTTTATTCTGACTGGCTCAGTGGAGTAATCAACACAAGCACCGACAAGGAGTTGGTAGATCGTCTGGAACGCCTATTTAAGGCGACCCTGGTCGAATTGGAGGAGTTCAGCGATTTTCAGTTTCGTATATTGATGCCCGACGATGAAGCCAGCGTCGATGACCGAAGTCAGGCACTGAAGTCTTTTTGTGCGGGTTTTTTGGGCGGTTTGGGGTCAAGTCACTTTGGTGACGAGATAGCGGAAGTGTTGGCTGATCTCGAACGCATTGCGTCACTGCGGGAAGAAGTCGGTGAAAGCGAGGAGAATGAATCAGACTTGTTCGAGCTAGTAGAATTCGTCAGAGTCTCCGTATTGTTCATATTTAGCGAGAACGGCAGAGAACGTTGAGGGCAAAACCAAAAGTCGACAAAGCAGAGTATGCAAGACGACGACGTGCGCTAATGGCGCTTATGGAGCCTAACAGCATAGCGATCTTACCAGCCTCTGAAATTCAGATACGCAACAATGGTGTTGAACATCGCTACCGTCAGGACAGTGACTTTCATTATCTAATTGGATTTGATGAGCCTGATTCGGTATTTGTGCTGATTCCCGGACGAGAGTATGGCGAGGCTATTCTTTTCTGCCGCGAGCGAGAACACGATCATGAACGCTGGCATGGAACAGTCACCGGGCCGGAGCGAGCGGCCGAGCTCTATGGAGTCGATGACGCCTTTCCCATTGATGACATCGATGACATTTTGCCTGGGCTAATTGAGGGGCGGTTCAGGTTGTACTATGCGATGGGTACCCATCTAAAGTTCGATACCAGGATTCTATCGTGGGTGAATAGCATAGGGATGGACGATCGGGAGGGTACGGAACCTCCAGGGGAACTGATTCAGCTGGGTCAGTACTTACACGAGCTACGCTTGCACAAAAGCGCGAAAGAGATCGACATACTTCGACATGCGGCGCAGATATCGGCTGCTGCTCATATTCGGGTAATGGAGACCCTGGCGCCGGGGATGATGGAATATGAAGTAGAAGCTGAGTTGGAGTATCAATTTTCGAAGAGGGGGGCTCGCCATCCCGCATACCCTAGCATTGTGGGAGGAGGTAGCAATGCATGTACGCTTCATTACATAGACAACGACAAGGTGCTTAACGCGGGTGACCTTGTATTAATCGATGCTGGTGGTGAGTATGAATACTATGCCTCGGACGTTACTCGTACACTGCCAGTTAGTGGCAAATTCAGTGACGAGCAAGCTGCTTTATATGAAGTTGTGCTTGCGGCACAGCGGGCAGCGATTGAACAGGTGGTGCCAGGGAACCATTGGAACCAGCCCCATGAAGCGGCCGTAACAGAACTTACCACCGGGTTAAAGGGATTAGGATTGCTTGAAGGGAATGTCGAGGAACTGTTAGAGGTCGGTGCATACAACCAGTTCTATATGCATCGTACGGGTCATTGGTTAGGTCTCGATGTTCACGATGTTGGTGAGTACAAAGTAGGAGGTGAGTGGAGGGTATTCGAGAAGGGTATGGTCACTACCGTTGAGCCTGGATTGTATATCCCTGAACATGCCGAGAATGTACCAGAAGCCTATCGAGGAATCGGGATCCGCATAGAAGACAACGTTGCGGTTACTCGCGATGGCCATGACGTGTTGACTGATGACATCCCTAAAACGATTGCCGAAGTTGAACAGACAATGAGCGCAATCTGATGGAACCTGTGGATGTGTTGATTGTAGGCGGGGGCCTGATCGGACTTTCCCTGGGGGCGGCGCTTGCAGATTCAGATTTGCGCGTCGTGATCCTGGATCATGGGAGCAAACCAGAGGTTGATCCACCGGGACCCAAACACAGAGATGGCTTGGTGCTTCAATCGAGCATCAGGCCACGGGTTAGTGCTATTGCCAAGTCTCAATGGACTTTCCTAACCAGGATCGGGGCCCGGTTGTCAGCCCCGTCTTACTCAAGAATGGAAGTATGGGACGGTGAAGGAACTGGAACGGTTTCATTTTCAGCGGAAGATCTTGGGGAGGCTGAACTCGGATATATTGTGGAGAACGATCGACTTTGCGCCACTTTGATAGATCAACTTCACACAAAGGGTACAGTGACGGTGCTTTGGGATGCACCACTGGTAGAGATCAAAAAAGTGGATGACGGGTACGTCATTGATACTGAAAATGGCAAATGGCATACAACGCTTCTCGTGGGTGCGGATGGGGGTCGGTCTCAGGTTAGAAAAATGGCGAACCTCAGCACGGTTAGCTGGAGTTACGACCAGCACGGAGTGGTGGCCGCTGTTGAAACCGAGAAGTCGCATGGGGGCGCAGCTCGCCAGTGGTTTACCTCAGGTGGGATTGTGGCCTTTTTGCCGCTCGCAGATTCTCACCTGTGTTCGATCGTGTTGTCCTGCGAAAATGCAGAGGCCATATTGGCAATGGATGAGAGTGAAGTTGCTGAATTACTGTACGATTTAACTGAAGGTGAGTTGGGTAAGATTGTGGCGGTTGATCAGCGACTGGCTTTCCCACTTATACAGCAGCATAGTTTTCGTTACGTTAGACAAAACCTCGCGCTTATTGGCGATGCTGCGCATACGATACACCCGTTGGCTGGCCAGGGTGCCAACATTGGCCTGGCTGATGCAGAGGCGCTCTCGCTTGTGCTTAAACAAGCTCGCCTTGAGGGCCGATCTACCGGCGATATCCAGCTACTGAATAGTTTTCAGCGTGCTCGAAGAAGCGACAATGTAATGACGGCGGCGCTGATGGAGGTATTTTTTCGAGGTTTTGCCTCACAAAATCCTGCTGTTCGGTGGTTGCGGAATAAGAGCATGAATGTGGTCAATGATTCGGGATTCCTCAAGACCCTGGTGACCAGGTATGCGACGCTCAGATAAAACAGATCGAGCTCATGACTTCTACGTCTCAACTCAATACGCGTTACTCATGACTCATGACTCATGTAGAATAACTCGCTTTGTCATCTAACCGGATTCGTCATGGGTCATAGAACACCACTTTATGCGCTGCATCAGGACGCGGGCGCAAAACTGGTGGATTTCGCCGGTTGGGATATGCCACTCAACTACGGCTCGCAAATTGAAGAACACCACGCAGTTAGAAGGAACGCAGGTGTTTTTGATGTGAGCCACATGACCATCATCGAAATTTCCGGAAGAGAAAGTCAGGCGTTCCTCGACAAGGTTTTGGCCAATGATATCTCTCGGCTGAAGGAATCCGGTAAGGCGCTCTACAGCGCGATGCTCGATTCGCAGGGACACGTGATGGATGATCTAATCGTGTACCTCGTGCCCACCGGATACCTGATGGTGGTGAACTGTGCGACCCGTGAAAAAGATCTCAACTGGTTACAACAGCACAGTGAAGGTATGGATTGTGTCCTGGTCGAGCGAGATGATCTTGCCATATTGGCGATCCAGGGACCCGATGCAATCGATCGCGTGACTGAAGTTGTAGAAGCTGACTGTCAGTTGGTCATTGGGTCACTAAAGGTATTCCAAGGAGCCTGGTGTGAGGATTGGTTTATCGCGCGCACGGGGTATACCGGAGAAGAAGGTCTTGAGATCATGTTGCCGGGTGATGCAGCAAAGGAGTTATGGCAGCGCTTGCTGTCCGTTGATGTTAAGCCGGTCGGTCTTGGTGCGAGAGATACATTGCGGCTTGAGGCTGGTATGAATCTCTACGGTAACGATATGGACGAAACAGTATCGCCTTATGAATCGAATATGGCGACTACGGTAGTCGTAGAAGGTCGAGATTTTATCGGATTAGAAGCCCTTCGAGAGACCAAAGGCAATAGAAAACTAGTTGGTCTGGTGATGAACGAGAAAGGTGTTTTGCGGGCACACTATCCGGTGTTTTGCGACGATAGAGAGGTCGGGGAAATAACCAGTGGCGCGCACTCGCCGACGCTCGGGCGATCGATTGCCTTAGCACGAGTGGATACGGTGTGTGGTAACTTTGGTGTCGAGATTCGGGGTAAGCGTTTTCCGGTTGAGCTCGTACGCCCCCCTTTTGTACGTAATGGTAAGCAGGTATATAGAGCCTGGAAGAAAAACAAACAGGAGTAAACGACGATGGCGGAATTTCCGGACAATTTGCATTACTTGGATTCTCACGAGTGGGCTCGCGTAGAAGACGACGGCACGGTGACGGTTGGGATCAGTGACCATGCTCAGGAATCGTTAGGTGACGTGGTTTTTGTGGAAATGCCGGAACTAAACAGTGAGGTAAGCGCAAAGAATGAGGCGGGTGTCGTCGAGTCCGTTAAAGCAGCGTCAGATATTTACGCGCCGGTATCTGGCACGGTAAGCGCAGTTAACGAGCAACTGGAAGAAGCTCCCGAGATTGTCAATGACTCTCCCTATGACGACGGCTGGTTTTTCAACATTACACCTTCCAATCTTGATGAGATTTCATCCCTCCTGACCGCTTCGGAATACCAAAAAGTATGTGAAGAAGAGGACCACTGATAAGTTTTTAGCCATCCGATAAGGTAAGCGATGCCTTTTGTTCCTCACACTGTAGACGATGAACGGTTCATGCTGGAATCAATTGAGGTTTCCAGTATTGAGTCCTTGTTTGATGAGATACCACCTGACTTAAGGAACGGTCAGCTAAAGGAGACTCCCGCCGGTATTTCAGAGATGACCATGTTGCGACTAATGTCTGAGCGCGCGGCACAGGATGATGTGGCGTTAAGTTTTCTGGGTGCTGGCGCTTATGAACATCACATACCGAGTGCGGTGTGGGATATTACCGCCAGGGGAGAGTTTCTAACCGCGTATACCCCTTATCAGGCAGAGGCGAGTCAGGGTACGTTACAACTCATCTATGAGTTTCAAACCATGATGTCTCGTCTTACTGCGCTGGATGTTGCCAATGCATCGGTGTACGACGGTGCTACTGCGCTTGCCGAAGCAATACTGATGGCCGTACGGGCGAATAAAAAGTCAAAGTCGAAACGCATTTTATGTGCGGGAACCATTCACCCCAGGTACCTTGCAGTGTGTCGGAGCATTGTTTCAAATCAGCAGATTGAGATAGAAGTCATACCCTATGCCGAAGAAATCGGGACTCTTGGCTCGACTGTACTCGCGTCCTATGAAGATAAAGATTTTGCTGGTCTCGTTGTCCCATATCCCAATTTTTTTGGTGGGCTGGAGGATATTGACCATCTTACCGATTGGGCTCACCAGGAAGGAATGCTCGTTATTGGTGTTGCCAATCCCATGGCACTTGCGCTACTCAAGGCTCCGGGTGATTGGGGTGAAGATGGGGCAGATATTGCGGTTGGTGAAGCGCAGCCACTGGGAATTCCAGTTGCTTCCGGCGGACCGTATCTGGGGTATATGTGTTGCAGAAAATCGATAGTACGGCAAATGCCTGGTCGGATTATTGGTCGTACGGTTGACCTTGATGGCAAGGAAGGCTTCGCACTCACGCTGCAGGCAAGAGAGCAGCACATTAGGCGAGCAAAGGCGACTTCAAACATATGTACCAATCAGGGCCTCCTGGTCACGGCGGCTAGCATTTACCTGAGCCTCCTTGGAGACAGAGGTCTGGCTGCGGTCGCGTCTCGAAGTCACAATAATATAACTTCACTCATTGGCAAAGTGTCATCTATCCCGGGTGTGACCGTTCGATTTGCGGGACCTGTCTTCCACGAAGTTGTATTTCAGGTACCAACCACCGCAGGTGATGTTTTGCAGAAGATGTCGGCAGAGGGAGTTCTTGGCGGGTATGACCTTGGTCAGATAGACCCCGAACTTTCAGACTGCGTACTGACAAATACGACTGAGACGAAGACTGAAGCCGACCTCCAGAGGTTTGCTGTTGTCCTTGAGCAGGTGCTCAAGGAATGTTGATATTTGAGCTATCCAGTGAAGGTCGGAGTGCGACGGCACAATTCGAAGAGGCTGTTCCCGTCACTGACATACCAAGCGCACACTTGAGGAGTGAGTCACCTGGGTTACCGGAAGTTTCTGAGCTGCAGGTGGTGCGACATTTTACCAATCTATCGAAAAAGAATTTCTCCATCGATGGTCAGTTTTATCCACTGGGCTCGTGCACTATGAAGTACAACCCTCGGGGAGCTCATCGTGCTGCAAGCCTGCCTGGTTTTTTGAATCGTCATCCCCTGGCACCGGAACAGAACAGTCAGGGCTTTTTAGCGTGTATGTATGAACTGCAGGAATATCTAAAAGACGTCACTGGTATGCAGGCGGTGTCGTTGACTCCAATGGCAGGTGCTCAGGGTGAGTTTGCAGGTGTCGCGATGATCAGGGCATATCACGAACACCGGAAAGATACGGACCGTACGGAGATTCTCATCCCCAGCGCTGCACACGGGACCAATCCTGCCACAGCAGTAATGTGTGGATATAAGGTTAGAGAAGTTGGTGTAACCAGGGATGGTGATGTTGACATTGACGAATTGAAGAGCGCAGTGGGGCCGCAAACTGCTGGACTGATGATGACTAACCCTTCGACGTGCGGTGTTTTTGAGCGTCGGATTCAGGAGATTGCCAAGGTGGTGCATGATGTTGGCGGATTGTTGTACTACGACGGTGCTAATCTCAATGCAATATTAGGCAAGGTTAAGCCGGGTGACATGGGCTTTGATGTGCTTCATATGAATCTGCACAAGACCTTTGCGACTCCTCATGGCGGTGGTGGGCCAGGGTCTGGCCCAGTGGGTGTTGGCGAGAAGCTTATGCCTTTCGTTCCTACACCGGTTGTGGGCAAGGATGGTGATGACTATCGTTGGATTGATCAATCTGAATTACCTTTAAGTATCGGGCATTTATCCGCTTTCATGGGTAATGCGGGAATTTTGTTGCGAGCATATGCCTATGCGCGACTATTGGGTAACCAGGGGATGCACCGAGTCGGTGAGTATGCGACGCTCAATGCCAACTATATGGCCAAGCAATTGACCCAAGCTGGATTTCGTCTTGCTTATCCGGAGCGCCGAGCAACACACGAGTTTATCGTTACGCTCGCGGACGAGGCCAGGGACCTTGGTGTTACAGCGATGGACTTTGCTAAACGCTTACTCGACTATGGGTTTCATGCACCCACAACCTATTTTCCCTTGTTGGTGCCCGAGTGTCTGCTTATTGAACCGACTGAGACTGAAACTCGCGAGGAAATTGACGGGTTTGTAGAGGCAATGGTCGAGATATTAAATGAGGCCAGAGAGACGCCTGATCTACTTAAACAAGCACCTCACACCATGCCGGTAAAGAGGCTGGATGATGTTAAGGCTGCCAGAGACCTGGATCTGACCTATTCGCCAGAATTTTTGGACAATAACTAGTTAGCCCTCGTCGTTTCGATCGCGCTGACGAAGCTCCGCATTTGATGGTCCAGGCCTTCTATAAGGGATGAGCAACGCTGCGCGATATCTTCATCAGTAGCATTAGCGTCGAGCAAACTGGATACCTCTCGCACTGTATGGATGACATCTCTTGCCAGGACGGCGTCCAGGTGGACTAACTGTGATCCCAGGTTTACCGGCTCGAAAATCATTTGCTTGATTATGTCTATTTGAATTTGGAGGTTCTCGCGGCTTTTGTTTGAATCCCCGGAGTGGGGATCGACTATGAGTTGAAGGGACTCTCCATGGAGCTGGCTTATTCCTTGTTCGAGAAATATGATCATCTGGTGGAGGGAGGGTACTGAATCGTCAGCGAATAAAGGAATATTCAGGTAGGCCTCCAGATCTGATGCAAGGCTATCAGTGACCGTGGCGAGCAATTGCCTTCTCCGTTTTACCCTGGGGTCATTCGATGTCATAAAATCTTCTGTCGACCTCGAAAACACCAAATACTCAATGACATGAAACCCAAGTGAAGCTTCACTTGGGTCGGTGAATTGATGTTGTTCACGAATGCTTTCTTCGGTGATTGGAACCGAGATGTCCGAGACGATTCCTGACTCTGGATAGAGCGGCAGAGCATCAAGAAACCCCGGGGCTATTGGCCATGGATCAATTTGCTCCACCAGTCGCTGACTATTTGGTGCGTGAGTAAGAAATTTTACTTTTAGCAATGCATCGTGCGCATTGATCCAGTCATTCTGTAGCGCGATTAATGTTTGGGGATTGGGTGTAGAAAGGAATTCATTTATCGAATTCTCAAGCGTAGAAAATTTTTCAGTTGCCCTGATCTGATTTTCTATGTGGAGTCCCGTAGCAAGGGATGCCATGATAGCAATGTCCGGCTTATCTGGCTCATCCGCACAGGACGAGGCCAGGCTAACTATTACGAGAAGAACTAGCTTCTTAAGCTGACGATAGGCCATTTTTCTTTCTCTGCTTCCGCGTGGAGGATGTCGTCAGGGTCGACGGCTACTGGGTTGGCGACCACACGCAGTAAAGGCAAGTCGTTATGAGAATCAGAATAGAAGAAACTACCATCCAGTGTCTCGTCGGTTGTTTCCATCCATTCGTTCAGGCAAGTCACCTTACCTATGCCATAACTCGGAGTTCCCAGGATGTTCCCGGTGTATCGATTGTTGAGAATCTCGGGTGTTGGGGCGATTAAGGTGTCGACGTCAAAGAAGTCTGCAATAGGCTCGGTGATGAAGCGATTGGTAGCAGAAATAATCAAAAGACGATCGCCTTTACCGCGATGTTGATCCACCAGATCCTGGGCTTTGGGCAATACGTACGGCTTTATTACGTTGGTTGCGAAGTCGTTTCGAAGGTCATCCAGCTCGTCAATGTCGAAGTTTGGTAACAGGGCAGAGGTGAAGCTTAGATAAGCTTGGATGTCGAGTTCACCTCTTTTGTAATCGGCGAAAAACTGATCATTCTGTTCCTTGTGCCGTTTTGCATCGACCAATCCTTTGTCAATGACATATTGCCCCCACGCGTGGTCGCTATCGATAGCGATGAGCGTTTCATCAAGGTCAAAAATTGCGAGTGCCAAAACCAACTCCAAGGATATTTTGGTTAGTGTAGCTTGCTTTTAAGACAACGACGATGGTGGTTTGCCGAACGTTGGATATTCAGAGACAATGCGAGCAATATTAAAAGTCAGGGCGCATTGTGATAGATGGGTACGGTTTCAGGCCCAATGTGGGAATCATAGTGGCGAATGATGCCGGTCAGGTTTTGTGGGCGCGTCGGGTTGGGCAGGATGCCTGGCAGTTTCCACAAGGCGGGATCAAGTCTCACGAGTCTCCTGAAGATGCCCTTTACAGGGAACTGCAGGAAGAGATCGGGTTAAACGATGATAGTGTTGAAATTGTCGGTTGTACCAAAGGTTGGTTGAGATATCGCCTTCCGAAAAGGATGCTGCGGCAGAATACCAGTGGTTTTGTTGGACAGAAACAAAAGTGGTTTATGTTAAAGATGCTTTCGGATGATAGCGCGATAACTTTCGATCATTCTGACACACCAGAATTTGACCTGTGTCAGTGGGTTAGTTACTGGTACCCATTGGGACAAGTGGTTCTTTTTAAGCAGGATGTATATCGCCGGGCGATGAAAGAATTGGCCCCGTTTTTATCCAAGTGTCTGGCCACGGGATAATAATGTCCGGGCAGTTTTCGTCTGAGTTTCCACGAATCCTGCGTCGTGTAGTGCAGGAAGTTTTGTCCGCGGGTGATCTTAAGACTTCGCTGGACATTATGGTGGAGCAAGTCAAAAAAGAGATGCATACACAGGTGTGTAGCGTCTACCTCAAGGACGAATCCCGAGAAAAGTATGTGTTTATGGCCACTAGAGGCCTTAACCCCGAGGCGGTAGGAGTTGTTACTCTGGAGCTGGATGAGGGGCTGGTTGGTCTCGTCGGTGAGAGGGCAGAACCCATCAATCTGGAGGATGCGCAAAGCCATCCTAGAAACCGACACATCGATGATCTTGGCGAAGAACCGTTTCACTCATTCCTGGGTGTACCCATTATTCATCATCGCCGGATCCTTGGCGTTTTGGTGGTACAACAAAAAGAAGCCCGTCGTTTTGACGAAAGTGAAGAAGCGTTTCTGATAACACTTTCAGCGCAGCTCGCTGGTGTTATTGCACATGCAATCGTGTCAGGAGATTTGCTCCTGGCGGGCACGTCCACTGACGTTCCATCGCGAGAGTTCAGAGGATTGTCAGGTTCCTCCGGGGTCGGATTAGGGACTGCTGTCGTTATATACCCAAAGGCTGATCTCGGTAGTGTCCCGGAAAGAAGGATTGATGACATATCCCGGGAGAAAGAACGATTCTCACGTGCCATTGAGGAAACACGTGAAGAGATTCGAGGTTTTTTCGATCGCCTGGAATCGCAACTACGTCCTGGTGAGCTTGGGCTATTCGAGGCTTACCTGCAGATGCTGGATGACGCCGAGATCACTGGGGAAGTAGTTAGCGTGATTGAGCAGGGGCAGTGGGCGCAGGGAGCGCTAAGGAAAGTAATTGAATCTCATGTATCCAACTTTGAGTCCATGGAGGATGAATATCTTCGTGAACGAGGTATGGATATTAGGGACCTTGGCATACGTGTGCTTGCAAAGTTACAAAGCACTGACTCTGAGAAGCAAGATTATCCGGAAGAAACGGTACTGGTAGGAGAAACCCTCACGGCAACCGAACTTGCTTCAGTACCCGTTGAAAAGCTGAAGGGGTTTATTTCGGTAAGCGGTTCAGCGAACTCGCACGTCGCGATACTTGCCGAGGCGATGGGTACACCTGCGGTTATGGGTATCGAAAACTTTCCTACCGAATGGATAGAAGGTAGGCCTGTCATTGTCGATGGCTTTGGTGGTTCGGTGATTGCAACGCCGAGTAAAGAGCATCTGACGTACTATGACAATATCATTAAAGAGGAAGAAGAATTAATTGATGGTCTTTCGGACCTTGCCGATACACCTTGTGTCATGAAAGATGGGCATCGAGTCAGGATGTGGGTTAACACAGGACTATTAACGGATATCGCAAGATCTCTTGGACGAGGCGCAGAAGGTGTGGGGCTCTATCGTACAGAGGTTCATTTCATGATGAAGGACCGGTTTCCCACAGAAGAAGAACAGCGACTTATATACTGTGAACATCTACAGGCATTTCATCCACGACCGGTGACAATGCGCACCCTTGATATTGGTGGTGACAAGTCACTTTCATACTTTCCTATTGAGGAGGAAAACCCTTTCCTGGGCTGGAGAGGAATCAGGGTGACCCTGGATCACCGGGAAATTTTCGTTGCACAGGTTCGCGCGATGATTAAGGCTAACGAAGGTATAGATAATGATTTGCGGATAATGTTACCCATGGTAACCAGCATCGCGGAGATTGATGAAGCCCAACGTCTGATTGCACGTTGCTACCGTGAAATCATTGAAGAGGGTGTGGAGGTTGAGATGCCAGACGTCGGTGTGATGATTGAGGTACCTGCTGCTGTGTATCAGGCGGGAGACATCGCAAAGAGAGTCGACTTTCTCTCTGTCGGAAGTAATGACCTGATTCAATATATGCTCGCGGTAGATCGTAACAACGCCCAGGTGGCTGAACTTTTCCAGGAATTTCACCCTGCAGTTTTGCAGGCGCTGCAGCACGTCGTCACCGCGGCTCATGCGGAAGGGAAACCGGTCGGCGTTTGTGGCGAGATGGCTGGAAGCCCTTCTGCGGCACTGTTGTTGACCGCGATGGGCTACGATGTTTTGTCTATGAATGCGACGAACCTATTGATGGTTAAGTGGGCGCTATCCAATTTCTCGTTAGAAAAAGCGAAACTTATTCTCAATCAGACGCTGAAGATGGACAACGCATATCTCATTAAGAACTTTGTGGATGAGGAACTGCGAAAAGCCGGATTGGGGCAGGTAATTCGCTCTCGCTAGAGGATTGAAAAAGTAAACGACTCGCTGGACTCTGGCCTTCCGTTCTTTGAAAAGTTCTTTTCTGAAAACTTTATGGTTCCGTCTGTTCGGTGAGTCATCACGCTCTGTGAGCGAGTACCGTATTCTGCTGATGCGATAAAACTGTTGGAAAACGCTCGACTGTCTCCCTCGTCTGAAAGAAGATTAAACAGTATCTGGTCCAGACCTTTCGACTCGATCTTTGAGCGTAGCTTTTCTCTGCCCTCACTGACTTTTGGCCAGTCGCAATCAATTAGTTGATTACTTAAGCCGTAGAACCCTGGCTCAAGCTTGATGCTTTCTTCCAATTGATTGCTGTAGTAAAAAAAATTGTCACCGTCGCCGAGAATAAGATTGAATCCTCGATACATGCTTGCGCGAGTTGCCAGGTTGTCTAGATAGGCTTCAGCAGGGTCCGAAGATTCCAGAAAATGCGTGGTGATTTCACCACGGGACAGAGGAGGCACTGGACTCGCTGGTGTTTCACGAAAATTGGTTACCGCCGCAAAGCGGCGGAGGGGAGTGCAGAAACCCACAGCCACCAGACAGTCATAGTCAGACGCAGTCAGCAGTACCACTACTCCTACTTACCAGTACTTGTCGTTATTAGCAGTACTAGTGGTATGGGCCCGCAGTGCCCCGTAAGTAGGAGTAGCTGTAGTGGTTCCCCGCTATCCCTTGGGCTCAAGAATGCCAGTGTCCCA
>CAJWQG010000016.1 GCA_913045175.1 uncultured Gammaproteobacteria bacterium | reverse complement strand
GCACAACAACATCTACGCGGCATACAAAACATCGCGACTCGCATTGATGTGGTCGCCACAGTAGATACCAACGCTGAATCTGCCGCCGCAATAGCGAAGGAGACCGGCGCGACGGCCTACACTGATCTCGATACCGCGTTAGCCGATGGAGACTTCGACGCCGTCGATATCATGCTCCCCCATGATCTGCACGAGGCGGCTGCACTAGCATCATTCTCGGCAGGCAAACATGTTCTGCTTGAGAAACCCATGTCAAACACACTCGAAAGCTGTGAACGCATTCTTGCGGCGGCCGCAAAGGTCAATACGGTTTTCATGATCGCGGAGCAGGCTCAATACTGGACAGATATCATCAAGGCGAAAGAACTGATGGACCTGGACGTCATCGGGAACGTGCTTAACGCGAGCGGAAACTTTTATGATCGCACGAAAGTGGATCCTGATTCCCCACCCCCCTGGCGATTTGATTTGGCGCGAGCCGGCGGTGGCGTGGCTATCGACGGGGGCGCACATTGGATTCGTCCATTACGCATGATGCTCGGAGAAATTGACGAAGTCATCGCGGTAACAGGGCATCACATTCCAAGAATGCAGGGTGAGTCATGGTCGCAAGCGCTTTTTCGCTTCCGGAATGGAACGACAGCAACCTTCACTGCGTTGAACGTTCTGGCCGCAGCAGCGCCAACCGAAATGTTTCGCGTGACAGGCAGCGACGGAGAACTCCAGATTACCGGCGGCCGCGACGGCGAACTAAAGCTCTTTAACGCGGAGTACCCAAAGGGGCATACCTTGATGGATGCGAACCAGGGCAAGCTCGACAGCTACGGCCAGGAACTAAAAGACTTCACTGAAGTAGTGCTGGATGGTGCGACCCCTGCCGCGGCACCGGAGTACTCTCTGGGGGAATTCCGAACCGCCCAGGCCATGTATCGATCAGTCGAGTCAAAACAATGGGAGAAGGTCTGGGACTAGACCACGGACCCCTTAGCTCAGGCGATACACGCGCTGTGCTGTACCACTGTACATGGCGGTCTTTTCAGACTCACTCAACCCGGCTCTTGCTGTGATACGCTTAAACGTATTCCACAAAGTACGATAGGTGACACACTCCTTATCCACTGGAAAGTTACTTTCAAACATACAGCGATCAGGGCCAAAGGCCTCGATCACAAAAATATAGTAGGGATAAAGCAACTCACACAGTTCCTCCGAGCCAATAGGTTTTTCACGCTTATTGTTATGGAATGGTGGCTCCCAGGGGCCAACCCGCTGCTGTGCACCTCCCACTTTCATGAATGCATTGGAACACCGGGCAATCGCGTCAATGTTTTCGCGCCACTCGGCGATGTCATCATCACCCGCATTGGGATCAATCTTTCCACCAAGATGATTGACGATGATGGGCACGTCCGAAAAGGCTTCCCCAAGTTTCGCCAGGGTCGGTAAACGGTCATGCTCCCAATGATAATTATCGAAACACAACCCCAACTTAGCAAGAATGGCATACCCCTCCATAAACTGATCGTTCAGATCATGGGGGAACATCGTACGAACACCTCGAAAGTTAGCGGACGCATCCATGTGTGCCCGCAGCACTCTCTCAACATCCTTCCCCACCCTTAGATCCGCCGCACCAAATATTCCTGCACAGATTTCTGCTGGTCCATACAACCCGGACCGGCTCATTGCCGCGACACCATTAACAAACTCCGTTTCACCGACACATTTCATTTCCTCTTCGCCATCGGCTCGATAAAACGCATCGCACTGTGCAAACACCGTCTGGGTAACATTGTGACCACCCTCTGCGATTTCTCTGGCAATCTCATCGCACAAGTAAACTTTTTGCTGGAACCTCATGTGAGGCTCGTCTTTGATTAAACGCAGATCCCACAGGTGATGATGTGGATCAACGATGGGAAGTTCCGGCTCAAGAACCTCCTCCGGTGTCTCCTGCGTCAACCATTGAAGTAGATTTTCGTTTGCTTCGTACGGCATGATTGCTCTCCAATTCACGGAATGAGCATGTTACAAAACAGCCTCGATCTGCGCCACAGGGGAGATGCCCGACGTGATTACCGGGCCTCCTACAGAGAAGCGGATCTCTATAACCGAGTCGCGTGCCGAGTGGGTACTGACCCGATCCTGATACCAAAATCATCCAAATCCCCCGTGTGATCGTAAAATTAATTAACAGATAAACACGGGACCACCCATGACACTCGCAGCGCTTGATAACAGCCAAGGCGATCACCTAACAATTTCAGAGGAGGCCAGATTGGTCCAACACGCTCTGGTTGAGTCTGGTCTAGAAACCCCAATGATCGATAACGATCTCACTGCGGAAGAAAAGAAAGTCCGGATCAGCCATGCGATGGCAGAAATTGCGAGAACACTGGGCCTCGACCTCAATGACGACAGTTTGCGTGATACACCAGACCGAATTGCGAATATGTACGTCGATGAAATCTTCTCGGGACTCGACTACACCACATTCCCAAAAATCACCGCCATTGCGAATAAAATGCGCGTGGAAGAGATGGTCAAAGTTAGTGATATCAGCTTAACGAGTACCTGCGAGCATCATTTCGTCACTATAGATGGGCTCGCGACAGTTGCCTACATCCCCAAGAATCGAATCATTGGGTTGTCGAAAATCAATCGGTTAGTACGATTCTTCGCTCAACGACCACAAGTGCAGGAAAGGCTTACGCAACAAGTGCATGTTTCTCTGCAAGCCCTGCTAGATACCGACGACGTTGCCATAACGATCAACGCAACGCACTATTGCGTCAAAGCCCGCGGCGTCATGGATGTGAACTCGGCGACCCGCACGACGGCACTGGGTGGCGTGTTCAAGTCGAGTTCTACGACTCGAGCTGAATTTTTAGCCCAATAACCGTATCAGTGACTCAAAATGACTTATTCACAAACCAGTTGCGGCAGACTCCTTATCACACTAGCAATCACGATCATGGCCATTCCATTCGCTAGCGCTCTGGAGCAACCAGAATACAGCGTCGTCGCATCCACCGACGATGTCGAAATTCGACTATATAAGCCTCATCTGGTCGCACGCTCCAGGGTGACAGGACAATTCGAACGAGCCGGAAACGTCGGCTTTAGGGTGTTGGCTAACTTCATCTTTGGCGGAAACCAGGAACAACAGGAAATTGCCATGACCGCGCCGGTGTCGCAGACACCAGCGGGTGACAACGACTACTTTATTACGTTTATGATGCCCAAAAAATTTACCAGACAATCTCTGCCAACACCGGATGACACTCAGATTGAGGTTATTGAGATGCCTCAACATACCGTGGCGGCGATTCGATATCGTGGCGGCTGGTCCGAAAATCGCTATCTCGACCATGAGTCACGTTTACTTGGATTTCTTGAAGATAACGAAATCTGGCAGCAAAATGGCGAACCCGTCTGGGCACGTTACAACCCACCTATTGTCCCCTCTTTTTTTCGAAAGAATGAAATCCTGGTGCCTGTGATCAGGCGGCATTAGCGCACGCGATCCTGTCGAGTGTATATCCAATAGCCCTGCGTTAGAATCGTTGGCCCGACGCCAACGAGCAGGAGAAGATATGAGTCTTGATGTCTATACGGGCGCCACACCTAATGGATGGAAGATCTCCATCATGATCGAAGAGCTGATAGAAGCATGTGTGGATCTGGGTGACGTCAACATGCACCACATGAGCCTTTCAGACGGCAATCAGTTCACCGACAGCTTCACGCGAATCAATCCCAATCAGAGGATTCCCGCCATCGTGCATGACGGCAGAAACATCATCGAGAGTTGTGCAATTCTGCATTACCTCGGAGAAATCTTTCCCACATCACTTTTTCCCACGGACGAGCATCGCTGGGACGTCATTCCCTGGCTTTATTGGCAGGCCGCGAACATCGGGCCGATATTTGGCAACAAACTCAGTTATACGCGCTACATCACCGATGCGTCGGAAGAGGAACGAAGACATCCTATTGAACGGTTCGGCAAGGAAGCGTTACGTCTGGTCGGCGTCATGGACTATCAATTAGAGAAACATCCGTATCTCTGCGGCGAAGATTTCACGGTCGCGGATATTGCCACCTGGTGCTGGGTTCGATCCTACAAGTGGGTAAAGGTCGATATCACAACCAAACCCCGTGTTTTTGACTGGATGAATCGGGTACGCGCTCGTCCAGGTGTGGAACGCGGTATCTCGTTTGGGGTACCCAAAGATGAAATCGACAAGTTCAGCAAAGAACGAAGAGAACAGTACAAGCAGAACGGTGGCAACATCGCTTCCAACAGTTCACTGCGATCAGATATATGACCGAACAATTCAGTCAGCAATTTGCATCCTATGTAGAAAGCGTTGACTGGAAGCAAACCAGTACTCAGGAACTAGAGACAGCCAAGCTCGCGATCCTCGACTTCCTGGGTACCGCACTGGCGGGGATTGGTGAGGGACCCAACCAGGCCCTCTGGGATCGCATCAGTCAGACTTCAGGTGACGAAGCCAGCATCATCGGCAAACCAGAGAAAACCACCAGTTGGCTTGCAGCGCTTATGAACGGCACATTGGGCCACTGTCTGGACTATGATGACACCGCCGAATTTGGGCATGCCAGTGTCATTATTGTTCCCGCGCTATTGGCATCGGCAGAGCGAGGTGGATGCAAAGGTAGTAAGTTGCTAGAGGGATATATTGCAGCTTATGAAGTTGGCTTCGCCCTAAGTTCCGTCACCAAACGCGGCGACGATCAGCACCACGGTATGCATTCCACAGGCATATTTGGTCCAATTACTTCCGCAACGGCGGCGGGCAAGGTTATGGGATTGGATTCTGACGCACTGCGCAGAGCATGGGGCGTTGCGGTATCGCAATCTGCCGGCGTAACCGGCAATTTCGGCACCCATACCAAACCATTACACGCAGGACTCGCCTCTCAAGGCGGCGTACTCGCCGCAGAACTGGCTTCTTCCGGCTTCACTTCCAATCCTAATGCCTTCGATGCACCCCTGGGTTTTATGTATAGCGTCGTCGCGCCGGGTTACTACGCTGATATCGACTTCAACAAATCTCTGGAAGTACTTGGTAAAGATCATATTTCCAGCACCCTGGGATTCAAAAAATATCCTTGCGGATACATCGCCCAGGGGGCTATCGAGACAGCAATAAAACTGAAAGAAGAAGCTGGGATTAATGCAGATAACATTGAGTCAGTGGAAGTACGAGTCCCGGTACTTGAGGATTACTTCCAGGTAGACCCCACCGGCGATGTAGCCGGGAAATTCAGTTACAAATTCACCGTTGTCTGCGCCCTGGTAGATGGAATGGTAACCAAGTGGACCTTCTCCGATGAGTCTTTTGGCCGCAAGGAACTGACGCCATTGTTCCAGCGGTTTTCTGTGAAAAAAGACGAAGACTCCGAGAGACTGGGCGTTTTGGTTGTTCGCGCTGGAGGAAAGGAGTATTCCCGCCCTATCGAACCAGCACCGGGACATGGTCGAAACCCTATGTCACCAGAAGAGCTACAGAATAAATTCCTGCTAAATGCCGAACCTGTATTAGATAACACGCGCTCACGGGAAATCGTGGAGTGGGTGATGAATCTCGAAACCCAGGATAGCCTCGTCCCATTGATGAACCTGCTCAGTCGTCGCAAATAACCTCTTTAAACTTCAACAACCTCAAAGCCCTCGTCCAGAACCTTGTCCGGTATGACACGCAGTATGGTTCTTTGATCTCTATTCAGGACATCAATGAAGTTATCGTCAATCTTGATGTCTGCCCCGCCATCGAAAAACGTCTGATGTATCCGAAGTGTCATCTCGGCAAGCTCGGGGCCCTTATCGATACATTCCGCCGTACCATAAACGACTAGCTGTCGACGCCCGTCATGTATCAGCAGTGCTACCTTGGGCTCGCGCAGCGCGTTCTTCCACTTGGCTGTGTAACTCTTCACCGAAATCACAATATCTTCGCCATTCCAGGCGTAGACAATTTGCGAGAGCTGAGGCGAACCATCTTTTCTCCCGGTCGCTAGCGCTGCCCACTTGTGGCTTCTCAAGTAATCGTCCTGTTCATCCGTAAATGTAACCATGTTGACCTCCCGTCTTCTCAATCCATAACCGTTACGAAGCAGTTATACTGACGTCAAACAGGCAGGAGATCAAAGATGATGCTAAGAAATTTCGTCATCATGCTGGTGCTGGTTACTTCGCAAACGATAGCTTCTCCGGAAAAAGTTTCTCGCGCCGAGTACGACCGATGGATAACTGAGATATCGAACTGGGGTCGCTGGGGAAAGGATGATGAGTTAGGCACGCTTAACCTCATCACCGAAAAGCAGGTGAAAGCAGCTGTTGCTCTGGTCCAGGACGGCAGTCGAGTTTCCATGGCGCTGGATCTGAATAAGGTTCCGGGTCCCCTTAATGGCAACCCGTTAATGCATCATCTTGATCAGTCTAAGTTCGGTGGTCACGATGTGGCCGGGGATGAATACAGCATCTCGTACCATGGTTTCGCCCATTCACATATCGACGGGCTGCCACACTTCATCCACAAAGGAAAGATGTACAACGGTTTTACTAAGGCGGGGTTGAAGGAGACTGGCGCAGAACGACTCGGGATACAGAATGCAAAAGACGGCATCATTACTCGCGGCGTTCTGGTAGACATGCCCCGCTTTCTTGGCATCGACTATTTAGAACCCGGCACTGCCATTACCGCCAAAGATCTCGAGGCCTGGGAGAAAAAGACCGGTGTTACCGTCCGCGCCGGAGATGTCCTGCTCCTTCGAACCGGCAGATGGGAACGAATTCGCCAAAAGGGCCAATGGGATTTCATTGCACAAGCTGCTGGTATGCACGCATCAGTGGCGAAGTGGCTCAAAGCGCGAAATGTGGCGGTGATCGGCTGCGATAGGGTGAGCGATGCCATGCCCTCCGGGGTAGAGGGGCTTGCCAACCCGTTGCATGAACTGGTGCTCGTTGGCCTGGGCATGCCTATCCTGGACAATCTTGACCTCGATCCTGTTGCGAAGGTTGCCGCGGCAAAGGGTCGAAATACCTTCCTATTTATGGGCGCACCATTGCGCGTACCGGGAGGCACCGGGTCACCACTGAACCCAATTGCGATCTTTTGACCATTCATGAGAGTCTCACTCATATGTTTTCTGCTAGTTTTACATCCGGCGCCCTGGGAGATAAGGACATCAAGTCACTAACAGGGCTCGTCTATCAAGACGATTTTCTTCTGCATAATCCTCGCTAAGGACATAGGGAAAGTCCCGAACGACTTAAAGCGATTATGGCAGGGCTGGAACGTTCAGGATTACTAGAGACATTGGTTAGAATCAAACCGCGTCCTGCTCCGCGCCAATGGCTCACGCGAGTCCACACATCTGATTACCTAAATGAGTTAAAGGCGGCATCCCGTCGTGCGCCAGGGCAGCTGGACCCGGACACGTGGATTTCGACCGATAGCTACCGTGTCGCCAGACTGTCCAGCGACGGCGTTTTGAAGGCAGTAGACGCGATAGTCGCGGGTAAGGTCCGAAATGCCTTTGTCGCTGCCCGACCACCAGGACATCACGCGTTGCCTGATCGCGCAATGGGATTATGCCTACTCAATCACGTCGCCATTGCCGCGCGATACATCCAGGAAAAACATAAACTCGCCCGCGTGTTGATTGTCGACTGGGACGTTCATCATGGCAATAGCACCCAGGATGTTTTCTATGATGATCCTTCGGCACTTTATTTCAGCACCCATCAGTTCCCCTACTATCTGCACAGCGGCAGCACACAGGAACGGGGCCGTGGCGCTGGCCTGGGGACAACGATCAATTCGCCCCTATCGGAAGGAAGCGGTGATGCGGAAATCTTAAAGGCTTTTGAAGAAACTTTGATCCCCGCCGCCGATGCGTTCCAACCTGATTTTGTGCTGATCTCCTCCGGCTTCGATGCCCATGAAGCAGACCCACTTGCAAACCTGGCCATCACCACACAGGGTTACACAGCCCTTACCCGGATCGTGACTACGATCGCTGACCGTCATGCCGAGGGGCGCCTCGTATCGCTGCTAGAAGGAGGCTATGACCTCGAGGCACTGACACAATCGACCGAAGCTCATTTACGTGTATTAATGTCTGTCGACCACTAAGGAATATAAGCCCGTTGATCGGATAAATTTGCGGTCCTCAAGTCTCAAAACTATAGTTGGAGCTTTAGTGAGTTCAAAGAGGTCGAACATGTAATACGAGAACACCTTGTTACTTTTGATCATGGCAGTGATCATCTCAGGATGCGCCAGCATCAAGGAAAAACACTCCTACGGCGTCATCACCGGTGCCGTTGTTGGCGGTGTAGCTACCGGGGTCGACGACGATGATAACGCCGCGGCCGGGGCACTCGTTGGGGGCGTGATCGGTTGGCTGGTCTGCCAGGAATCGGACTCAGATGGTGACGGCGTTAACGACAAGAACGATGCGTGCCCAAGAACCCCGCCCGGGGTCTCTGTTGATGAACGCGGATGCTCTACTGACAGCGACGGCGATGGCGTGGCGTGGCGTGGCGTGGCGTGGCGTGGCGTGGCGTGGCGTGGCGTGGCGTGGCAGATTATCTGGATCAATGCGCAGGAACGGCAAGGTGTGTAAGTATCGATGCCAGCAGATGTGCCCTTGATAGTGACAAAGACAAGGTGTCGGACCATATGGATAAGTGTCCGGGTACGCCCCAAGGGGCCATGGTCGACAGGAATGGGGGCGAGAAAGACAGCGATGGTGATGGCGTTACTGATGGCTCAGATAAGTGTCCCAATACGGCAAAAGGCAAAGCCGTCAACAAAATGGGATGTCATACGCTGGTCAACCTTACCGGGTTAAATTTTGCGACCGCCAGTCATGAACTCTCAGGTTCTGCAATGAGTAAGCTGGACACCGTTGTTCTCACGCTCCGAAAGAATTCGGACATCAACGTGAGAATTGAAGGTCATACAGACAGCCAGGATTCGGAAGCCAACAACCAGGAACTGTCGGAACGAAGAGCAAAGGCTGTGCTGGACTACCTGGTATCAGAGGGTATTAGTGCTGGAAGACTTACCAGCCGCGGTTACGGGGAAAGTGATCCCGTTGCTAGCAACGATACCGCAGAAGGTCTGGCGCAGAACCGCCGTGTCGACTTTGTGGTATCCAAGAACTGAATTTGGTAAGGGAAAAGCCCGGCTATAACCCGAGCTTTTCCTTCATTTTCTCCTGCAGGTCTTCAACCTTTTCCTGGGCCTTTTCTTTCAGTTCATCTTTCAGTTCGTCTTTCTTTTCATCTACAAATTCGTCGGCCTTTTCCTTGGCAACCTCAATCGCTTCTTCCTTAAGGTCCGCCGCCGCTGTGGCGACAGCTTCTTTTGCCTGATTGATAAGATCACCTGAAAAATCCACTGCCTGATCGGTCAGTTTCTCTTCCGCTTCCATCGTTGTTTTCGGCGCTACAGGTGACTCTGTATTGCTGTCACTACCATCACCACAGCCATACAAAAGCACTGACATTGTTACCAAAAGGATGTTATATCTGATCTGCATAGGACCCCCTTTGACTCACTCAGGTTGAAGTTTCTACATCATAGTTGGAAAAGTGGACAACTACTAACATGCAAATCACAACAATGGCCTGGCGCAATATCTGGCGCAATACCCGCCGCAGCGTCGTGACTATTGGTGCAATGACTTTTTCTTTGTTGATGATGATCTGCGCCTCTTCCTTTTACGAAGGCATGCTGACGAAAATGGAAGCCAATATCGTTGAAGTTGAGATCGGCGATATACAAATCCACCGCGACGGCTATCGAGAAGATCCATCCATATACGAAACAATCAACGGGTCAGGGGATGTGGTCGCCAGACTCGAAGCCTCTGATTTCCAGACAGCGGAGCGATTGCTCGGCGGTGGGCTTGCCGCGTCGTCGGAAACCTCAACCGGGGCACACCTGTTTGGAATCAACGTCGAGGACGACGCAGAAGTCAGTTTGGTTTTTGAGAGAGTTGAGAGAGGTCTCTGGCTGGACAAGGACGATCCTCGCGGGGTCGTGGTCGGTCACCTGCTGGCACGAACCTTGAACATTTCCATAGGTGATGAACTGATCCTTTTGAGTCAGGCCTATGACGGCAGCATGGCAAACGATCTCTACAGGATTCGCGGCATCCTTGGCGCTATCAGCGAAGCCACCGACCGTGGCGGCGTCTTTATGATCGCTGAGAGTTTCCGTGAGTTTTATATTCTTAAAGAAGGCGCCCACCGTCTAACGGTAAGGCGACCCGTTGATGTTGCGCTGACAGACGCACTAGCCGCGGTAAAAAGTGTTGCCGGTGAAGCAACACTGGAGGTCAAGAGCTGGCGTGAGATCTCGCCCATTCTCGCCACCATGATCGATTCTGCGTTACAAATGTTACAGATAGGATTCCTTGTAATTTACGTGGCCGTGGTGATCTTGCTGCTGAATGCCATGTTGATGGCGGTATTTGAGCGCGTTCGCGAATTCGGCATTCTCAAAGCGGTCGGTGTCAGCCCAGGTAGCGTCATGGCGCTTGTGCTTACGGAAGGTGCAATCCAGACCGCCATTGCCATCCTGTTAGGCTGCCTGATGAGCATTCCAGCGCTCTGGTATCTGGTCAATGTTGGAATCGATCTCGGGGATCTGGGCGGCGCAACAGTGATGGGGATGGCTATAGACCCCATAATCTACGGAATGGTCAGCTCCCAGACCTTTATCAATCCTCTCATTGTATTGTTAATCGTCGTGGTCCTCGGCATCCTTTACCCAGCCATTAAAGCCGCGAAGATAACACCCATCGAAGCGATGCATCACCAATGACAGCTGGACAAAATATTCCTGCAATCGCATGGCGCAATCTATGGCGTAATCGACGGCGTACGCTACTCACCCTGGCATCCATCATTTTCGGGGTATTTCTTGCCATCATGTTCACCGCAATGCAGGACCGGAATTGGCACGAAATGATCAATCTCGCTGCCCGACTCGGGGGCGGACACGTCACTATCCAACATGCTGAATACCAGGAAACCCCGAATTTGAAGAAATCCATAAAGGATTCTTCTGAACTCGTCGCAATTGCGCTGACTCAGCCGCAAACCAGGAAGGTGACGGAGCGAGTCAGTAGCGCCGTGATGATGAGCACCGCCGCGGAAAGTTTTGGCGCCGGCCTCATCGCATTCGACCCGACTCAAGAAGACGTGACCACCTTCTCTCTGCTGGACCCCGACGCACTCGTAGAAGGAAAGATGTTCACCAGTAGTAACGAGCGAGGGATCATCCTTGGGCAGAAGCTTGCAGAAAACTTGGATACCTATATTGGTGGAAGAGTCGTTTACACAATTACGGACAAGGATGGAGAACTCGTTAGCGGAATGGAGCGTCTCTCGGGGGTCATTAGGACCGGCGCGCCTCAGATGGATGCGAGCCTAAGTCTGCTAACCCTGGGAAGACTGCGAGATATTGTAGGTTATGAAAATGATGAAGCCACACACATCGCGGTCTTCATTGAAGACCAGCGTGAAAGTGGCGAAGTTGCAGCCAATATTGGGAGCTCGATCAACGCAGAAGATGTGACTGTATTACCCTGGTATACAACACAGTCCGATCTCGCAGCGTTTGTTGCCATTAAAGTTGGCGGGACCAGATTTATCTCGGCATTCATCGCGCTTCTGGTCGCTGCCGGTATTTTTAATACATTGTTCGTTAGCGTTATGGAACGAATGCGCGAATTTGGCATCCTGATGGCACTTGGATTCACCCCGCTGGGACTATTTGGCCTGGTAATGATGGAAAGCCTGTGGCTTGCGATTGTAGGACTAATCGGTGCTGCCCTGGTTACCCTCGGTCCCTACTTGTATCTGGCCTCCGTAGGGATTGATATGAGCCAGCTCCTCGCTGACCAGGGAACCATGGACGTAGCGGGCGTCGCCATGTCGACAACAATGAAAGTCGGCATATTCCCGGAAAGCGTCACCATGATCGCGATAGCCGCTCTTGTTGCAACGCTACTTGCCGGTTTGTACCCGGCCTGGCGAGCAAGCACCGTAGAACCCGTTGAAGCAATCAAGCTTGTTTAAGGAAACTTCTCATGTCTGAACCGATTGTCAAATTGCGCGATGTTAGCCGTGTTTACCTGCAAGGCGACATCGAAGTTCATGCGCTGCACGATCTTTCCCTTACAATCGAGCCCGGCGAATTCACCGCGCTTTGCGGCCCGTCCGGTTCAGGCAAAACAACAACACTTAATATCATCGGTGCCCTGGACTCACCAAGTGCAGGGCAGGTTATGCTTGAGGGCAAAGATCTGGCCACACTGACCCGCAAGGAGCTCAGCCACCTGCGCCGCGACCGTATAGGCTTCGTGTTTCAATCCTACAATCTGATTCCTGTATTAAGCGCGTACGAGAATGCTGAATTAGTGCTATCGGTGCAGGGTATGCCATTAAACGAACGACGCGAAAAAGTAATGTCGCTGTTACATTCTGTTGGTCTTGAAGGCATGGAAGATAGAAGACCAAGCGAGCTCTCCGGTGGTCAGCAACAACGTGTTGCAATCGCCCGAGCCCTTGCATCAGATCCAGCGGTTATCCTCGCGGACGAACCTACCGCAAACGTGGATTCGGATACCGCAATTCATCTACTGGACCTGATGCAGGACTTGAATGCCACGCTTGGGGCGACCTTTATTTTCTCCACACACGATGAACGAGTGATCGCGCGCGCGCGACGCATCGTCAGGATGGTAGACGGTCACGTAGAAAGTGATGAAGTGCGAGATTAGTTCCGTCGAATGAGGGTCCGTCGGCGTCCGACGTCAACATACTCACTATGAACAAACCACAACAAGGTCCAGGCGGACCCTCGGCGATCTGGGTTAACAAACCGGAGCCAGGACAACTCCCTGACGGAGTAACGCACAATACTTTTTACTCCGAAGTGCAGAAGGAAGATGTGGGCTACTGCATCTATCTGCCACCGAAATATGAAACCGAGGCCGACAAGCAGTACCCGGTGATCTATAACCTGCATGGCGCCGGTGACAATGAACTGCATGGCTTCGACGACGTTCGCGTGCTTGATGAAGGTATTCGTGAGGGCCGCTGCCCCCCCATGATCGTTGTACTGGCAAATGGTGGCATGCGGACCTTCTATAAGAACTCCTATGATGGACGCTTTATGAGTGAAACACTCATCATTCATGAGCTGATTCCCCATATCGACAAGACATACCGGACAATAGCCGAGCGTCATAGCAGATGCATAGAAGGACACAGTATGGGCGGGCGCGGTGCTACTCGTCTGGCGATGAAATACCCCACCCTGTTCTGCTCGCTCTTCAATCTCGCGGGAAACGTGCCCCGGACCCTTGCAGGTTATGACCCATCGACGCCGGACGTTTACCCCAACAGCTACTTAGGTCCCGACAAGCAGAACTACGTCGACAACGATGCCTACGAACTATTGAAAAAAAACGTGGAAGACATCAGAGGCAAACTAAGAATCCAGATTATCTGTGGTACTCAAGACATTTCACATCTGATAACCATTCGAGATTTCCATCAGGCGTTGCTCGACGCTGATGTCGATCACACATACATCGAGACTGAGGAACTCGGTCACAAGAAAAAACCCATTATCGACCGATACCGTAACGTTTGGTTTGACTACCACGTGGAATCCATGAGACAGGCGCAGCCCTGACCCCCTCTTAACAATCGGCGATCGCGCTGGGGTTACAATAGCTAACATGCCTCAAACAATACTACCGTTCGATACCGATAAAGCCACGCTGGAACTGGTCGGCGGCAAGGGGAAATCTCTTTCTGAGATGACTCGAGCCAGTCTGCCTGTGCCCCCGGGCTTTCATATCACGACCGACGTCTATCGTGGATTCGTAATCGACAATCACCTACAGTCTCGAATTCTCGATGAGACCAGGCAAACACCGGACGACGCCTCTGCCAATATCGCCGCGATGTTTGCAGAGATAGACATATCACCAACCATTGCTGAAGCTGTCGGAACCGCCTACGCCACGTTGGGCGATAATGTACCGGTAGCGGTTCGCTCATCAGCCAATGCTGAAGACCTTCCAGACATGTCCTTCGCCGGGCAGCAGGACACCTATCTGAACGTGATCGGTGCTGAGAAACTTATTGCGGCAGTGCGAGATTGTTGGGCATCGTTGTGGACACCACGCGCGATCAGCTATCGCGACCAGATGAGCATCGCCCATGACCAGGTTGCCATGGGCGTCGTGGTGCAAACCATGGTCGCCACCGATATTTCCGGAATCATGTTCACCGCAAACCCTGCAACCGGTGAACGTTCTGAAATCGTCGCCAACGCAAGCTATGGACTGGGCGAAGCGATTGTCAGCGGACAGATAACTCCCGATGCCTTTATCTTTGATAGAAACGCCAACGAAGTGGTTGAAACCACCATTGGCGACAAAAAGCAGATGATTATCAGCGACAGTGACGGTGGCACCATCTGGCAAGAGGTTACCCAATCAAAGCGAGAGGTTTGTTCGCTGAGCGAATCACAGCTCGCGAGTCTGGCTGACCTCGCTGTCCTGTCGGAACAGCACTTCGGTGGCGTACCACAAGATGTCGAGTGGGCCGTTAAGGATGGCACGCTCTATTTATTGCAATCGCGCCCTATTACCAATCTACCGCCACCACCGCTTAAGGACCTCAAGTGGGAACCCCCTGCCCCGGGCGCTACGCTGCTTCGCCGTCAGATCGTGGAGAACATGCCGGAGCCTCTCTCACCCCTGTTTGATGAGCTTTACCTGGAAGATGCCCTGCAGCAAGGCATGAACCGGAGTCTGGCAAGGATGGATGCACCCCACACCATTGAGGACATGACCAACGGCAACGTTCATCTGACTGTGAATGGTTATGCCTACCAGCGCCGCGACTTTAAGCCTGTAGAGGGTGTGGATCCAAAAGTCATGGCAGAATTTCAGGTGCAGGGACAGATTGAATGGTGGACCAGGTTAGTCGATCTCTGGCGCAACGACTGGCTGCCTGATTACCAGGCACTAATCCAGGAAAAATCCAAGATCGATATCGCCACCGCCACCGACGCCGAACTGCTGCAAAGTATCCGAGACCTCGCCAACGAAGATGGCTACTACTGGGAAGAGTCATCCAAAGTATTTGCGACGGCTAAAGTAACCGATGAGCAGTTGCAGGGCTTTCTCAAAGCAGCGGCGCCCAAACATAGCTTTACCAGCGGCATGTTCCTGTCGGGTTTCAACTCACGAACCATGCAGGCGCAGATGGACATCTGGCAGATGGCCAAGCTGGTCCAGGCTAATGAGTCGCTCATGGCAATGGTCAACGCGACACCGGCGCAGCGATTACTCCCCGCACTGAAGAACCACGTGGAAGCCGGTCCGGTTATCGATGCAATCGAGGAATACAATGACACCTATGGACACCAGATTTACTCCCTCGACTTCGTCGAGCCCACCGCCTCCGAAGATCTGAGTCCGATCATGGTTGCACTAAAAGCACAGGTGCAGGACGTTGACTACAATCCCGATTCGGACCATGCCGTGGTCGCTGAAAAACGCAAGGCTGCATTGAGGGAGGTTCGGCAGGTCCTGACCAAAGATCAGATGTGGCAGTTTCGTTGGCATCTCTGGCAAGCACGTCATTTTTATCCCCATCGTGAAGAGGTGGTGTTCTGGCTGGGCGCTTCCTGGCCACTCTTACGACGTATGGCCAGCGAACTGGGGCAACGCCTGGTGGACGCCGGGACACTTGCGAGACCCGACGATCTCTATTTCTTGCGAACCGAGAACATACACAAAGCAATAGCAGCCCGCTCCAGGAATAAACCGCTGCCTGAGCTGGCGCTGCCAGCTGCAGAACAACGCGAACTTCGTGAGGCACGCAAGCGAATCCATCCGCCCGGCGCAATCCCTGTAGAACAACATGCCAATCCGGCTGCAACGCAGAAGCTGAATGCACCGGACAGCAATGTAATGCAAGGCTTCGCCGTGAGCCCTGGCAAGATCGAAGGCGAGGTCAGCGTGATCCTGTCGCCTGCCGATTTCAACAACATGAAACCCAACACCATCCTGGTATGCCCCATGACGACGCCGGCCTGGACGCAGCTTTTTTCCCATGCCATTGCGCTGGTCACCGATATCGGCAGTATCCTGGCACACGGTTCAATCGTGGCGCGGGAGTTCGGTATACCCGCGGTTCTGGGTTTAGGCAACGTCACGCAGCGGCTTAAGAGCGGCCAGAGAATCTCGGTCGACGGCGACCGGGGAATCATTGAGATATTGGATTAAAGCAAGGAACTTACTATGACGAACAAGTTCACGGTTACTCTGCAATTCGACGTCGAGATTGACTCAATCGACGTGCCCGATCAATCAGCATTTACCAAACTCGGCACTGACAAAAAGAAGGCCGATAAACCGTTCGACGAGAACAAACTGCGTCAGGCAATGAAAGACAAAGGCATGACAGACGAGGAGACCGATAAGGCCATCAAGGGGATCAAGAGCGGCAAAGGTAAAGGCCCGGCCAAGGACTACCAGATGCTTCTTTATCCTGTATATGAAGAATGGGCCGCCGCACAGGTAGCATTGCAACAGCAGATACTGGCGGACGACGATCTCTGCAATGACTACGTACTTGAAATGGTCCGTGATCTGACTCGCGGCAATATTGATAGGATAATTGACGAAGAATGCGGTGAGCCTGATCTGAATGATGTGCTGAAACGGGCGCTCACCACACTTCCTGACAACATGCAGACAGTCCTCAAGGCGGGCGAAGAAGCCCTGCTGCATGACGAAACGGAATTAGTCGACGATTCCGTGAACTGCCGATTTGCCGGAATTTCTATCAACCGTTCCTGATTTGATATCCTCATGCCCGGTGTGAGGATCGCCCCCCAATCACCGTCTAGTTAGAGTACCGTCTAGTTAGAATTCAGTATTTACCCTGGCATGGAGAACCCATTGGAGCATAGTCGCGAAGAAGCGATGGCCTTCGTCACTGCACCCGGACGCCCCTTTGAACTTTACGACGGTGAAGTTTGGGGTCGCCCATGCAAAGTTTTCCGCAATACGCCCAATTCACTACGCGAACTCTTTGAGTCAGGACGCAGCAGCGAAACCTTTATCGTTTACGACGATGACCGATATACCTTTGAAGAAACCTATCAGCGGTCATGCCGGATCGCGACCATCCTGATCGAAAAATACGGCATAGAAAAAGGTGACCGGGTTGCCATCTCCATGCGTAATTTTCCGGAATGGGTTTTTGTCTACAACGCTGTTACCTCAATTGGCGCCATCGGGGTCGCAATGAACGCCCTTTGGCAAAGCGAGGAAATGGAATTCGGGCTGAGCGACTGTGGCGCCAAAGTCCTGTTCGCTGACCAGGAGCGGGTCGATCGACTGGCACCTTTTTGGCACAAGACGAACATCGAAGTTATTACCGTACGTTCAGACAGATTACTTGACGGGATGTGTTCCATTGACGACCTGCTTGAAGCACAACCGGATTGCCCCATGCCGGATCAGGCACCGGGACCAGACGATCGGGCGATGATCCTGTATACCTCCGGGTCAACTGGCCACCCCAAAGGGGCCGTATCCAGCCACCGAAATGTATTAAGCGCTCTATTCTCCTGGGCACTTCAGGCTCAGATCCGCAATTACATGGAAGATGGTGATAGCCCGCCGGCCCAACCATCGGAATCGCATCAACCTGCTACATTACTGGCGGTACCGCTATTCCATGCAACAGGTTGCCTCGCCATTATGCTGCAGTCCTATCGGGCGCAGCGCAAGATGGTCAGCATGTATAAGTGGGATCCGATCGAAGCGGCACGCCTTATCGAACAAGAAAAGGTCAACGGATTTAACGGGCCAGCGACCATGTCCGGAGACCTGGTCGAAGCGGCGCAGTCTTCAGGAAGAGATCTGTCCAGTCTACAGAGCGTTGGTGGTGGTGGCGCACCTCGACCACCGAGCCAGGTACGCAGCATAGCGAGTACGTTTGAAAACGCGATGCCCAGCACAGGATGGGGGATGACCGAAACCAATTCAATCGGCACCGGTGTCGGCGGCGAGGAGTATCTTAAACATCCGAGTAGCGTCGGCATATTGCACGCCACCCTGGAACTACGAATTGTTGACGATGAAGGAAACTCACTGCCTACCGGTGAACGCGGCGAGCTCCAGATCAAGGGTGCTTCCATCATTGAGGGTTATTGGGAGCGACCGGAAGCCAATCAGGAAACTTTCGATGGGCACTGGTTACGCACTGGTGACGTCGCCTACGTTGATGAAGAAGGCTTCATTTACATCGTCGACCGCATAAAGGATCTGGTCATCCGCGGTGGCGAAAATATAGGCTGTGCAGAAGTTGAAGCTGCACTAAACGAACATCCAGACATTATCGAAGCATCAGTGTATGCCGTGCCGGACGAACGTTACGGCGAAGAAGTGGGAACGACGATCTACAGCAAGGCATCAATTGACTATGATGCACTGCAAGATTTCCTGAAAGACCATATCGCTCGCTTTAAAATTCCCCGCTACATTGATGTTATTGACCAACCTTTACCAAGAATCGCATCCGGTAAGATCAACAAGCGCGAGCTTCGTGATGCCGCGCCACAGCGTTTTTTGTCAGGCTAAGGAGTCCCACATGGCGAAACAACCCAATATCGTTCTCATTTTCTCTGACCAACACCGGGGAGACGCTCTCGGTTGTATCGGCAATAGCGCAGTTCGTACGCCGCATCTGGATGGACTGGCGGGCGAAGGTGTAGCGTTCAAGAGGTGCAGCACCAATTCTCCGCTTTGCATGCCTGCCCGTGCATCACTTGTGACCGGGCAGTATGTCAACGAACACGGTGCCTGGGGCAATCGCAACGAGGCAGATCAACATGACCAAAGTCATGTTAGAAATATCCGAGACGCTGGCTATTGCACGGCGGTGTTTGGCAAGACCCATTTCAAAGTACCGCAGGTCGACGCGGGCCACACCCGGGACCACGAAGATGATCTGCATGACTGGGGCTACGAGGTCGCCCACGAGATTCTTGGCGAGCCCACCAGCGGTAACTACTACAGTGACTTCCTGGCCGAAAGAAAGAAGCTCCAGATCCACGAGAACCTAAAGGCCACCTGGAAAATGGGTCAGGGCAACAACACCCTTCGTCCGTGGGAACACACACCCTGCCAGCTTGAGGAAGACGAGCACGTCGATGCGTACATCACTAACAAGGCGAATGAATGGATAGCGCAATATACGGATGAACGCCCGTTCTATTTGCAGGTCGCAACGGTCGGCCCACATCCACCTTTCGATGCACCAGCCAGGTACCGGGACATGTTCGATCCAGAAGACATGCCAACGGCCATCATGGAGCCACCCGCAGACCCCGTTTCGCCACAGGTAAAAACGATGTATGGACGACGCGGCCTCCCCGACATGACAGAGGGTCAGAGTCGGTTAATGACCAGCCACTACTACGCCAAGATCGCATTCGATGACGCCCTGATCGGTAGCGTTGTCGAGACACTTACGCGAAAAGGACTGATGGATAACACCTGGATCATCTATACGTCTGATCACGGAGAGATGCTGGGTGATCACCGGATGGCACAAAAAGCGGTGTTCTATGAGGGTGCGCTCAACATTCCTCTCATCATCAGACCACCAGGAGGCACTGAACCATGGATCGCGAACGGCCTTACTGACCACTTAGATATGGTGGATACCATGCTCGACGCGGCAAGTGCGGCGCCGCTTGAGAATGATCACGGGGTTTCCCTGATCCCGAAAATTGAAGCCGGTAAGGGAGCAGCCAACGCCCAGCAGGGGAAAGACGTCACCTTCAGTGAGGTAAGACTTTATTCAATGGCCCGCACTGACCGATACAAAATGGCTATCGATTCCGTCACCCGGGAACCGCTGGAACTCTTCGATATGGAGAACGATCCAAACGAACTCAATAACCTGGTAAACGAGCCATCACTTTCAGAGGTTCGAGAAGCAATGCTCAAGGAGCACTTCGATAAGTTGCTACACAATATTAACAAGGCGCAACTTGAGGTCGCACAGGCGGGAGGAATTCCAACGGCGATTCACGAGGACTACCCTGCGTACTAGGCTAGCGTATTAATCGAATGCGATCCTTTAGCACGGCGCTATATATACAGGCATTGGTATTGATACCACTTTGCGCGGAAAGTGCAGAACCCTTCATTGCAAAACCCTTTACTGAAGAACAAATGTATCAGCACGGAATATCGCTGCTGCACCCGCTCAAGTATCCAAAAAACTTCACACACTTTGAGTACGCGAATCCCAATGCCCCAAAAGGGGGGCGTATTGTTCTCTCATCAGAATCGAGAGTCGGTAACCTGTCAGGATATCGTTCGGCCGAATTACCTAGCGCCCCTGGGCTAGGGCAAACTTACGACCGTCTATTTGTCCGCACCGGCGATGAACTGTCCGCCTTCTATGGGTGGCTCGCGCAAGGAATTGCACTGTCTCCCGACCGCAAAGCCTTATATGTCCGTCTTCACCCCGCAGCGAGATGGCATGACGGCGTACCCATCACAACAAGCGACATACTCTTTACTTATGAAGAAGTACTACAAAGTGTGTTTGGCCAGGCCGCGCTGGCGCCCTGGATCAAGGAACTGGAGATCACGGGAGCCCGGGATTTCGTCGTCCATCATCGGGACGAATTCACACCTTCCAACATACAATCCCTGATGGCATTCCGCGTTCGGCCCGCACACTATTGGAAAGATCGCGATCCGACCAAGGCAACCCTTATTGCCCCGGTCGCAAGCGGCCCATACAAGATGAAAGAGTTTGATCGGGATTACATCGTTTACGAACGCGTGAAAGATTACTGGGGTCGCGATATACCCATTAACCGCGGCCGCTTTAACTTCGATGAGATCCGCTATGACGTGTACCGGGATACTACCGTCGCACGCGAGGGATTTCGCAAAGGGTTATTCGATGTGCACTTCGAGAGCAATATGGGTCAATGGTTCAGTTCTTATGACATCCCTGCCCTGGAACAAGGTTGGCTGAAAAAAGATACCCGGGCCGTTACCAAATTTATCGGCATGCAGAGCGCAATTGCCCTCAACACCCGGCGGGAACGTCTAAAAGACATCCGTGTTCGCGAGGCACTGACCATGGCGCTCGACTTTGAATGGCAAAATCGGGTGTTCCACCACGATTCCCGCCAGCGTGCACGAAGCTATTTCGCCGGTTCACGGTTTGCGGCAACCGGCGCCCCGACCGGGGAAGAACTGGAACTGCTATCCCGTTTTCGCGATCAGCTTGACCCCAGGGTATTCGACCAGCATTTCAGCCTGCCCGCCTCACCAGGCAGGGGATTCTATCGGCAAGGACTGGAACGAGCACAGTCGCTACTGGCTGAGGCTGGCTGGCGAATCAAGGCAGGGCAACTGGTAAACGCCGACGGTGAACAGTTCACACTGGAACTGCTTACCCAAAATCCTGCCAACCAGCGAATACTTCTACCCTATATTGAGGCTCTTAAATTACTCGGGATCGACGCTGCATTGCGACTTGCCGATAGTGTGGTTGCCATCAATCTACTGCGCGAGCGCGACTACGATGCCTATGTGCGCGGCCATGACTTCCTCAACCCGCCCGGTGCTGAATTACGGGGTGCGTTCAGCTCACAGACCGCAGAAGTCCAAATGAGCTATAACATGGCTGGTATCCGTAATCCCGTTATTGATTCACTAATCAAGGAAGTGGAACTGGCAGCAAATATCGAGGCAGCAACCAGCGCACTCAAAGCCCTGGACCGAGTGCTCCTGTGGAGTTTCTACAATATCCCTTTACACGCCCCCGAGGGGGAGCGTTTTCTGTTATGGGACAAATTCGGACGTCCCGATCAGGAGTACATTGCGAGATACGAATACCTGGTCGGCAGCAGTCTGCGCGTGATAGATAGCTGGTGGTTTGATGCAGAAAAGGCTGCGAAGCTGTCGACCGTTGGCAGGTAGCCCGCAGCAAAGCAAGCTAATCCTCGCACGTGTATGATATTCAGGCGAAAGGATATATGTACCAATGTCTGAAGAATCCTTAACTGATACTTACGAAGGTTATCACGTCGTTGTCCGACCATGTGACCAACAGATTCGCGCGGTCGCAAATGGCGAGACCATCGCGATAATTCATGCTCCCCTGGTGATGTCTGAGACACATCTTCCCGATGTGTATTACTTCCCGCGTGCCGACGTGCGTATGGACCTGCTGAAGCCCTCAACACTGGTGACCAACTGCCCTTTCAAGGGCAATGCCAGGTACTGATCCATAAACGTTGCCAACAAACCTATCGACAATGCCGTCTGGAGCTATGAGGACGTTTACGACGAAGCCAGGGTCATCAAGGACTACATTGCATTCGACTGGCAAGCGATGGATAGCTGGTTTCAAGACGATACCGTCATCGAGCAACAACCCCGGTCAAACGAAACGGAACAAGAGAATCCCTTTGTAAGGTGGCTGGTTCGCGACGCCTGGAAAACAACTGACATACCATATCTGCTGGTAGAAACCCCACACATGCTGCATGACCAGGGACTACCACTACAGTCCATCCGACTGTTTGTACGCACCCTGAATCCGCAACTGTATGGGCTGTTCTTTAATTGGGATCGTGATTCCAATGAGGGCGAAACACTACAGGCCACACACAAGGGCGTTCAGTCAGACTCGTATCGCAACAGCCCATTCGCACCCATTATCAACGGCGAGGGTGGCGTTCGCAGGCGATTGGATGTGGATGAACCAGAGCTGGACTTCCCAATCCTCACCGATCTGCTTGATGAAGGCGCCACCGACTATGTGGCGCTTCCCATCCAGTTCTCCGATGGACAGATAAACACCTTGTCTCTGGTATCGGACATGCCAGGTGGATTCTCTACCAGTCATCTGGGCTACCTATACGAAATACTGCCGCACCTGGGTCGACTGATTGAAGCCCAGGCCCAACGATTGTCTTCATTAGCAC
Organism: uncultured Gammaproteobacteria bacterium; assembly: GCA_913045175.1. Lineage (GTDB taxonomy): Bacteria > Pseudomonadota > Gammaproteobacteria > Pseudomonadales > Azotimanducaceae > UBA7455. The sequence continues at coordinate 44,939 of CAJWQG010000016.1, read as the reverse complement.
TGCTCCAAACCTATCTCGGTCGTAGTACCGGGGAGCGGGTTTTGAGTGGCAGAGTGAAACGGGGTGATGGCGAAGATCTGGATACTATTATCTGGTTTTCTGACCTTCGAAATTCGACCCGATTAGCAGACACCATGACAAGAGATGACTACCTTGCCGCGCTCGATCAGTACTTCGACTGTGTTACCGGTGCCGTTATGGAACATGGCGGCGAAGTGCTCAAATTCATTGGTGACGCTGTATTGGCGATATTCCCTATCGACGACGCGATCGTTGGTTCCGCGCCAGCTTGTAATCGAGCACATGCGGCACTGTGCCAGGCATACCGCCAAATGGAGCGTGTCAACGAGGACAGGGCAGCCAGCGGTGGCGCCGCCCTCGCCTTCGGCACTGGACTGCATCGCGGCAACATCACCTACGGCAACATTGGTACCAATAAACGGCTGGACTTCACGGTCATCGGTCCCGCTGTCAACGAGGCCTCCCGAATTGAGGGCCTGTGCAAGACATTGGATGAGCCCGTCCTCGCCTCGTCGGAATTCGCCAGGGAGTTTTCCGGTGGACTTACTTCACTCGGCGAACATCAACTCCAGGGCGTCAAGGTGAAACAAGAGATTTTCAAGCTCGATATTCGGGAGAGTAACCCTCCTGGATAGGACCAGGGTTCTTCGGGTAAGGGCCATTGCGCCAGGACTAAAAAGACGGTTTGTTCGAAGATCAACCCTGATCTCACGGTAATCTCATGAGCGAACACACTCGGGAATTAGGTAAAGGTAAATACCTTTTTAAAGAGGGTGACGCAGCTGACTGCGCGCACATCATAGAACAGGGCGACCTCGAGATAAGCACCCATTCCGAAGGAGAAGAGGTCATCATTTGCACGCTAAGCGATGGCGACATCGTTGGCGAAATGGGCATTATTGATAACGAGCCCAGAACAGCGAATGCAAGAGCCCTCACCACAACGAAACTCACTCCAGTAACCCGTAACCAGTTAACCGATCGCATCTCGGAAGCAGGCGCGATATTAAAGTTGCTCGTTCAGGTTCTGCTCGATCGTTATCGCAGTGGCCTTAACAAGGTGAAGGGTGCTTATGCTTTCGACGATAGCACCATGTCTGAAGAAGCATTTCGTGAATACATTCATCAGGGCATCGATAAAATCAGACTGGAGGTAGAACTAAAAGAAGCACTTACCAAAGGGCAACTTCAGGTTTTCTATCAACCGCTTCTGGACATCGCACATCGCAAGATGGCCGGGTTCGAAGCGTTGACCCGCTAGACTCATCCCGAGCGCGGTTTTATCTCCCCTGGCCTTTTTATCGCACTCGCAGAAGAAACCGATCTGATTGTCCCGGTCGGCCTGTATGTCTTTGAACAGGCATGCAATGACATGGCGACCTTCGGCGCCATTGCAAAAGAGAAAGACTATCCCGCGCCCCTCTTAATAAGCATTAACGTTTCAGGCAGGCAGATCGCAGATCCGACGTTCATTGGAGAAGCCGCCAGAATCGCCAAAGAAGCAGGCATTCCTCCCGAAACGATCAAACTGGAAATCACCGAGAGCCTCGCCGTCAATATAGAACCGACCCAGGAATGGATAGCCCAGGCCCATGAAGTTGGTTTTAAGGTTTCGTTAGATGATTTCGGTACCGGTTTCTCAAGTCTCGAGACGCTTTACCGTCTGGATCTAGATAACGCCAAGATTGATCAGGCATTTAGCAAGGGCCTGCAGAACGACCGGCGAAACCGGCAGCTGCTTCGGGACATCGTAACAATGATCAGGGGCCTCGACCTTGAGGTCGTGGTAGAGGGTATTGAAACCCAGTCGCAGCTGGAGTTTATCAGTGCCCTGGATTGTCACTATGCCCAGGGGTTTCTCTTCTCCAGGTCAATCCCCGAAGAGGAGGTTAAAAAGTTGCTACAGGAACCTCCGGATTTTGGTATGTGAACGCGCGGGACCCCTGAAAACAAGCCTTCTAATTATTATAATAAACTCTTGCCCCATATCGTTCTTTTACGATAGTGTAGAGTTCGAATTCGCCTGATTTGGGGTGCGGTAGCTCAGAGGGGGCTGGTGATTCCCGCGTAGATCCCTGATAGGCGCAATACCTAACGTGATATTTATAATGCTTGATCAAAGTAATTAAAGGGGATTTATCTATGGTTACCAAATACCGAAAGCCACAAAAGTGGCTTAACGCCATTGCATCAGTTCTTGCCGCTGCAGTAATCGGCGCTCCTGCTGTAGCAGCTGATGATTCAGATGAAATAACGCTTGAAGAAATCGTTGTGACCGCCACGTTTCGGGATACCGATCTGATGGATACGCCGATCTCTATTTCCGCCTTAACCGAAGATCAATTGATCGCTAAAGGCGTCAATAACATCTGGTCCCTCTACAACACGATACCGGGCCTCAACATGAATAAGGCAACGTCCGGGTTTAACACCCTCACGATACGCGGTATTACACCGTACGCGGAGGGCAACGGCTCGCCCGTTGGTGCTTACCTGAACAATATGCCCGTGGGCTCGACGAGTGGGGATAGCTCTCACTTTGCGCTTCCTACCTTTGATCTGGACCGGATCGAGGTGCTGAAAGGACCTCAAGGTACCCTTTACGGCGAGGGTGCCATGGGTGGTGCGTTGCGTTACATCACCAAAAAGCCCAATCCCGAAGGCTTCGACTTTGCGGTGCGAGCATCATCAGAAACCATGTCCCATTCACACGGGTGGGGCCACCGCCTCGATGCAATGGTGAATGTTCCTCTTGGGGAGATAGCAGCGGTTCGTGCAATCCTTTACTCACGGGACCAGAAGGGTCTGCTCGACGCGCCGGGCCGAGGTCAAGATACGGACTGGGAAGAGGATTCCGGCGGACGGGTCACTCTGGGTATCTACCCAACCGACAACGTACAGCTCGAAGTTATGTATATGGATGTCGAGATGACCGGGGGAGCCCCAGCCATCGGTTTTCACTGTTACGAAGAACTCCGTACCGATGTCAACCTGATTGAAATACCCAGCTATAACGCCTACACGTCTACCAATACATGGTGGGATCCAGGGCCAGAGCGTTTCAACTGTATCGGCGATCACAATACACAATTTACGCGGGATCCCTATGTTACGCACAAGGCGCACCCTGATCTGAAGGGTACCAACCTTGATGAGACACTTGATGAATACACCTTTACCAACGTGGATTTCGTCTGGGACACGGAGTTCCTCGGGGGATCCACCTTTACTGCCACCTGGTCAAACGTGGACAGGTTTACGAAGCGGGCAGGCGACGAATCGCCGCCGCACGTCAATTTTTCCAGACGATTTGTTGAAGACTTCAATTGTGGCTTTTCACCTTTCTTCAGTTTTCTGCCAACAGGAGAATGCCTGACCGCAACCGCCCCCACCATCAATCCAGCGACTGGCGAGGGAGCAATCATGTCCGGGCAGATTTGCCATAGCCTCTGCATGGACTGGGCTGAACGAGATTCCTACGAGTTACGACTGGTTTCCAATAACGACAACAAACTGCAGTTCGCAGTCGGCTATTACTTCAAAGAAAACGAAGTTTTTGGTGGAAACCCTGATCCTTGCCCGGATTCTGTTTCTTACGCAGCATTCACTGATGCACACTGCGGACTCCTGTGGCTGTTCAACCCTGGTATAGACGGCGCACGTCAGGCAGCGATCGTAGATGGTTTCCTCAACAGGTTTCTCTTCCCGTTTCGTCGTGACCGCGCTGTTACCGAGGAAGAGGCCTTTTTTGGCGATGTAAGTTACGCCATTAACGACCAGTGGGAGGTCACTGCGGGCATACGCGTGGCTGACATAACAGTGGTGCAGGACACATTTGAAAGAGAGCCCAACCCGACGAATACCATTCAGGATTCGTTTACCCATGACCAGCAAACGACAACTTCACCGAAAGTGGGGTTAACGTGGAGACCCAGTGATGACTTGATGGTCTACGGGATATGGTCACACGGCTTCCGACCCGGGATCGTACAGGCTTCCAGTCAGCTCGCTGATGTGGAACCAGTCAAAGACACCTCGGCGGAGGCGTTGGCGCTATACAATCTGCTGAAGGATCTGCAGACGATCGACGGTGATGAGGTCGAGAGTATTGAACTGGGTGTTAAAGCGACACTGGCAGACGGAAGGTTCAGTTTCACCACTGCCTACTTCAACATGGATTGGACAGACATCATCATCGAGATAGAGTCTGTTTCAGTTGATCTCCCGGGAGTTTTGTCGCCATTTCCATTTTCCTATGCGAATAACGCCGGCGATGCGGAAACAGAAGGCCTGGAGTTTGAGATTGAAAGCCGTCTGACCGATTCGCTGACCCTGAAAGCAGGTGGTGCCTGGATGTGGAAGGCGGAAATCGGTACAGCATCCGTCGGTAATGATGCTCGCGTTGAGGGTTCTACCGCGCTCGGTGTTGTTCCCGGTAATAAAATTCCCGGTAGCCCTGAGTACAGTGGCAGTATTTCACTGGATTACGATTTCGAGATCGGCCCGTTTGATGCGACCGCCCGGATGGAACAATACTTCCAGGGCAGGCAATGGAGAGGTCCTGATAATGAGCGCCCGACGAAGCGCTGGCACAGGACGGATCTAAGACTCACGTTGCGACATGACCTGTTCGATGTTGCACTTTTTGTAAACAATGCCGGCGATGAAGTCATTGCTTACGAGCGCAATCAGCAGGGCTACAACTTTGGCAGAGCTCGTACCATGGGCATGGAAGTCAACTGGAGCCTGTAACGGTTCGCCGTTTGAGGAGTACGCTTATCCAACTCACCCGGCCTTCCAGGCCGGGTAGTTCTCAAAGGGGTACTTGCCGCGTAGACCGGCTCCATGATACTTGCTCACTGGAACTCGCCTGTAGGGGGGCTGAAGATGTTCCGTCCCAGTCCACCATCCTGCGTGCTCTTGCAATTGAGCATCTCTACTGCTGAAGCAAATGATTTCCTGCCGTGAGTGAGGGATCACTTGGTCCGCAGAATTCGACCAATTGGAAATTTTTGAAAACCAATTTTGGATACGACATGACGGTTGTTGAAACACAGCATGGCAAGGTAGAGGGCACGAGTACCGATGGCGTGCACAGTTTCAAGGGAATCCCGTTCGCGGCGCTACCCACCGGTGAGCGTCGCTGGCGCGCACATGAACCACCGGAACCCTGGCAAGGTGTACAAGATGCCACTGACTGGGGCAAGGCAGGCGTGGCAACAGGTGACGATGGCATGCTGTCCTTTGTATTTAATTCCCGCAATGCCGCCTTCAGAGATGAGGACTGTCTGCAACTAAACATCTGGATAAAGGGTACTGACGAAGCAAAGCGTCCCGTACTGGTGTGGATTCACGGCGGCGGGTTTGGTGGTGGGACAGGTGGTACGCCTACGTACGCCGGACACAACCTCTCAGCTCGGGGAGACGTGGTAGTCGTGACTATCAACTATCGCGTAGGTGCGTTCGGGTTTCTCAATCTGACTGAGGTGACGAACGGGCGAATTCCCGCCACCGGCAACGAAGGCATACTAGACCAGTTCCAGGCGCTGAAGTGGATACGCGATACCATTGCCGCGTTTGGTGGCGACCCAGGGAACGTCACCATCTTCGGAGAATCTGCGGGTGGAATGAGCATCGGTGCGTTAATGGCTATGGAGGACGCAAAGGGCCTTTTTCATCGAGCGATGGCAATCAGCGGCGCGGCAAGCGTTGCACACAAACTTCCCAAGGCCGTTGAAATGGCAGAAGGGATATTGGGCCAGCTTGAACTGTCAGGTAAAGATGTCGACAAGCTGATGACGCTGGATCCGGAAACAATCCTGGATGCCGCCACCGGGTACCAATTACCGGGTATTGGCATGATGCTTCAACCGATTATCGATGGCACAGTGCTAAAGGAGTTACCTATCGAAGCGATTAAGGAAGGGCTCCGCTGATGATATCGACGTTTTGGTTGGTACGCAGCGAGATCAGTGGCTTGGTTTCACGATGATGAACCCGAATACGGCCAATCTCGATGAGCAGGGGTTAATCGCTGAAATCGCCCACAATGTGCAGGATGCTGAGCGGCTGGTGACGGGCTATCGGAAGATCCGCGAGGGAAGCGCCAAGTTTTTTGGTAAGGGTGAGGCTACTGACACCCTATCCGGGGATCTGTAGGATGCAATCATCAACCTAGCCAGGACTGGTAATCCGCGTACGGATAAGCTGTCCAACTTGGTCGCCTACGATACAAAAACGCGCTCTACAGCAGTCTTCGGTACCCCGGCGGCGGTCGAAAGTGCGCCGTTCGAGCAGGAACGTGCTCTATGGGAGGGCCGGGAAGTGAGCGAACCTTTCGGTTCGCCAAAATGGTGAGCTGTGAGTGATAAGTAAAGAGTAAAGAGCAAAAAAAGTAACGAGTGATGAGCAGTGAATACGATTAACAAACACGAAAATAATCAAAAGTTATCTTAAAAAGGAGTAAAACATGGGAAAGATTGTTACCTACCCCCCAGAAAAACACGCGGGCGGCAAGCAGTTCGATTTCAGGAACATACAGAGCAACGAAGACCGAGCGATCGTGGCCAGAATTCTGCTGGAGAACGTTCGCAAATGGGTCGCTGACCCCACCCGCGATGTGATTTACAACATGGACCTGGACATGGGTCCACCACGTGGGCCCCTGTCGCAAGAGGAGCTCGAGGAAATGGACAAGGCAGGCAGAGGCAGCTTCGGGCACACCACGGTCTTCGAGCCCCATGATCTCGAACTATACGAGTCGTATATGTATCCACCACTGCGTATGCCGGAGAAACCCGAGGTCATGGTCTCCTACTGGGACATGAACCAGGGTGCCGTCAATTTCATTGAAGGTCGCATGATGGTCAAAACGTTATGTCCGGACGGCCTTGAGTCATGGCTGGTCATTCTGATACCGGTGCCGAACTTTCACACGGCGCTTGAAGGCAACTGCTGGGGATGGCCGAAATATGTGGCAGATGAGATGTCTGTGGAAAAAGATCACTCAGAAGTCATCTATGAGGGCAAACCCAGTTGGACCATGGATTTCACCCCAGGTGGAGTGGACGACGCCACCATCGCGCAGCTGAAGGCAAATGGAACCGAGGGTGGTAACACGGTTTCGTTTCACATCAACGGCGGCGGCATGACGTTGCTAAGGCAGGGTGAAGGTCCAGAGAAGGCACGCGAAAACTACGAGCAGCATACCTATTTCGCGGAGTGGGAACCCGGCATGATCAAAACCTGGATCCGGCCAGAAGACCCTGCTTCAGGCCTTGTGCCACCTGATTGCGTTTCACCCGGTGTTTGGCAACGTTCCTTTGGCAAAGGCAACGGTGGTGGCGGTGGCATGTGGAAGGTCAAGTACGAGTAATCCGTACGACCAAGCTGACCAGCACTTGTAGTGAGTGCTGGTCAAGGGACTCTAACTTGGCTGAGTAGCATTAAACCTATCAGGCGCTACGCAGTAGTCGGCGACACGGACTTAATATGACAAAGCAATCTCTGAAAGTTTCTGAAGTGGTCGCCCGCGATATTGTGAGTTCGATCGCCGATGGTGACCCTGGCGATATGCTTGAGTCTGAGGCCGATATGCTCGTCTCCTTTGGCGTGAGCCGGGGAACGCTCCGAGAAGCATTGCGTTTGTTGGAGACTCAGGGATTAGTTCAGTTAAAACCCGGTCCCCGTGGGGGTCCGGTCGTTGGGCGCCCGAGCCCCGAGTATCTGGGGAAAACCATCAGCATGTTTCTGCGAATGATGGGTGTCACATACGGGGACGTGTGTGAATGCGTGGTACTAATCGCACCGCGCATAGCCGAGTTGGCAGCGCGCCGCTGCGATAAAGGGGAAGCAGAGATTGCTTTGGCCCCCTGGCTTGATGACTCCGAGACAAGTCCAGATAATCAACAGCGCCGACAAGCGAATTTTCACTCAGTCATCTATCAACTGGCTGGCAATAGGATTCTGACGCTGGTCATGAATGCAATCGAATCGGTATTCCTGGATCACCTGCTTATAGATGTCAACCTGGACTGCGATTACATTATCGCCCAGAGCGATTCCTCCGCTCGAATAAAGCACACAGAACATCAGGATATTGCCAAGAGCATCGTAGCGAAAAAGCACAGTAAGGCACGAACGCTAATGGAAGAACACTTACAAGACATCATTGAGTCCTGTCGAGAGAATCTTCCAGCGAAGATGGACCAATCCGTTGAGTGGCGCTAAGACGGGACCAATCCAATTCGACTAATCTCTATTATTTAGGAGAACCGAAATGGGAAATAACGAAACCAGGTACGATTTTGCCAGTGAGGAGTGGGTTGCAATTGCTCGCGATTATTTGGAAGAGCAAACCAGGGATGTTGACCTTTCAGGAATCAGCGTTTCATTCAACGAAGTATTTTCGGACGCGCCTTCGCATCTGAATCCGAATGTAGAAGGTAAGATAGGTTGGTATATACGGGTTGCCGATGGCAGCCTTGAAGTAAGAACCGGTATCCTGCCGGATCCTGATTTGCGCGCAAGTTGCGACTATGAGACAGTGTTGCCGGCAGTACGCAGATTGTCGACGGATCCACCCCTGGACGATGCCATGCGCCAGGTCCTGACCAATTCAATCGTTCGTGAAGGTAACGAGAATGCGACGGCTGATTTGGACTGGATGAGAGGCTTGCACGATGTCATGGCGGTGCGATCCAACTAGCGACCACCCAAGGCACAAACCAGAACCCAAAGAAGTATCTACGTAAGTAATTCGAAAGGTAAAAATAACAACAAGTGTAATTGTTAAATAAAGTCCTGTTAGGGAGGACCCAAAATATGGGAAAAATAGTCACGTATCCAACGAAAAGACACCCGGATGGGAAACAAATAACGCCCGCCGCCATGAAGGATGAAACAGATCGAGAGATGCTCGCAAGAGTCCTGCTCGAGAACGTTCGAAGGTGGATTGCGGATCCAGATAGAGATGTTATTTACGGTATGGATCTACCCCAGGGTGATCCTACACCGGAGCTGACTGATGAACAGCTGGATGAGCTTGCCAAACAAGGCAAGGGCACAATGGGGCACACCACCGTGTTCGAGCCTCACGATCTTGAGCTATACGAGACATTTGTTTACCCACCGCTACGCATGCCCGAGAAACCACAGGTCATGATTTCGTATTGGGACATGAACAATGAGCCGGTCAATTTCATCGAAGGCCGTTTTATGATCAAGGTGTTATGCCCCGACGGCCAAGAATCATGGCTCGTTCTGCTTATTCCAGTACCCAATTTCTATACGGCGCTTGAAGGCAACTGCTGGGGCTGGCCCAAGTACGTCGCCGACGAGATGACTGTCGAGAAGGACCATTCGGAAGTGATCTACGAAGGCAAGCCTAGCTGGACCATGGATTTCACACCGGGTGGCGTCGATGATGCGACCATCGCGCAGTTAAAGGAAAACGGTACCGAAGGTGGCAATACGGTTTCGTTTCACATCAACGGTGGCGGTATGACCTTGATCAGACAGGGAACCGGTCCCGAGCAGGCGCGTGAATCTTACCTGGGCGGCTACTTTGCGGAGTGGGAGCCAGGCATGATCAAAACCTGGATTCGCCCAGAAGATCCCGTTTCCGGTTTGTTGCCTACTGATTGTGTAACCCCCGGCGTATGGCAACGAACGATTCGCCGCGGTGGCGGCGGTGGTGGTGGCGGCATGTACAAGGTTAAGTGCGAGTAACCCATCCTTTTTCGAGGAGGAATCGTCCCTGGCAAAAATGGTAACGTTTCCGAAAGAACAGGCTGGCGGCAAACCCGCTGACGACCCGCAGAACGAAATGGATCAGATGATCCTTACCAGGAAACAGGTGGAAAACGTTAGGCGATGGATCGATGACCCCGACCGGGAGGTGATGTTCAATATGAACTTACCTCACGAGCCGGGGCCACGGCTTGATCCCGCACAAATCGAAGATATGGACAAAGCCGGTGTCGGCGTTTTCGGCCATACCACGATCATTGAACCCGCAGACTACAAGCTGTATGAGTCCTATATTTTTAGACCACTGCGTAATCCGGACGAACCTAAGGTCATGATTTCAGTATGGGATATGAATACGCCGACACCGCTGGTCGAAGCCCGCGTAATGATCAGGGTGCTGTGTCCTGATGGTATCGATTCCTGGCTGGTGATCTGCGCGCCTGCCCCGAGTTTCCATACGGCACTTGAGTGGAATATTCTGGGTTGGCCCAACTGCGTTGCTGATGAAATGTCGGTCAATCGAGATCGATCCGAAGTTATCTACGAGGGAGAGGTGGGATTGTCGATGGAATTCAAATCGATCCATATCGATGATGCTGCTGTCACGGAACTCAAAAGGAGCGGCAATGAATTCGGTAACACAGTTTCTTTTGTTCCTTCAGGTGGGCGGACATGTCTCGTCAGACAGGGAACCGGTGACCCGGAACCTGGAATCCATTTTGCCGAGTGGGAAACAGGTATGATCCAAACCTATTCGCGACCGGAGGACCCCTGGTCCGGTCTAATACCTGCCAATGGCGTCACGCCTGGCATGTGGCAGCGGTTCTACGACACCGGTGATAACCCTGCCAGTGGAATGTACAAAGTTAAAGGAGTCTAAAGATGGCGGCTGCACCCTTTACGATTGCTATATCTGATGAAGCGATAGCCGATCTTCACGATCGACTGCGACAAACCCGCTGGCCCACAGAATTCAGACCCGAAGCCGGTTGGCAATACGGTACAAACCAGACTTATCTAAAGGAGCTTTGCGACTACTGGCTCAACGGATACGACTGGCGCGCCCAGGAAGCACACCTAAACCGACTCGACCATTTCAAGCGTGACGTAGACGGTTTTAACCTGCATTACATACATGCCAAAGGCAAAGGCCCGAATCCCCTGCCCCTGGTGATCACCCACGGTTGGCCCAGCACCTTCTACGATTTTGACAAGATCATCGATATGCTATCTGACCCCGCCGCTCATGGCGGTGACCCTGCAGATTCATTCGATGTGGTCATTCCCTCAATGCCGGGTTACGGGTTCTCTGAAAAACCCTCAGTGCCTGGCTACGCACCAACGAGGGTCGCTGAGTTGTGGGACAGGTTGATGACGGACCTAGGCTACGAGCATTACGGCGGTTATGGTGGCGACTGGGGAAGTACCGTGACTAGCGTGGTCGGTAGAAACCATGCAGACAACGCCATCGGTATTCTCCGTTTGGTCGGTAGCATCCCGCGAGTAGAACCGAAGCCCGGCGAGAGACCCGCCGATGGTGGCGGCTATGGGCACATCCAGAGCACCCGGCCGCTAACGCTGGCCTATGGATTGACAGACTCTCCGGCAGGACTGGCAGGGTGGATCCTCGAAAAATGGCAAGCCTGGAGCGACTGCGGTGATGACATCGAAACACGGTTTACCAAGGATGAGCTATTGACCACCATCGCGCTTTACTGGTTCACGGAGACGGCTTATAGCAGCGCCCGCCTTTACTACGAGAATGCGCGCAATCCTATTGCCGATACAGATCCTCGCCCCATTGAAATACCTACTGGTTATGCCGTCTGCCGTTGGCTGCGCCAGACCCGGGAAGAACTGGCAGAGCAATCCAACCTGGTGCACTGGACAGAATTCAATAAAGGTGCGCACTTTATGGCAGGAGAAGAACCGGAGCTGCTCGCCCAGGACATTCGTAAATTCTTCCGGTCATTGCGTTAATATGGGCCAGAGCAGAAGGTGCAAGAAAAGGTGCAAGATATGCAACAAGACAGTATTAAACTAAACGACGAACAGATTCGGCGATTTATCTGCGATGGCGTGCTGGTGCTTGATAGCGGCCTTTCCCCCGAAGCAAACCAACAGATCTTCGACAAAATAAAATGGAATAACGAACGCGAGTTCAACATGGGGAACAATGTGTTGCCCCGGGTTGCTGAACTACAGCAAATACTGGACTCCCCTGTTGTGCATGGCGCAATGCAGAGCATTCTTGGAGACGACTACCTTCTCCATCCACATCGATATATGCACGCGAGTGAACCCCTACCCGAGGCAGAGCGAGTAGGACACATAAAGGGTGATGAGCACGGGCCACCCATGGGTGAGGGATCATCCGGTAACAGTACCTGGCACCAGGATGGACAGTGTCCACTCGGCAGAGCTCGCTATCACGTTCCGCGCATGGCAATGATCATCTACTTCCCCCAGGACACGCCGGTAGAGCGCGGTCCTACCAGAGTTATTCCCGGCACCCACCTTCAGGCTTGTCTGTTCGACAGCGATTATCCCTACGCGCTCGTATCGGACCGCATCAAAGCGGGAACCTGCTTCTTACTAGCATTTGATATTGCCCATGCCGCCCTCAGCAATCAGACCGATATCAGTCGGTATATGGTCAAGTTCGTTTTTTTACGCACAAGTCACCCGACCGGTCCAAGCTGGGATGGCGGCAATGAGCCATGGCAACCGCCCCAGGAACGTCTGGGTCAGTTCGATCACACCAGTACCTGGTCATACATTTGGGACTGGATGCGGGGCGCGGCGCGTCCTAGGTTGGACGAACGCAAGGATGCAGAAAAACTCCTGGCATCGCTGAACGGCACTGATCAAAAAGCCAGACTTGAAGCCATCTATGAGCTGGCCAGTATCGGTGCTAATGCGATTGAGCCACTTCGAGAAAGCCTCTTGCGAAGCGCCGGACTTGGACGTGAGATTACCGCCAAGTTTAAACGAGATGACATCGGCGCAATCGTTACCGATGGAGACCGCTTTGAGCGTCGCTGGAACGATATCGGTTTCGTCCCACAAGACGAAGCGTATGCACTGGGCGCTATTGGCGAAGACGCCGTAAGTACGCTCATCGAATTACTGGGCCATGCTGATCCGTGGATCAAGATCAACGCCGCTTTCGCCCTGGGTGAGGCAGGAACATCGGCCGCGCGCGCCATGCCCGACCTTGCCAAGTTGCTTGACCACGAACTGCATCAGGTGGCCCGCATCACCCTTGATTCTATGGCGTATATTGGCACCAATACTCGAGCCGCCCTACCCGCTATTAGTAAACTGCTAACCGTGAGTAATCCAAGCTGGCAAAACGACAGCCAGCGTAATAGCTGGTCTGGTGAAAATCAGGCCCGTTTTAACGCCTTGTGCGCCTTATATAATTCCGACATTCCAAAGGAAGAGATGGAGGATTTGCTGGTTACCTGCCTCGATGACACCTGCGGATACATACCGGGCATGGCATTGGAGATCCTGACGCGTGAAGACGATATCGACGAAAGCGAGGGGCTGCTGCGCGCGCTGGATTATTTAAAAATACATCGCTGGGACGATACCCTGGCTAAAGATTACCGCGTTTTCTAACAACCATAAGGGGGGTTTTATGGGAGCTTTGGAAGGCCTTCGGGTCCTCGACATGACGCAATATGAAGCGGGACCGGGTTGTACCCAGGCACTCGCCTGGTTAGGTGCTGACATCGTGAAAGTTGAATCACGCGACGGTGACCCGGCCCGGGGACCTGCCGGACATGGTTATGGCTTTCTCTTATGGAATGGAAATAAGCGTAGCCTGTCAATCGACCTGCGCAATCCAGAGGGCCGTGATCTGCTACTCAAGATGGTGCCAAACTACGATGTATTCGTTGAGAATTTTGGCCCCGGCTCAATGGAGAGGTTGGGACTAGACTATGAGGCGATGAAAACCGTGAACCCGGAGATCATCTACGCCCGTATCAAGGGTTATGGATTGTCTGGTCCCTGGTCAGGCTATAAGTGTTTCGACATGGTCGCCCAGGCCGCGGCTGGCGCATTCTCAATCACTGGTGAAGCTGACGGTCCGCCCATGCGCCCAGGCCCAACCATGGGCGACTCCGGCACTGGTGTACAAATGGCACTCTCGATCACCGCAGCCTACGTGCAAAAGCTCAAAACCGGCAAGGGTCAGATGATTGAAATTTCAATGCAGGAGGCGATGACCTGGTACCTGCGCACTGCCGTAGGCTCTGGAAAATACGGCACCAGACCCGCCCAGCGAAGCGGCAATGGTAAGAGTCCAACGTCAATGCTTTACAAGGCTAAAGGTGATGGCCCTAACGATTACATTTATATCATGGGAACTACCCAGCCCATGTGGGAAAACATATGTAAGGCGATGGATCGACTTGATCTTCTCGAAGACCCCCGGTTCGCCACAATCGAGGACACTAAGGAAAACATGGACGCGCTGGTGCCGGAAATTGCTGCCTGGGTCGCAGCCAGGGACAAGTACGCTGCCATGCAGGCACTCTGCGAAGTAGGCGTACCGGCGAGCGCAGTGCTGGATACCACGGATCTATACAATATCCCACATCTCGTGGAACGCGGGTTTGTCCATGAAGTGGATCACCCTGAGCTGGGCACCATCAAGGTACTGGGCTGGGCACCTCGATTATCGGAGAGCGAAGTAACAATTAAACCTGCACCGGTGCTGGGGCAGCATTCCCGGGAAGTGATAGAAGAGGATCTTGGATTGACAGAGGAAGCATTCAACGCGTTGCTGGCCGATGGTGTCGTTCAAGAGTGGAGTCAGACCTAAAGAGGTCGGTCGATAGAAAGTTACAGTCATCTTTTGGAGCTAGGCCATGCACGATCTGGTTATTCGTAACGCCAACCTGGTAGATGGTACGGGAGCACCTGGCCGCATCGCTGATATCGGTATCGATGGCTCTGTTATCAGTGCGGTAGGCAGTGACGTCGAAGCCGGTAAACGAGAAATTGACGCCAAAGGCCAGCTGGTTACCCCAGGTTTCGTAGACATTCACACCCACTATGACGGCCAGGCTACCTGGGACCCGGAACTATCACCGTCCTCATGGCACGGTGTGACGACGGCCGTCTGTGGCAACTGCGGCGTTGGCTTTGCACCCGCCAGACCAGACAAACACGAATGGCTCATTCAGCTAATGGAAGGCGTGGAAGACATTCCCGGATCTGCATTGGCAGACGGTATCGATTGGCAGTGGGAAACTTTTCCGCAATTCCTCGATGCGCTGGAACAAATGCCACGCACCATGGATATCGCGTGCCAGGTACCCCATGGTCCCGTACGCGCCTATGTAATGGGGGAACGCGGCGCACGAAACGAAGAAGCAACACCCGAAGATCTGGAAGCGATGGCTGAGATCGTAAAAGAGGGTATTGAAGCAGGTGCGCTGGGTTTCTCGACCTCCCGCACAAAGTTGCATCGTGCCCTGGATGGAGAAGTAGTCCCCGGAACATTCGCCGCTGACCAGGAAATGGTCGCGCTCGGTGAAGCGGTAGCCGATGCAGGTGGTGGTGTGGTTGAGGTGGTGTCCGATATTGGAACCGGCGGCATGCGCGGCGACTTCAGTGGTGATATGGAACTGATGCGTGAAATTGCCAATCAATACGATCTGACCGTTTTGTATTCCCTGCATCAGAGTGATCCCACCCCTGAAGATTGGCGTGAGTTACTCGCCATGTCATCAGCGCCCCTTTCAGGTAGCGGTAAGGTAATCGCACAGGTCTCCGGGCGTCCAATTGGTCTGTTGCTGGGCCTTGAAACCTCACTGCATCAATTCCTGAAGCATCCATCCTATATGGCCATCGCGCACCTGCCCCTGGCTGAACGGGTCAGTGAAATGCGCAAGCCTGAGGTACGGGAAAAAATCCTTTCAGAACAAACAACCTTCACCGGTCGATTTACCGAAGATATCGTCCATGGTTTTCACAAGATGTATTTGCTTGGCGAGGAACCAAATTACGAACCTGATGCTAGTGATTGCATCAAGGCTTGCGCGGAACGCGAGAACAAGAGTCCCTACGAGTATGCCTACGATCTGTTGATCGGTAACAACGGGAAGAACCTTCTGTTTTTTCCGCTATTTGAGTTTTCATACCAAACCCTCGACCCAACCTTTGAACGACTGCAACACGAAGGTACGATCCTGGGGTTAGGGGATGGCGGTGCCCATTGTCGCCTGATTTGTGACTCTTCCCTGCCCACCTTCATGCTGACCCACTGGACCCGGGATCGTACCAAGGGCCACAAACTGAGCATTGAGGAAGTCATCAAGCTCCAGACCCTGGACACAGCAACGATTTACGGTTTATCTGACCGCGGGTCGATACAGGTGGGCAAGAAAGCTGACATCAACATTATTGACTATGACGGACTATCCATCGATGCACCGAAAATGATCTATGACCTGCCAACAGGTGCACCAAGGCTCTTACAGGAGCCAAACGGCTACAAAGCAACGATCGTTTCTGGTCAGGTGGTACGTGAAAACGGCGAGTTCACAGGTGTGCGTCCCGGGGTTGTGATTCGAGGGCGGCGCTAACTCTCGTTAATTCACCAGCGGCGCTACCTCGTTCTTAAAGTGACTCATCCGATCCAGTGTTTCCGACAGCGTCGGACAACGAAAATCGAATGTCAGTTCAGATACACCCATCGCCTCGTAGGTGCGAAGATCTTGCGCGATCTGCTCTGGTTCACCCGTAAAAAGTAGTCGGTCATGACCATCCGGCAACTGCCCAGGGTCATAGGAGGGCGCCTTTAGAGAAATAGTCAGTGACTCGTAGTCGCGCCCCTCCGCATCCATCAAACGCTTCAGCTTTTCCAACAATCCCTGGAACTCATCTGGTGGCAGCGGTGAAGCTGCCGTCGCTCCCACCGGGTGCCAACCATCACCAAGTTTCGCTACCCGTCTTAATGCCGGATTACTGTGACCACCGATCCAGATTGGCGGATATGGTTTCTGAATCGGGTGCGGCATGCAATGTAATGCATTGAAGGAATAAAACTCACCCTGATGAGAAACAGGATTCTCAGTCCAACACTTCTTGAAGATCTCAAGATACTCATCAGTAACTTTGCCTCGCTGGTCAAAGTCTGCAGCGCAGAGTGCCTGGAATTCTTCACGCATCCAGCCAACGCCTACACCTACTGTCACCCGCCCCTTCGACAGGACGTCGATGGTAGCAAGGGTTTTCGCAGTAACAACCGGATTCCTGTGGGGCACGATCATGACGCTGGTCACCAGCCTGGAACTTTCAGTGATGCCCGCAACAAACGCCATCAGTGCGTGCTGCTCGAGGACGTCCTCCTGACCTGGGAACCCTCCATCCAGCGTGTAGGGATACTTCGACTCAACCTCGACCGGAAACACGATGTGGTCAGCGATGACAATGGTATTGAATCCGATGGACTCGCCGCTGCGCACCAGTTCCGCAAGCACTTCAGGCTCTGCCAGTGGTCCCCGTGTCGGTAAGTAGCACCCGTATTTCATCTACAGGTTAATCGTGCGATCAAATGCGGAAAGCACTGCTTCGTGCATCGCTTCCGATAGGGTGGGATGTGGAAACACGGTTTCCAGCAATTCCTGTTCTGTGGTTTCAAGACCCATCGCGATAGCGAATCCCTGAATCATCTCTGTGACACCCGGGCCGACCATATGGGCACCCACCAGCGCACCCGTTTCACGGTCAAATACCGTTTTAATGAGCCCTTCCGAATCATTAATTGCGATGGCCTTGCCGTTGGCAAGTAGCGGAAATTTACCGACGCGAATTTCAACCTGTTCGGCCGCCTGGGCCTCGGTTAAACCGATGCTCGCAACCTGAGGATGACTATAGGTACAACCAGGTACCCGTTGTTTATTTAGTGCATGTGCATTCATACCGGCGATTGATTCGACCGCAATAATCGCTTCGTGGCTCGCCTTGTGCGCAAGACAAGGCGCACCGGCGACATCACCAATCGCATAGATTCCGTTAACGGAAGTTTGTTGGGTCGCGTCCACAGTAATGAACCCTGACTCATGGCTAACACCCGGTAGATCGAGTCCTTCAATATTGCCCTGGACTCCCACAGAAAGAATGAGCGCATCGAAGTCTTGTGCCTCGCCAGATATTTCAGCGACAAGACCATTCTTCTTTGTCTTCACAGAATCGACCCCAGTACTGGTCAATACCTCGATTCCCTGTTTCTTAAAGGCCTGCTCTGCCGCCTGTGCGATCTCAGCATCCTCAACCGGAAGGATCTGATCGAGTATCTCCACCAGCGTGACATCGACGCCGAGTGTATTGTAGAAACTCGCGAACTCGACACCGATCGCGCCTGCACCAACGATCAACAACTTCTCAGGCATGAAAGCCGGGGTCATCGCCGAGCGTGCATCCCAGATTCGATCTCCATCCACCTCTATATGTGGCAGGTTTTTCGGCCGCGCACCTGTCGCGATAATCACGTTCTCGGCAGTGATCGTTTCACCACCGATCTGAACAGTATTCTTATCTACACTCTTATCTACAAAAACGGCGTCACCCTTAATGACCTGAATCGCATTCTTCTTCATCAGGTGCTGAACACCTTTACTAAGCCGCGATGCCACCCGACGAGACCGTTTTACCATTTTCGAAAGATCAATCTTCGGTTCGCCAACCTCGATGCCGAGTTGTCCAGCCGTGTTTATTTCACGTAACACGTCAGCAGCATGAAGTAGCGACTTGGTCGGTATGCAACCCCAATTGAGACAGACTCCGCCAAGTTCGTCTTTCTCTGCAAGCGCTACCGTAAACCCAAGCTGCACGGCTCTGATCGCCGCCGTGTATCCGCCAGGTCCACCACCAATAACCAGAATGTCTACTTTATCTGCCATCCGCATTACACCAACAATCGGAAGGGGTTAGCCAATAGGATGCAAACCTCTTTGAGGAACTCAGCCGCGGGTGCGCCATCCAACACGCGATGATCCCAGGTAAGGGAAAGATTCATTTTCTTCGACTTGACCGGCCGATCGTCCTCCCATTCCACACCGTCGTAGATACGGTTGACACCCAGAATCCCCGCCTGGGGTTCGTTAATAATGGGCGTGAACGAATCCACGCCGTACATTCCTAGCGCACTCACCGTAAAGGTACCACCCGCGTAATCATCCAGACCAAGGGCACCATCCCGCGCAAGCGATGCAAGACGACTGCTCTCAATCGCGATTTCCTTAACCGATAAGTCAGCCGCATTTCGTACAACGGGGACCACCAGACCATCCTCCACTGCCACCGCAATTCCGACGTTAATGTCGGTAAGCAGGGTAATCTCGGTTTCGCCAAACTGACTATTCATCTGAGGATGAGACTTAAGCGCCTTGGCAACCGCCTTCACCACAAGATCTGTATAGGTCGGTCTTATCTGTTCGTTCTGCCACTCCTCAATGAGCGATTCGCGCAGTCTAACGGTGTCGTCCATTGGCGCTTCCATATCCATGGTGAGCTGCGCGCTGCCCTGAACACTGGAATACATTCTTTGCGCAATCGTTTTGCGCATACCTCTAAGGGGAATAGTCTCTCCCGCACTCGGACCTGAAACAGGCGCCGCACTAGGCGCTGCTGCCGCGGCTTCAATATCTGCCTCGACAATTCGACCGCCGGGGCCCGTGCCTTTGACCAACGCAAGGTTGACACCCTTCTGTTCTGCAAGACGTTTCGCCAGGGGTGAAGCTTTGACATTACTCGGGACAGCTGCCACAGGCGCGCCTCCTGCACTGGCCGCTTGTACATCTGCTTCAATGATTCTTCCTCCCGGTCCTGTCCCGGCAAGTGTCGTGTAGTCGACGCCCAATTCTCCAGCGAGACGGCGCGCCGCCGGCGATGACTTTACTCTGCCATCAGAAGCGTTGCGCGCAGCCGGCTGTGCAGCCGCTGGTTGTGCCTTCGGTTCCGGTGCAGCCTCCACGGGAGCAGTCGCATTAGCGGCCGCAGGCACTGCGCCAATATCCGCAGGAATTTCCTCGCCTGCCTCGAAGATAAAACCAACCACATCGCCAGGTTCCATGGCCTGCGCCACCGGGACCAGATGTTTTACGGTGCCGTCGTACTCGGCATCAACATCCATGTTGACCTTCTCGGTTTCAAGGGCGTACAGCATCTCCCCCTTCTTAACCTGATCACCATCGGCGATGTACCATTCCGAGACCAGACCTTCTGTCATGGTCATTCCAACTTTCAGCAGATAAATCTCTTTTGGCATGATTACTCCACTACCTTGAACAACTGTCGTTCCGCCGCCAGTTGCATTGTTTTTTCAATGTTAAGAACTCCCGGGCCATTTCTGGAAACGCTCATCGTCGCCTTTTGGCCAGCCTTGAGAACCCTTTCCCGTTCACCATCAAATGCCAGGACACAGGGTCCCTGCAATTCCACAAGCTCATCGAACGAAACCTTGTTCACCGAACCAATCGAGACAGACTGGAACATCCCCGGTGCAATCGGCGCATGAACCAGCGTACCTGACTCAGACACGTCTAATACCAACCCACTATCTTCATCGGTGGTTACCGGCATTAGAAGACCACCAACAGACGTCATTCCTACTGCCGCGGGCTCCGCCCGCGTTAAAAAAATCTTCTTGAGCGCACTTGCATCAAGCAGCGCCCGGCTACCAACAAACTGGTCACTGGTTGCCACAGCATCAATTAGCGCAATATCGGGTTCTTCACCTTCAATTTCTATATCGATGATCTTTACTGGCATGACAACCTCTTCCAGTTGCACACCTCCGGCAGCCAACACGCCAAGCGCCGCGCCTGCCACCGTTGCTTCTGCGAAACGGGGAAACACATTGTTAGTACCGGTCGACACAGGCAACAACACCGCATCACGCCAACCCTTAACAAATGCCCGACTGGTGCCGTCCCCACCGAGAATCATCGTCGCAATGCAATCCGTTTTCGATAACGCCTCAGCTCCTCGAATCGTATCCAGGCTGCTCGACGTCTTAATGCTGTCGACCTTCTCTACGCTACAACAGGATGGCAAAGACAGGGTCGCACTAGATGCAATGTTGTGGGTGTCATCCACGTAGATGAACGATCGTGCGCCCGCACTAACAGCACCAGTCACTGCACGGCTGACAATCGCTGCTTTCTCTCGATTGTCGAACACGGAAGCCTGAGCCGCCAGACGGCGAACATCCTTACCGGATGCCGGATTGGCTACAATCCCGATCGATGCGGACACAGTCAAGAAACCTCTAGAGGCCGAGTGTCTCTTTTACTTTCTCCACAATCCTGTCTGCGTTCGGAATATATACGTTCTCCAATACAGGACTAAACGGTACCGGTGAGAAAGGCGCACCCAGGCGTCCTATTGGCGCATCCAGATAGTCAAAAGCCAGCTCTTGAATCTGCGCGACAATCTCTCCGCCGATGCCGCCAAACTGCACTGCCTCATGGACAACCAGAGCACGATGCGTTTTCTTGATTGAATCGATGACCGTTTGGGTATCAAAGGGCTGGATACTCCGCGGATCTATAACTTCCACATCAACACCCAGCGCCTTGAGTTGTGTTGCAGCTGACAGCGCTTCATGAAGCATTCGACCATGGGCAACAATCGTAAAATCGCCGCCTTCCTTTGCAATAGCCGCCTTGCCGATCTCTACTTCGTAGGCGCCTTCAGGCACTTCACCCTCTTCGGCCACCAACATTTTGCTCAACACAACGAATACCGGATTGTTGTCCCTCGTTGCAGCAATGATCAGCCCCTTTGCATCATAAGGCGTTGCAGGCATCACGACCTTGATCCCAGGCAAATGTGCTAACCATGCTTCGAGGCATTGTGAATGCTGCGCAGCAAGGTTGCGCCCGCCCCCTGACATCGTCGTTACCGTAACAGGCAGATTAACGGCGCCACCGAACATAAATCGCATTTTGGCCATCTGATTGGTGATCTCATCCATGCACTCTCCCATGAAGTCCATGAACATGATATCTACGATGGGCCTACATCCTGTTGCAGATGCACCCACGCCCAGACCAATGATGCCCTTTTCTGAAATAGGTGTGTCGATCACACGTTTCGGACCAAACTCGTCCAGTAATCCGCCAAAGATCCCAAACACACTTCCCGCGCCGGCAACGTCCTCTCCGGCAAGAAAAGCATTGTCCTGTTCCTTTAATACCTCACTCACCCCTTCGGTGATCGCAGCGAGATAGGTTAACTTTCTTGGTTCTAATTGTTCTGCTTCTGACATGACTAGGCCCCCTCTTCCCAGTAAACGTTATCGAGCAACTCCGCAGGATCCGGGTACGGACTCTGTTCCGCAAACTCGACAGCTTCCTCTAGTTCTGCATCGACTGCAGCATACACGTTGTCGATTTTCCTCTGGGTCATTACCTTCAGATCAATAAGGTTCTTCTCGAACAAATCGATGGGGTCCCTGGCTTTCCATATTTCCAGTTCTTCATCGGCGCGATAGGTGAGCCCCATGCCGCGCACACCAACATGATCATAAAATCGATAGGTCTTGAACTCCAACAGGGTTGGACCGCCGCCCTTCCTGGCCTGGTCAACCGCCTCGCCAGCGGCCTCATATACCGCCATTACGTCCATACCATCGACGATCACGCCAGGCATGCCGTAACCGGCTGCTCGGTCTGCAACGTCTACAATCGCCTGGTGATTAGCCTGCTTCGTATATTCACCGTATCCATTGTTCTCACAAACAAAGAGGCAAGGCAGCTTATACAGGGCTGCCATATTGGCTGCTTCGTGAAAGCTACCTTCGTTTGATGCACCGTCACCAAAGAAACATACTGCGACGTCTTTCGTTTTTCGGAACTTGTTAGAAAAAGCCGCGCCCATGGCGATGGGAGGCCCTCCCCCCACAATGCCATTCGCCCCCAACATGCCTACATTCATGTCACACACATGCATACTGCCGCCCTTGCCTCCACAATAACCCGTGGATTTTCCAAACAGTTCCGCAAACATCAGTTTAAATACACCCCCTTTAGCGATCAGGTGTCCATGGCCCCTGTGAGTGCTGGTTATCTGGTCCTTGGCCGTCAGGTGCTGCATGACTCCGGAAGCGACTGCTTCCTCGCCGACATATAGATGTAATGCGCCAGGTATCTTTCCGTTTTCCGCCATCCTTCCGGCGGTTTCTTCAAAGCGTCTAATGCGCACCATGTTCAGGTGAATTTCCTGTAACGCTTTCTTGGAAGGTTGCTTTGCCATAGATCTACCCCTTTTGATCTGATTGGTTTGAGCGAGACGCGATTATCCCACACTCGGGATTCCAAACGCCAGGACATCAAAGCTAGGACATCAGAATCCCACCAGCGACGATATGGGAAATTCCCGTGACATTTGTTGCGGTTGCCAGGTACACAACGCCTTCACCTATATCCTCCACAGCCTGTGGTCGCCCTAGTGGAATGGTCTCCTGCATCCGCGCATTGAACTCTTCTTCGCTCTTGTCTCTCATTAGATGGTCGTGCCACATGGCGGTGCCGATAATGCCGGGGCAAATTGCGTTGACGCGAATTCCGTGAGGTGAAAATTCCTGAGCCAGGCTCTGGGTAATCCCGATGACGGCAAACTTCGACCCACAATAGGAGGAGTGGTTTTGCCCGCCTCGCAAACCAGAAATGGACGAAGTATTGACGATGGCAGGGTCGTCAGATGCTTTTAGTGCTGGTAACGCCGCTCTCACCATGTGAAAGATACCTTTCACATTCACCTCGTAGGTACTATCCCACTCGGCCTCAGTCAATTCATCGATGGGACCACTCGTGATGATTCCGGCGTTATTCGCCAGCACATCCAGTGCGCCAAAACGCTCCAGCGTGGCAGAAACGGCTGACTTACATGACTCAGCATCGGTAACGTTGACCGCCACGGCATCGATCTCACCAAGCTCTCCTAACTCCTCGACGGTTTCTCGCATCGTTTCCGACGACGCCAGCTTGTAATTCCAGTCACCCTGATCCGCAAGATCAGCAATCATGACGTTGTGGTCTGCCTCTAGAAATGCTTTGGCAATCCCTTTTCCAATGCCTCTCGCTCCGCCCGTAACCAATACTGTTCTCGCCATTGTGCCCCCAAAAAGCGTTTGTCCAAAAAGAAACGAGTATAACGTATACTCTAGTGCCTGAGCCGACCGAAGGCTCGGGCAAAGTACGGGGAATAGGGGAAGTCTGATCGTACGTTTTTTTGCACTGAAAATTGCATTATTCTTGGCGCCGCTTCTTGTCACACACGCGACATGCACTATCGCAGAACCGTCGTGGAAGCACGGCGTCTCGTACTTCGGTGAATTCAAGTATCCACCCGGTTTCACTCATTACGACTACGTCAATCCCGATGCACCCAAAGGCGGCACAATAGTACTTGCCACGGACGACAACTGGAATTCGTTTACACCCTACCTAGCCAAAGGAAATGTTCCACCCGGTGTACAGCACCTGTTCTCATCACAACCGTTTTTCTATGACGGCCTTTTCTCAGCCTCTGATGATGAAATCGGCACGTTTTATTGCAGCCTCTGCAAAGAAGTGATGGTCGCCGACGATTTCACCTGGGTGCGATTTCGGTTGCAGCCGGAAGCAAGGTGGCACGATGGCGTGCCAGTCACATCGAGGGACGTAAGGTTTACCTTTGAACACATCGCAAACAATTCAGGTTTCAATCTGCAAGCAGCTTTCGGCATGGTGGATTCGGTCGAAATCCACACAGACCGTGAATTTACTATCCATCTGAACGACAAGAACGGACTGAACGCCGGTGTAATTTCTAGTCTGGGAAAACTCTCTATTCTGCCAGAGCATTATTGGCTCGAACACGACAACACCAAAACAACCTTGACCCCACCACTAGGTAGTGGCCCGTATCGCATAAAGGAATTCAAGCAATCTCGTTATCTGGTTTATGAACGCGTACCGGACTACTGGGGGCGCAATATTGGCCCTCACCGCGGTCGCCATAACTTCGATATTTTTCGTTACGAGTTTTACCGTGACTCGACGGTAGCCCGAGAAGCGTTCCGCAAGGGTCTGATTGACTACACAATGGAGGGAGACCCACGATACTGGTTTGAAGGTTATGACATTCCTGCCAGCGACAAAGGCTGGATCATAAAGCGTAAGCACACTTATCAGTTTTATGTGGGCCTGCTGCAAGGTCTGGTGATCAATCAACGACGAAAGCATCTGCAAGACATAAGAGTAAGAGAAGCCCTAGTATTGGCGTTCAACTACGACTGGTACCACCGTGTTATCAACCAGAATATATTCATCAAACCTTATAGCCACTTTGCTCCTGCTAAATTCTCTGCCGAAGGCTTACCCAGCGAAGCCGAACTCGCCTTGCTGGAACCGTTTCGCGACGACCTTCCCGACCGATTGTTTACAGAACCTCTGCAACGACCAGTCTCACCGGCTATGGGACACAACCGCAGCGCACTATTGAAAGCACGAAAACTTCTGCAGGAAGCCGGTTGGTCTATTCGCGACAGCATTCTCACCAACGCAGACGGAGAACAGCTGACATTATCGTTCGTTATCCAGACTGCCGGTCAAAAGCGTACGATCCTTCCCTATATCGATGAACTGCGCCGACTTGGGTTCGTGCCACAAATACGCCTGGTGGAATCGGCACAGTTCGTTAACCTGATGCGGAGCTTCGATTTCGACATCCGCTTTGGACAGCTCGGCGTCGCCCAGCCCCCTGGCGTGGAAATTGTCTCCTACTGGGATTCAAAGAACGCTCAATTGTCGAATACAAGAAATCTAACCGGCATCGAAAGCGCGGCAGCTGATGAAATGGTAATTCGCCTAATGGGTGCGCGCTCGAGAGAGGAGTTGATTGCATCAGGAAGAGCGCTGGACCGAGTTCTTATGTGGAACTTTGGCATTATCCCGCTAAGGGCAGTAGAGGGACCCAGCGTCGTCTACTGGGACAAATTCGGCCGACCACCGTTCGACGCCGAGATTCGAACCAGCTTCCCTGCCGCCTGGTGGTACGACGAAGAGAAGGCCGCACGTATTGAACTAATCGATTAGAGACTCGAATAAAGCTTTTCATTTGATGTTCGGGTTATATTGAAACACTAAAGCTAGGAAAAGGAGCAAGAAATGGCAGAACCACTCAAGATCGGACTTATTGGCACAGGGGGAATATCCCGATCACATCTACCTGTATTCAAAGACTTTCCGGACAAAGTAAAACTCACCGCGGTCTGTGACATTTTTGAAGACGCCGCAAAAGAACGCGCTGCAGAAGCTGGGGTCGATGATATTTATCTCGACTACGAGACGATGCTGAACAAAGCAGATATTGACGCTGTGGACATTTGCACGGGGCACGACACCCACGCACCGATCGTCATTGCAGCAGCCAAAGCCGGCAAACACTCATTGGTCGAAAAACCTATGGGAAATGACATGAATGAGTGCCTCAAAATGATCGAGGAAACCGACAAGGCCGGTGTGACCCTGATGATTGCTCATATGCTGCGATTCTCTCCAACGACAGAGGCAGTGAAAAAACTGCTGGCGGAGGGTGAACTCGGCACCATCAATGCCGCGAAGATCGACATCAATATGAACGCGGTTGGCAGTTTAAGAGAAGGCCACTGGATGCTTGATGGCAAAGCCGGCGGCGGCATCGGCATGACTAACACGATTCACGAAACGGATATCGTGAGATACCTGGTGGGAGAAGTTAAGAGTGTCACCGGCGTTAAGAAGTCGACCTCCGAACGACTTCTGAACGACGCCGAGGATATGTTGTGCGCTACGCTGGAATTTGAAAACGGTGCGGTGGGAACGGTGATGTGCCTTTGGAACGCTCCCCGGTCACCCGTATCACAAGGATATACGCTATACGGCAGCGAAGGCGCTTTGTATTCGCTACCTACTCTGCCTATATATAAAGGTGATCATTTTGGTCCTGTGGTCGTATCCTCACCAACACGAGACACGCCAGAGACTGCGCCCATCAATAGACGCGATGGGAGCCCGAGCCGGGAAATGAAAGGCCTGGAAGATATCATGGGTCACTTTAAGCAACTTGACGGCGGCAATCACGGATTGCCCAGTGATAATTGCTTTACCAACGAGATTCTGCACTTTGCAGAGTGTTGCCAGACAGGCGCAGAGCCCATCAGTAGTGGCAAGGCGATACTGGGTTCAATGAAGCTTATCCTCGGTATCTACGAAGCGGCAGCCACAGGTAAAACTGTTCAGCTAGCGGATCTTTAGTAGCTGCTAGCCACGCATCCTGGCGATAACGTTTTTCGCAAAGGCGTGATGCACTTCCCCGGTTCTTTTGCCTGGAGGAATGAAACTGATCGCATTCAGCCCTTCTTCCTCCAGCGCCAGTAGCTGCTCAATGATGTCATCTGGCTCGCCGACAATACAGAATACCTTGACCAATTCCGGTGTCATAAAGCGCGATTCATCATCATCGATGTAGCTGTAATGACTCTGGTGCAACTGCTGGTGGCGATGCTTGGCTTCACGTGACTCATGGAACTTTAAATAGTCATCCCAGATCGGGAGTATGTAGTCTGGCACTTCAATGCCTGCATCTCGGACGGCATCCACCAGGTAGTGAACATTCGCCATAATGGATGGCCCGCATTCCTTGATAACCCGCTCGGAATCCAGCTTTTCTCCTGGCTCAAGCATCATCAGATTTACGAGCGCACTGGTATAGAAATCATCGACTGAACGACCTGCCCGATCCGCGCCGCGTTTTACATTGGCAAGGGCCTGGGTCACAGTTCCGCCCCTGGGAATACCGGTAATCAGACCATCGCCAAACTCACCCGCCAGCGCCTGGGCACGCGGCCCAAAACCACCGACGTGAATGGGGATAGGCTCGCTTATGTCGTAGTGCCCTTTACCAGCCCATTGAAATCGAATCGCTGCGGCCTCATCCTCATCGCCATAGGTTACCTCCTCACCATGCAGAAGCCCCCTCACCAGCCGGAGATATTCGCCAAAAGGTTTCACGCGCATTGGCGGACGGCCAAGTGTACGCATGGCTGTGTTACCGGTACCAATACCAAAAAACACCCGACCCGGGGCAAGCTGATTAATCGTGGCAATGGCGTTCGCCGCATCCGGTGCACTTCGGACGCCCGCCACGGCGACGCCGGTACCAATTCTTATGCGATGAGTCTTCTGGGCCAGCATGGCAAGTGTTGGCCACGGGTTCGAGAACAACATGGGCGAATCACCGACCCAGCAAAAGTCATAACCCAGGGATTCTGCCTCGACAACATGATCCAGCTGACTGATTCCCCCTGCGGATAACCCGAAGTCCATACCTATGCCCCGTTTTTCTTCGTTAATCCCACAATACCATACGGGTCTAACTCCTGCGGGATCACTATTGAGCACCCAACCTGGCTATTTTTCCCTCAGATAATCCATAGGATGACAATTGACTTCGATGCGCTTCTGCCTCTCCCACCCGTTTCGATCGAGTCAGCAATAACAAAAAAGTGCGGTGAGTTTCAAAGTCCCTGGGATGCAGTGCGAGATTCTCTCTCAGCAGCTTCTCGGCGCGAGCCAGATCTCCCAGATTAGATGCGGTCTTGGCCATCTGTACCAATGTATTTTGTTGCATGGTTAAGAGATGCCTTGGCTCACTATCCAGCTGTTCAAGAATCTCGCTCAACCGGGCGCGATCCATCACATTGGTTGCCATGATAATTTCATTCTCATAGCTTCGATAATAGCCTTTGGGTTCCATACCCAGGGTATGAGCGATTATCTCTTCCGCTTCCTCATGCTGTTTTTGAAACACCAACGCGAGCGCGAGTGTATTGTTGATAACCACATCATCGCCATTGAGGGAGTAGAAACCACGCGCGATATTTTCTGCCCATTGCGGTGCGGCCGTCTGATATCGTTGGGCCAGAATGCGAGTCAGATGCGCAAACATCGGATGCTGCAGCAGCGTATTGAATTCTGCCGGTTGCTGCCATGATGTCGTTGCAGCGCTTCGATCAAGACGCTCAAGCGTTTTGCTCGAGTCAAAATTCAAGTAGATGACCGCCAGTGTTAAAGGAGTGACCAGCAATATCACTGGCAGTCTTTTGACTTTAACCACCGCCGTATCGTCCAGGCCAATTAGCAAACCGAGGTATATGGCGATGAAAACCAGTGGCGCAATAAGCTGCAGTGGAAAGCTGAATACCGCATTGACCGCGATTCCCCCAAGCAAAACGAGCATCGACACCGATAAAAAATCACCCTGTCTCGCCATGAACATTAGCGAAATTTCGCGCCAGATGAGCATGCCCAATACCGCCGCAATCAGCATCCCACCGACAAGGCCAAGTTCAGCAATCGTTTGCAGAAAATCATTATGCGCTCGCACCAGTGTAATGGCGTTACCGTGCGAATAAGCAGGATAAACCTATTCAAAGGCGCCAAGACCCACGCCGGGAATGCTGTGATCCCTGATAATGTCGAGCGTGCTTCCCCAGAAAACCAATCGCTCATAGCCAGTTTCATCTTCAATCGGGTCAGCAAGCTGGGTAAGGTTCACATCTTTGGTCCATACAGGATCAAACCCACCCGAGCCTATATTGGTAAACAAAATAAGCACCAGCACGCCGACTGCTAACGCTCGTCGACTAATGTTTCCTGCCTCCGGGATCCAAACACCTCTGATTTTGGTAATCAGAAAGTACGAAGCAAGCAACACACTTTGTATACCTATCGCCACCAGCGCGGCTCGAGTTTCCGTATAGGTTGCAAAGGCGAGCATCAATGCTGCCCCCACGCTATATATGTATTGCCATAGACGATGACGCCAACCGCCCTGATCTAGGATCATCAGTAGCGGTCCTAACCACCAGCTGACCACGATAATGTGCATCGCCATATTGCGATTAGCGAAGGTCGCGGCCGGCGGTTTCGCCTGAGCGATTGCATCGAACCCTCCCAGGTGTTGCATCATACCGAGCACCGCCACAAAACACCCGGATGCAAACAAATACCTTAGCACAACGAAGCGATCACGCTGCTGCTGAAGTTGCAGTGCAGCACCTGCCACCGCGCCTGCAGCGACCCAGTGCAGCAGACGTACAACACTGTAATCCGGGTTCGTGCTCCATATGACGCTGATGACACCCCACGTCATCGTTGCAATCAGTGCAATCGCCAGCGCATCAGTTCGATAACGTACCTGGCGGCTAAAGAAAAAGAAAAGTACAACGGAAACAGCAATGAAAACTTCGAGCACCGAGTCCTTGAGAAACATGTGTATCCCAAGTGCCATATTGATTGGAGCAACCAGAACAACTAGTAACGCAGTGCAGCCAACCCAGTGGGCCATCAATTCTTGACTGCTATAACGAGGCTTCTTTGCCAAGAGTGAAATTCTTCAATCGAGTGTATCCTTGCGATACAAAAGTTATGACAACGTAACCGGCGCCACTGAGTGCTACTTTCATACATGCCTCCCATTTCTGTCCTCAGTGTACTAAACACAACTTACCTGTCTATATTGAACAAGTGAGAAACCCAACGTCAGCGCCGAGACGGTTCTGCTACATCCATAGTTGGATCAGTAAAGAACGGATAAACCAACTGTCTAAGATATCCCTTTGGAAACTGTGTCGTCGCCAGCCCGAAACTGTCTGGCCATTGATCGCCGGGCAAGTAATAGGTTCCAAAAAGCTTATCGACCAGAGGCAGATGGATTGCAAAGTTCCGATCATAGAATTTCGGATCTTCCGTGTGATGCCAGTGGTGATACTGGGGCGTGACCAGAAGGTATTTGAGATACCCAAACGGTAGCCTGGTATTGGCATGTGCAGCGACTGCCTGGATCGAGACAATCGCAACATAGGTGTAGAAAGCCGCCATGGAGAATCCCAAAGCATAGAGAGGAATGTAGGATAGCGAGCGGGTAATCAGGATATCTACCAGATGTAGCCTGGAACCTGCGATCCAGTCCACGGCCCAAATAGAATGGTGTACCGAGTGAACGCGCCAAAGGTACGGCAATCGGTGAAAGGCCCTGTGGATCGTGTATTGGCACAAGTCAGCGACCAGTATTGCCACAAACACCTGGATCAGAAACGGCCAACCTGACACCACAGACTGAACATCATTCAGGCCCCAGTCACGAAAAATAAACTCCGCAGGCGTCTTGATGATAACCGCGGTTAGTTGCACTAAGAGGTGACTAATCGCGAAATATACAAGATCGGTCCGCCATTCCTCATGGAATTTGGTTTGCGACTCCCGTTTCGGCAGGAACAACTCTATGGGAACAAATATCGCTGACAGGACAACAATATCAATCAGCAACCAGTCGAGACTGATAGAGTAGAGACTCTGTTCGAATTCATCGATCTCGACAGTGTGTCCTCCCAAGACCACGGCGAGAGCCGTAATCATCACACCCGTGAACGCAAGTTTAGAGGAAGTACCGAGGAGGAAACTTAAAAGAGCAAAGCCAAACGCCAGTATCAAACACAGCAACAAAAGCCATCGCAGCATTTCAGTCGGGTACAGGGATCTGAATTCTGCAGTGGTGAAGTACTCTGGAAAATGGAAACAGATTACGCCGCCTAATGAGATCAGTCCCAGGCTAATAGACAGATACCCACTGACCTGGCCCTCACCAATACGCAGTCGCTCACTCATTGGCAAACCGTGCCAGCAAGTCATCGAAGAAACAATTCATCCAACCACAGGTGATGCAGAAGCGCTGAGCAGTAGGCGCCGTGAGAATAATACCGTAGACAAGTACCGAGAGACCTTCGACAATGACAATCCAAACTGGTCGTTCTGGGTTCTGATTTCCGATCGGTGGCCCTGACTCAGGAATTAACAAATGTTGAAGTCATTGTGGCAATTTCTGGATTTATTTATGCACATAATCCACCTGTCAGCCATCTTTTTCTTACTGGTAGGTTGGGCCTTTTACGAAACACAACTACCGCACTTCGTGCTTGTCTGGTTAGTCTTCCTGTCGTGGTTTGGGCTGGGGCTCATCTATGGATTCGGCTATTGCCTGATGACCGATGTGCACTGGAGAATCAAAGACAAACTCGGCGTACGACCGTCAGCGAACATTTACGTCAAATACATGCTCGACAAGGTATTGCCAATCAACATCGATGAAGGTTTGGTAGACCAAGTATCAACCTATGTGTTCTTTGCAGTTTTCGCCATCGCAAATTATCTGTTTCTAATGGCGTTCTTTCAGCCCTAGTAAACTCGTTGCTCGTTTGCGAGCGAATCATCCCAGCGATGTGTCTTTAGAAACGTCAGGGCAGATCGTAAGCCTTGCGGACTACCGTGCCGGGTAAGTGCTTCGAGTGCCAGGGCCGGCACGTAACCGTTGGGGTCACGAAATGTACCAACCAGAAGATCTTCGATATCAGTAACAGGAATGTCGGAGTTCAGGAGCGCGCACATCGCATTGAAGCGAACCTGACTCTCGCCAGTCCATCCACGCATCAATTTCTCCTGCCAGGCCGGATTGTCCTCCAATAACAACCGTCGAATAGCCGGTAGCGCAATGCTGGCATCTACGCCAATACAACCAATGGCATCGAGTACGGCGCGAACTACCTGATGGTGCTCATCCTTCAATTGCCCGGCCAGGGCGGACATTGCCACCCCTGCACAGGGTCCCACTTCCCCCAAAGCAAATGCAGCATTGACCTTGATCCACGGGTCTTCGTGTTGCAGTAAGGTGACAAGCGCATCAATTGCGGGTACACCGATAGCGCCCAACGCGTACGCTTCATCCTGAAGGGCAAATGCACCTTCGTTCCATTCACGCGGACGCACCTCATCAGACGCTCTTTTCCTGGTATCTTTTTTATAACGCTCCAGCGGTCGATCTGTATGAACCAACAAATTCTGAGTCAGAGGATCGACCGCCCGCGGACCCATACTCGCCAGTTCATAAATCGCATTGAGGCCCGTCTCCGGGTCCCCGCCATTGAGGTGGCTAATCAGCTTATCCGTATCGCTGTCGCTATCTACGAACTCCCGCCGCGCACCCCGCATCCAATCCCAGATATAAGACCAGGCTTTGGTGTGTTCGTATTGACCCAGTCGCGTCTCTGGCGTCTTCCATGTTTCGGTCCCACCATCCCAACTGGGCGCCGTGGGATGACTGGTTCGCATAAAAACAAACTTGAACATATAGCGGCTCATGTCTGTTCTATTCGGGAAAGCCGCGTGCGCAATATCAAAAGCAATCAGGAAACAGGTACCCGCTTTGACGTAGTCGCACACAAACGCGAACGGAAAATTGCTCTCCTGCAAACCTGCCTGTAGATGCGTTCCGGGGATCACCCGGGTCGGACCACGTTCGATCGGTGTATCCTGCGGAAAGTAAAGAATCATCGCTAACCGCGGCACATGGTATCGCGCCCTGGATAATGGGCTTTGCGAGTCCTGGTGCCAGCCACTACCCCCTGAAGAACCCTTGCCCATCGGCGGCTGATTCTCATGCCCTGTCAGTTCCATATCCCGCATGTCTTCATCCAGCGGCTCACTGGCGTGCATAAACCGGTGGGGATGAAGAATATAGTCATCGCCCAGGACACTCTGGAGGCCACCATGGATTACGGGTGAATCCAGGACCTTCTGCAACTCGGGAATCCTTGGCAAAACATTGTTACCCATGTTGAATTCACGATTATTGTTCCATTGAATCTTTTCATAGATTGTCTGATGAATACTCTCTGAAACGTCACTATCAAGCACCAGCACACCATCGCAGATAAATCTGCGCATCTGATCATCAGTAAGTTTGATTCCCTGTTGAGATTTCATAGTGTTAAATCAGCCATCACCTTTCAGTTCATGCAGAAGTATAACTGGTTATCCGTAGCCACCATTAGGCCGTTTCTTCATTTCTTTGAAGCCGAAGTTTACGATTTTTTCAGCATTCCAGGGTCAACGTCCGAGAGCTTATTGATATATAGACAACTGACCGAAGTCTTGTGCTTGCCAAGATCCTTCAACCACGCCTGAACCTTTTTATCCTTGAAGCCCGGCATGATATAGATGGTCATGTTTCTTTTACGAGGAGAAAACCGAGTAAGTGGCCAGTCTCCCTCCTGGGAACTACGCGGAGATTTGTAGTGATAACTACCATAGCCAATAATCGAGTCGCCCTACATTTTGGGCCGATGACCCGTAACTTCTCTGAACAGTCTGAGCAATTCCTTCGCATCCGCCCTGCGCTGATCGTTCTCCACTGCCTTCACGAATGACGTGACTGACGCGTTGTTTTGCTTGGTCTTTAGCTCTGCCATCAATGCCGTCCGGATAAACGTATTCAATAGTAGCAAGAGATAGAAAATTACCACTAGCGCTCCTCCGAGGTCTAGCTCCACCTGATCATTGTTCGTGGTATGATGAAAAAACGTGGTGAACTGGAGCGCGACATGACGGACCCTAATCATTACGGATTCATCTTGCCGGAAGAACTCATACTACTGCGTGATCAGATTCGTCGGTTCATGCGGGAGGAAGTCAAACCCATCGAGGACAAATTGCCTCATGATGCCACCGGGTGCTCACCTGAAGATCTTGAACACCTCCGCGCGATCGCCCAAGACATGGGTCTCACCCGAATGGCGGTTCCAGATGAATATGGTGGCAATCCTGCAAGCGCCCTGACGCAGATTATCGTCGCCGAGGAATCTGCGAAATGTCGCCTTGGCGGTTATGCACCGGCACTGAATGCATTTAAGGGTGGACCACCAAACGTCATCTGGGGTGGCACCGCCGCGCAAAAAGAGAAATATGGCGTACCCTGCGTGGAAGGTAACGCTAATATGTTTGTCGCTATTACTGAACCCACAGGGGGGTCAGACCCTCGCAACAACATCACTACCCGTGCCGAAAAACGCGGCGACAAGTGGTACCTCAATGGACGAAAGATGTGGATTACCGGGGCGGGCCTGGCAACCTATGGCATCATCTTTGCGAGAACCAACGACGGAGAAGAGGGGCATCCACCACAGATTACGGCGTTTATCGTTGAGCCGGACTTCCCGGGAATTACCTTCAACGAAATCAAAGTCATCCGTGCCCTCTCCCCCTGGGAGATTGTTCTTGAAGACTGCGAGGTTCCTGAAGAAAACGTACTTGGTGGGGTTGGACACGGATTCGGGGTCGCACAAAATTGGCTGGTCAATGCGCGGGTACCCTACGCAGCGGGATGCATCGGCATCGCGCAGGAGGCTCTCGATATGGCCTGCGGCTGGGTGAAACAGCGGCCGACCAGAGACGGCATGCTAATGGATAAACAGGCGATCCAGTGGATGATCGCAGATTCCGAAGTGGAGTTAAAAGCTGCCCGACTGCTTGTTTACGAAGCCGCGGCACGGATTGATGCAGGCGAACCCGGCAAGGTAGATGCTTCCATCTGCAAGCTATACGGTACAGAAACTGCCGGTAGAGTCGTTGACCGGGCAATTCAGATGTTCGGCGGCATGGGGGTCGCCCAGGAGATGCCCCTTGAACGCTGGTATCGGGAACTCAGGGTCAAACGAATCGGCGAGGGTCCGTCGGAGGTACATCGCATGGTGATTGCCAGAGACAAACTCCGCAATACCGATGGCGGAGTGTACTTTGGTTAGTCGTTGCGGCGATTCACCTCATGAGAGTTGGTACAGGCACCAGATACCCGCCCGGATAAGTAGTAACGTGGCGGGGTAAGCGATGCAGCAATGCGCGCACGGGTTACGGTACTGACAAAATCACCCATATAGTCTTCAAGAAAGGGATGATTGGATCCGGATTCAGTGGCTTTCAATTCACCACCAATCCTTTCGATTTCACCCAATATATCCAGTGTCTTCTGTTGTTGATTCACAGCCCCGCTATCATCACCCGCGAGTGTTGTTTCCAGAACACTTAGCTGGGCGGCAAGCTGATAAATTTTTGAACGCAGCTGCACCTCGCTTATGTAGAGAAAGTCCGGTGGATAGGTCACTTTACGCATAGCGCCGGCAAATCCATTGCAGGAACTGAGCAATATCACGCTGCAAATCAAAGATACTAATAAAAGCAGTGGTCGGTAGGCATTCATATTCATGCGTCCTGCGCACCCAAGGTATTGAATCATTCTAGGGCGTTAAGAAAAGGTCAGCTTTGACAGAGATCAAGTACCGTTGCTGAGTTACGCTGGAGATGCGAGACTCGTCGCATGGATATAAAAGCACTTACTTTTGACGTTTTCGGTACCGTCGTAGACTGGCGCTCTTCGATAATAAGAGAGGGTCAGCAGTTCACTGACCGTTTTGGTTATAAAGTGGACTGGGCGGAATTCGCCGATCGCTGGCGCGCTGGATATGCGCCTGCCATGCATAGAGTTCGAACAGGGGAGCTCCCCTGGACAAAGATAGACGATCTGCATCGCATGATTCTCGATGACCTGGTTCCACAGTTTGGTCTGGGTGATATGTCCGAGGACGAACTGGTCGAATTCAACAAGGTGTGGCATCGGTTAACGCCCTGGTCCGATTCAGTTGCAGGACTAACCCGTCTCAAACAGCAGTTCGTGATGGCGACATTATCCAATGGGAACGTATCTCTGCTAGTCAACATGGCCAAGTACGGCGGCCTGCCCTGGGACGTCATCTTTTCCGCGGAGTCATTCGGTCACTACAAACCGGACCCTGAAACTTACCTTGGTTCAGCAGAGCTTTTAGGGCTTTCTCCATCAGAAGTAATGATGGTCGCCGCGCATCCTGGCGACTTACGAGCCGCCGCAGACAGCGGTCTCAAAACGGGCTATGTCTCGCGGCCGCTGGAAGGTGGTCCAGATCATAAGTCTGAAAAAGTGTCTGAAGGAGATTTCGACGTCGTTGCTGATGACTTTATCGACCTTGCTGAAAAACTCGGGGCTTAAGCTAGATTAAACTCTCCACGCCTTAGATCCTCTTCTCACCGAGGTAGGAAGTCCTCTCCAAATGCAGAATCCTGATCAAAGAAGTCGTCCCAAGTTATCTCCTTGGGGGTAATGGGTAAGAGGTTTACCATTTGCGCGCGTCCAAAATTGTCGTCAGAATTTAAAGACGCAAAGAGGAAGTCCACATGTCTGAAGGTTCAACCATACTATGGGGTATCGGCACGACGCGAACGTTCCGCGCCCATTTTGCCCTCATCGAAAGAGGTGTTTCCTACGAAACAATACCAATCCGCACCCGAACCAACAGCCAGGATCGCGAGGATTTCCGGGCAGTATCGATCAGCGGCAAGATTCCGGTATTGCAGATAGACGATCTCACCCTCAGTGAAAGTGCAGCTATCGCCCGCTACGTGATGATCCGAGGTTTGCAATCCCGGTCAGCGAGCGACCAAGCATTTATTGACCAGTGGGCTTTCTTCATGATGACCGAGCTCGATGCAACTGCTCTCTATGTGCTACGCCGGCATGAAGGCCTTCCGGAAATCTATGGTGAAGCAGAAGCCGCTGTCGTGGCCGCGCGCGAGTATTTTTATCGGCAGATTAATGCCCTTGACAACGCACTACTCGATGGACGGAAGTTTCTTTTACCTGACAGTTTTACTGAGTTAGATATCCTGCTTATCTCGATCCTAGACTGGGCCAGAATTCTTAACATGCTGCTATCCGACGCAGTGCAAAGCTACGCGGCAGGAATCCGGCAACGAGACACTTATCAGGAAGCCTTCAAGGTCAACTACAAGAGTTAACATGTACCCTCAAACGTGTCGTGTGCCTTGCCTGTGTATTGAAGAAACCGGGAAAACATGGTTTATTCATTTACGAACTCCGCAGAGGTCAGCCCATGCCAGAAGCACCAGCGATCCACGAAGCACCCGACGATCTGCTTGAAGTAATCGATTACTGTTATGACCAGGGCTGGACCGATGGCTTACCGGTCGTTCCACCTGAAGAAGGTCGTGTCACCGCTATGCTGGCAATGGAGGGACGCCCTCCCGAGACGGTTATTGCACATCATCCAGCGACCGGGCTTGAACTGACCTTACACTCTGCTGCGGTAAACGCCGTGATGGCGGGTTGTCTGCCGGAATACTTTCCTGTTGTCGTCGCCGCGTTTGAAGCAATGGACCGCGAGCCATTTAACTTTCACGGCTCTACAGTAAGTACTGGTGGCTCAGGGCACCTGTTGGTTGTTAGCGGACCCATAGTTGACGAGATTGCCATGAATTCGGGCGTCAATCTGTTTGGTCCAGGCAACCGCGCCAATGCAACTATCGGTAGATCTATCAGGCTGACGCTGATGAACGTTTTCAAAATCACTCCTGGTATTTCTGACAAGTCTACGCAGGGGAATCCGGGGAAATACAGTTTTTGTATTGCAGAACGTGCGGACAGAAACCCGTGGCAACCACTGTGTGAAGAACTCGGATATCCCGATGGCGTGAGTTCAGTCACTGTATTTGCCGGTGCCGGATTCTGTAACGTTGAAAATCATGGCGGTAATACACCGGAAGCCATTCTCGACACCATGGCTGATGCCATGGCTAACTATGGATGTATCAGCCCCGGCCAGACAGTGATCGTTTTTTCTCCGGAGCACGTCAACATTGTTGCGGGCACCGGGTGGACCAAGAGTGACGTCAGAGAATACCTGTTCGAACAAGCGAAGCGGCCACGTAAAGTCCTGGAGAAAATCGGCAAGTACTTCGCTGACTACCAACACCAAGATAGAGAAGACTGTCATCGGGGCCTTGTCGCCGATGACATTCTGATCACTGTCGGCGGTGGGGACGCCGGAGGTCACTCTGCATTCATCCCCTCGTGGAGTCGTGGAAGGGGTTCCATTATGCAGTCCCAGTCAATTGGCGTTTGCATTGACTGTTAACCTGAGATAGAACTAGCACTATGAAACTGGTCGACCCCACAATTC
This sequence comes from uncultured Gammaproteobacteria bacterium, assembly GCA_913045175.1. Classification (GTDB taxonomy): domain Bacteria; phylum Pseudomonadota; class Gammaproteobacteria; order Pseudomonadales; family Azotimanducaceae; genus UBA7455. The sequence continues at coordinate 6,220 of CAJWQG010000016.1, read as the reverse complement.
CGGCAAAAGAAAAAGAAGCCACAAGAGCCCCTGCGCTCGTCAGTCTTGAGGGACTAACTATCGGGCTACTATGGAACAAGAAGGCCAGGGGCGATCTACTGTTAAGTCAGACGGCGAAGCTCTTGCAATCAAAATTCGGCGGCAAGATCTTGCCAATGGAGACAAAGAATAACGCGGGCGCACCGGCACCGACAGAGCTGCTAACCAATCTCTCCCCTGAGTGTGACTACCTAATTACTGCTTCGGGCGACTGAGGGAGCTGCTCAACGTGCAGTGTGCACGACGGCATTACTTTCGAGCAGCTGGGCAAACGCGCAGTAGTACTGTGCACAGCACCGTTCGAGGTTACGTCAAAGAATATCGCCAGGATGCTGGGTATCCCTGACTATCCGTTCGTTATTCTCGATCATCCGTTAGGAAGTCTTACCGAAGATGAGATTAGCGAGCGCGCAGCAGCAGCCTGTGAACAGGCGATCGGGATTCTTACCGGTTGATAACACCCAGGCCTTTCGCGAGCGCCTCCATAAAGTCCCTGGTGTACCGTTTACTGACTGCGGCTTTGACCACCCCCTGGTATCCATGACATGCACCGGGATAAACAGAAAGATCAGTCGGGACGCTCGCCGCCATTAGTCGTTTCGCGTACTCGATATTCTCATCCCGAAAAAGATCCAGCGCTACTGTATGCATCCAAGTAGGGGGCAAACCTTCAAGAGACTCAGCGCGCGCGGGTACTTGCGGCGCAGCCGGTGGTGTATCACCAAGATAGGCGCCCCAGGCATACTGATTGTGCGGGCGCGTCCAGATAAATTCCCCAACGAGCGGATCTCCCGGATTCTGGTCGCTGCCGGTTCGGTCATCCAGCATGGGATAGGTAAGATGCTGATGACAAACCGCATATTCGTTTTCATCCCGGGCTTTGAGACCCAGCGCGGCCGCCATACCGCCTCCTGCACTTTCACCACCGATGCCGATTCGATTAACGTCAACATTCAACTCATCCGCGTTATTGTGCAACCAGCCCAGCGCCGCGTAGCAGTCATTCAGCGGCCCCAGACCTGAATGCTCAGGAGCAAGTCGATAATCTACCGAAACAACTACAGCGCCGAGCTCGGCACAGATCTTGAGGTTCGTGGCGTCCGATCCCTCCGGTTCGCCGAACAAATATCCGCCCCCATGCATATGCAGGTATCCGGGTCGAAGGACATCGGCTTCTTCCAGAGGTTTATACAACAGACAGCGCACATCAGGCTCATCAGCACCCGCCATCTGGTTTTGGACCAATATTTCTTCCCGAGATACGCCACGACTATCCGGATCGCCCAGGGGTGGAGTTGGCCAGGGGCTTTTTCTTACCTTGACCATGGTTTCATCCGACAGGGTGAGGTCCATCTTCCATTCAAGCATGGGCAATAATTCAGGGTCCAGCAGGTGTTCGGTTGAATCCACGTTGTTTCCTTGTAATGTAAGTCGTTAGTTTTGAGCTATGCACTGCGAGAGTCGCGGATGGCAATTCGCTGAGTTAGCAGCGAGTAAATCATATCAATTGTTGACGTTGGAAACTGCGTTATTCGTCCCAGTTCCTGCACAGCTTCGACCAGCGCACCAGTTTCAAGTGGTCGCCCCAGTTCAAAGTCCTGCAGCATGGACGTTCGGTGTGCACCAACCGATGCTGCCCCATCAATGCGCTTATCCACATCAACTACAAACCGGACACCAAGCGCTTCACCAATAGCCTGGGCTTCCAGCATCATCTGTCGGGCCACTGCTCTTGTGCCCGGTTCGGTCGCCAGGGTATACAGGTTCGCGCCGGTCAGTACGCTAAGCGGATTGAACGATAGGTTACCCCAGAGCTTGATCCAGATCTCATCCCGCAATCTTGGTCGTACCGGCGCCTTGAATCCACCTTCCATCAGAATCGCTGCAAATGCTGACGCACGCTCAGACTTCTCGCCACTGGGCTCACCAAGACTAAGTTTGTTGTCTGAAATATGGCGGATGACTCCCGGCGACTCGATCTCTGCCGACGGATAAACCACACAGCCCAGCGCCCGCTCGGGGCCTATCCCGTTCCAGATAACGCCACCTGGATCCACTGCTTCGATATGACGCTCACCAAGATCAAGACCGTGACAATACCACCAGGGAATGCCGTTAACCGCGCTCACGACCGATGTCTCTGGCCCAAGTAATGGTTGTAGATCAGGAACTACCGTGGGCAACGAGTGAGCTTTCAGCGTAACCAATACATAGTCCTGGGTACCCAAGGTAGCGGGATCGTCAGTTACGTTGAACCGTTCGATCTTCTCCTGCCCATCGATCTTTAGCGTGAGACCGTTATCTTTGATCGCTGCGAGATGAGGTCCGCGCGCAACAAGGGACACCTCATGATCAGCCCCGGCCAACTGTACCGCGATATAACCCCCTATCGCACCCGCACCATAGATGCAGATTTTCACTGGGCTAGTCCAAGTGCCTTAGCGAGGCCAATACGCTGTATTTTTCCGGTGGCACCTTTTGGTATTTCATCAACAAAAACAATGACCCTTGGCACTTTAAAATCCGCGAGCCGTGTCGCCGTAAATTCTCTAATTTCCTTTTCGGAAATCTCCGCTCCATCGTGCAACACAATCGCTGCGCCAACATCTTCACCGAGTTTGTCATGGGGCACGGCAAAGCTGCACACCTGCGCCACCGCTTCATGGTCGAGAATAACTTCGTCAATCTCCAATGGAGCGATCTTCTCACCGCCCCGATTGATAATTTCTTTTGATCGACCTGTTACTTTGACGTAACCATCTTCATCCATAATTCCCTGATCGCCGGTACGAAACCAGCCGCCCTCATGGAATGCGGTTGCGTTTGCTTCTGGATTGGCGAGGTAGCCGGATGTTACGTTCGGGCCACGAATCACAATTTCGCCTTCGTCACCAGAGATGAGTTCTTCACCCACGTCATTCATGATAGTAACTTCTGGCCCTGCAGCGGGGCCAACACATCCTGGCTTTCGTGCCTCGGGTGGTAGAGGATTCGAACACATCTGATGCGCCGCCTCTGTCATGGCGTAGGCCTCTATCACCGGCGCACCAAAAGTTTCTTCCAGCGCCGCCATCACCTGAGGGGGTAGCGACGCGGAAGATGAACGAATAAACCTTAAGGATGCCACTTCGATCACATCAGTATTTCTAGGTGCCCGTGACAGAATTGCCTGATGCATGGTGGGCACCGCTGAATACCAACTGGGCTTAGCCTCTTCCAGCCAGTTGAAAAAGCGAAGCGCATCAAAACCCGGGGTGGCATGGACACTGGCTCCTGAAGACAGACTCGCCAATACCGGTGCCATCAACCCGTGTATATGAAACAGCGGCATGACATTCAAACAAATATCATCCGGGGTCAGCGACAGTGTGGCGGAAATATTCTTCGCCGAAGCCGCAATATTCGCCTGAGATAAAGGAACCATCTTCGGTCGCGATGTAGTACCAGAAGTGTGTAATATCAATGCGATCGCGTCGTCATCACGACTCATCGCTTCACCATCCGCCGCGTCAAGAGAGAACGAACCAGCAGCCTCTCCTTCCTGAAGCTCGACGATCTTGATTCCAAGTCCGTTAGCAACATCCAACGCGGGCGAAGTAGAGCCGGTTTCGACCAAAAGTATCTTCGCATCCAGATCGTTGAGATAAAACTCGTATTCATCTGTTTTATAGGCAGGATTTAACGGCGCAGTCGCACACCAGGGTGACAAACAGACAAACGCGCTCGCCATCGCGGGTCCGTTAGGAAGCACAATAGCAACCCTATCATCTCCCCCAACTTGAAGTGACTTGAGCTGACCACCCGCCGAAAGAGTCTGCTCTGAAAGCAGACCATGAGGTAAAGACGGTCGATCCGGAGCGCTGATCGCAATACTTTCTGGGTCAGTTCCGACTAACGACCCAGTTTCTTTAATCGTCATATTTGGCTCCCACCTATTTACTGTCAGGGTATCTTATCGTGGCAAATTTCGGCAATACCGATCAGGTTCTTATGGTAAATTGCATTCGGTTCAACTTGGGAGTAGTGGTTTCAGGTCACTTGCTTTGTTCCTCCAGTTCCCTCAGACGCCGTTTGGTAGTTTGGAGATCAGTCAAATCGGCGCCAAGTAGCTGAGCGTGACTATGTGCCTGCCATGCCTCTTCAAAATGACCAAGCTCACCCAAGCTTCGTGCAAGAGACACGTAACCCAGCCGGTAATCGGGCTCTATCCTGGTCACGTGTTGAAAATGCTCTGTCGCGTTTGACCAGTTAGCGAGTTCAACTTCCACGAGCCCCAGATAAAATAAAATCGCACTCTTTGCTGGCTTCGCCTTTAGCGCCCTCTCAAGGGCAATCTTTGCGTAATCGTATCTGCCAAGAGCATACAACAATCTTCCGCGCTGTTCGTATAGGTCACCTTTGGAAGGATTGAGTTTTATGGCCCAGTTTACATGTTCAAGAGATTGTTCAAATTGACGACCCTCTCGGTAGAGGTATGCGATGGTTACGTGGAAGGGAACGAATGCCGAATTAATCGAAAGCCCATGCTTAACCTTTTCAAGTGCTTTACCAGGGCGCCCCGCACGGTCGTACGTAATAACTATTGAGTTGATCAGATCACAAGCGAATGCTTCTTCGCCCTGCCCACATTCTCCCTCGGGGTGATGGCGTTGCAATCGCTTTAGCATCCTCAGCGCCTCATCCGTTTGTCCAGATGCCGATAGCTTTTGAGCCAGATGGTAACTGGCACGACCGCGTATATGAACATCCCGTTCATCCCGTCGCTCATCCGACCAGATAAGCGGTCGACCATCGGTTCCTTTCCTCAGCGCCCTACGTGCTTCCTCTGATCGCCCCATACCACGTAAAGCCTCACCAAGGGTCCGATGGACCTGCGGGCTCTCTGTTAATTTAGACTGTGGTTCGAGAATCTCGATCGCTTGCGCATGCGCACCTTTTGCAATCAGCGCTTGCGCCCGCCCGAAATCTGCGGAAGGTCCTGCCTCGATACCTGCAGCGCGCTCGAAGGCAACTAAGGCATCGTCGGGACGCTCGGTTTTTAACAGCCATGAACCACGCCATAGCCACGCGGAAGCGTAGCCATCATCAATTGCAAAAGCCCGCTCAAGTACTTCCAATGCCTGGCCATACTCTCCCGCCTCTGCATTGACGTGAGCCCTGAGATACGGCCAACGAAAATCATTGGAATCAAGTGTCTCAGCCTGTTTGTAAGTCGCGAGCGCAGCTTCATGCAGTCCGTTGACATCGTATGCCATCGCTAACCTACCCCGCGCCAATGCTGAACTCTCCATCGCAAGTGCAGATTGCTGCAAATCTTTAATATGGTCAGCGAGGTCCCTGTCACGTGGGTCGATGTCGGCAATTATCGGGCCATCTACGCGGGTACAGGCAGTGCAAAGCAATAACACCACAGTAATGATCACAGAGTAACGCTGGAGAGAATCGAACCTCGCTGCCAAACTGATCAAACCACATCCTCGGGAAACACCACGCCAATCTGTGACCGCCATTCATCCATCAGTTGCATATTACCGAGGCTATCGTCCCAACTCATCGTTGGTGACTGGCGTGCATCGATATACTCCGCAACGACGTCTGCTTCATAGGTAAAAAGATCTCGGTTCACTTCAACCGTAATGGTCTCGTGCTGCCCCCGGCGTGAAAGGAGTATCTCACTAGGAGGAAACGCGGTATCCAATGGCAAGGGCGAATCCGCCGCACGACAGGGCGTGGATGGCAGCCAGGGTTCAGGGACCCTCAATACACCTTCGGTACCAAATACCACAATTTCACTGGGTAAATTGCAGGTAATCGACGTGCTAATCTGGCCAACTACATCATTTTCAAACAGCAGCGAAGCTGCCGCAATGCAGTCCACCCCGGTATCGTTGACAACGCCTGCTGCTTTTATCTCGATCGGGTTAAGAAACGGCTGACCCGATACGGCTCCCGCGACCAGCCGCGAAGCGGAGGCGGCATAGCAGCCCACATCCATAATGCCACCGTGATCAAACGTATTTGACGATGCAAAGTCAGCGTTATAGCCAAAACTCGATCGCACCATCCGCACATCGCCAATAGCGCCCTCCTGAATCAGTATGCTTAGCCTTTCAATCTGCGGATGACAACGATACATAAACGCTTCCATCACTTTAAGATGAGGATACTTTTTGGATTCTGC
>CAJWQG010000015.1 GCA_913045175.1 uncultured Gammaproteobacteria bacterium | reverse complement strand
AGCCGTTGAGCTGCTGTTAAAGTGGCTGGTGGGTTCGACTCCTACCTCTTCCGCCATTTTACCCGTCCTCTATGCAATCAGGAAAAACGATGTTGGAAAACCTCTATTCCATGAATGGAAAAATTTGTGTGGTGACCGGTGGCTCCAGCGGTCTAGGGAGCTATATGGCCCGGGGATTTTTAGAAGCAGGCGCCGCCCGGGTTTACATCAGCGCGCGATCCGAGGACAAGTTGAAAGCCAAGGCGGTGGAGCTATCAGCACTGGCCGATGGTGAATGCATCGCAATCCCGGGGGACCTCAGCGCTATAGAAGGTATTCAGGTATTGGCCAACACGCTAAAAGAGAACGAAAATCATATCGATGTATTGGTTAATAATGCCGGTGTCGGCACGGGAGGTCCGTTTGCCGATATGAAGCCGGAAGTCTGGGACATGACCATGGGTCTAAACCTGAGATCACCCGTATTCGTGACTCAGGCCCTGCTCGATCTATTGAAAGCTAACGCCACCCATGAGGATCCAGCACGAGTAATCTTCACAAGCTCTGTCGCCGCAAGCGAGAACAACGTTCGAGTGATGGCCTATGCAACCAGCAAGAACACAGTTGAAAAAATGACGCCGCTGTTGGCCCTTGCACTGTGCGACGATCACATTCTGGTCAACACCATCGCTCCAGAGGCTTTTTACTCGGAAATGACTCGCGACATCTGGGAAGACCCGGATTCGGATCGTTTCAAGGCTTTGTTAGAACGCATCCCGGTGCACCGTTTTGGTGGGTTGGAGGATATGGCGGGTGTGGCTGTGATGCTATGCAGCCGCGCCGGATCCTATTTCACTGGTGAAGTACTTAATCTGGATGGTGGTCACCGGCTAACATTTAGCTAGTTTCTGTCCGCAAAGGCCTGATTCTGCGCGAGGAGAAGCGACATTCCAAAGGAAATCGGCAAGAAAACAATTACTTGCAAAGAAACTAGAGGCACGATGTTGAGTTTCCGACAAGAACCAGCTAACACAGGAAGGCTTGGGGGAAATCAGGATCACGCTGGCGGATGCGAAAGCGGTCCCATCTACAGCACTTGAAAATGTGGCAGCAATGTAGATACAGTAATAGGCGACTAAAAGAAGTTGTTAGATAACAATCACTTAAATGCGATGACGGAGGATGCCTCGTCCGCCAATAATCCATACCCATAGGCTTAGAATGACCAAACCAAATATCGTAATAATAATGACCGATCAACAACGGGCCGATGTGTCTGCTCGTGAAGGATTTCCGCTCGATACCACACCTTTTTTAGATAGTCTTGCAGCGCAAGGCACCTGGTTTAATCGCGCCTATACAAATATGCCTGCCTGTCTGCCAGCTCGGGTGAGTATGCTGACCGGCAGGTATCCCAGTGCGACGCGTGCACGGACAAACCACAATAGGGATGATGCTTTTTTTGAGACGGACCTGTACGAGCTTATGCACGAGCAGGGGTATAGAACGGCGCTCTGTGGAAAAAACCATTCACATGTTGATGCGGAGCAGATGGATTACTGTTTCAATATGGGGCATCACGGTGGGTTTGGTGACGATAGAACGGAAGACGAGATCGCATTCGACAAATACCTGGGTGATCTTCGAATGCGTGTGGCCGAAGAACCGGCCCCATACGGCGTAGAGGTCCAATGTCCTTATCGTGCGGTATCGGCCGCCACGAACTGGATTGATGAGGTGCGGGAAGAGTCGGACCCATTCTTTTTATGGCTGTCGTTTCCCGAACCGCACAATCCTTATCAGGTGCCTGAACCATATTTCTCCATGTTTCCACCAGAATCACTACCGCCAACGCTTTCGGACGAATCTGCACTTGAGGCTAAGGGTTTCAAGTATCAGTGGTTACGTCATATTGGTGAAACAGCGTTTCCCGACTATTCGGAACAACTCATTCGAGCCAGATCTAACTACTTTGGCATGTTGCGGCTGATCGACGATCAGATAAAACGACTATATGATTATCTGGAAGCACATGACCTGCGAGACGACACCATTGTGATCTTCCTTTCGGATCATGGAGACTATGTGGGGGAGTACGGACTGATGCGTAAGGGAGCCGAACTACCGGAGGTTCTTACCCGCATTCCGTTTTTTTTCCTTGGCCCCGAGATTGTCGGTTCTGAAGCGCCACACTCGGCTCACATAACGACCGCAGATATAATGCCGACCCTCTGCGAAGCGATAGGTATGGACATTCCGCCCGGCGTCCAGGGACGCAGTCTGTGGGCACTATTAACCGGGAAAGAATATCCTGAGTCTGAATTTGACAGCGCATACATGGAACATGGTTTTGGTGGATTACATTACACCGATGACGATGATTTTGATCCTAATGAAGATGGATTATCGGATGGGATCGGTTTTGATGAGCTAAATGGCTGGTCCCAAAGTGGGACCATGCGCGCGATTAGGAAGGGTGACTGGAAGTTAATTTTTGATATGCAGGAGCAAGGTCAGCTCTACAACCTGGTGGACGATCCTGTTGAACTGGTTAATCTATTTGATCATCCTGATTACGCGGATATTCAATCGAAGATGTTGGCTGCATTACTAGGATGGACGCTGCGCGCTGCGGATCCACTGCCGCATCCTCGTCGTCGCTACAAATTTAAGTCAGACAAGCAGAACTATTGGAGCCCATATCGTTAGGTCGATCTGGTGAATTGTTAACTGCCACTAGTTGCTTGGTTCACCAGCCAACGACCTACCGCCTGGATCGGCGCCTAGTTACGTGTGGAGGAGATCCACGCGGCGACTGCGGTATACTCGGGTGTTAACCTGACGTCGAATGTCCAATTTCCATCCTGTGACTTGGCTCGTTGATAGTTGAGAACCACGAAGTGGTGGTTGAGGGTCCGATTAGCGTTCTCGCCTCGTTTAACGTGACTCTCGATACCCGTTCCCAGGACCACAAGGTGGGCGACTAGTGTCGCCTTGTTATTGTCGAACTCCACGGATGCCTGATTCTTCTGTAGTGCCAGTCGTAAATTTCCCGGTTTGTCGCTGTCAGCCTCGGGAATCTGTAAATCCACGAAATAACCACGCCATTCCTTACCATCAACAAGTATGCCTGGGGTGTAGACCGAATTGACATTGCCTTGCTGCTTATGGGTTCGTTGTCGTTTTGAAAATCGTAGTTCAGAGAACCTGTCTTCCCAACCCAGATAGTTCCAATAGTCGACATGGAAGCTGAGGGGAATGATTTTTTTCCACAGTCTAGGATCATCCATAAGTTTGGAGATCCATCGATCTGCAGGAGGGCAACTCGAACATCCTTCGGAGGTATAGAGCTCGAGCAGGGTCAGTTTATCCTCGCCCGAGTTTACTTCCAGGGCGATGCAGTCACTAAGGACGACCAGCAGTAACAATGTAGTCAGGTAACGCACGTGATACCCTTGTCGATTATTATTAGTATGACGCATGTCTGCCGGCGAAGGTTCATTTCTGCTGGAAAATACCTCGCTTACCCACCTCAGGAGGTTGTATGAGGCGTTTCAATAGGCTAATTGCCGAACGAAGTTGGCGCACTCAGTTTGCTTCAAGAACAGATTCTAACCAGGGCGTAGCGTAGACCATGAAAGTGGCATCCCTTACGATGCTGTGCTTGGTGGTCAACTTCGCAAGCGCAGAGGACCTCGTGTTTACCCATGGGCTCTCGATGCTGCACGAGTTGAAATACGGGCCGAATTTCGAAGGTTTTGACTATGTTAATCCCGATGCTCCACAAGGCGGGGTAATAACCCTGCCTACGAGCACAAACGTTCGAAATTTCGCCGGAGAATTCGATAACAATAATGACGGCCCGCCAGGTATGGGCTACGTGTACGACACGCTTATCGTTCGCTCGGGTGATGAATTGGGCGGGTACTATGGCCGTCTTGCAAAGTCCGTGGCGGTTTCCGCTGATGGACGCCTTTTGGCGTTCCGGCTTCATCTCGAGGCCCGATTCCACGATGGAACGCCGATCACCACTAAAGACGTGAAGTTCACGTTTGATTGGGTGCTCTCGACGGTTGAGGGAGGCATGTATCTTGGTTGGATTGAATCGGTCGAAGTAGTGACTGATCATGAGATCCACCTGCATCTCAAAGAGCCACTCGATGATTCAAACCTCAGGATTCTGTCTTATGAGCCGCGAATCTTTCCCGAACACCACTGGCGTGGAAAAAATCCTTCCGACTCGACGCCTGATTTTCCGCTCGGTAGCGGACCCTATCGCGTTGCGAGCTGGCATCAGGGTTATATTAAATTCGAGCGAGTAGCGGATTACTGGGGCAATAATATTCCTGTAAACAAAGGGTTGTTTAACTTCGAAGAAATCCACTTCGACGTGTATCGTGATGCAACGGTTGCTCGAGAGGCGCTGCGCAAAGGATTATTCGACTACTACAGAGAATCGGACGTCAGGCATTGGGTATCCAGCTATGATGTGCCGGTGGTTCATGCTGGATATCTCAAAAAGACCGAGCAAACACTGCGTGTCGTTACCGGTCCGAGTACCGTGATTTCCTTTAATAGTCGTCGGGATCCCTTTGATGATGTGCGCGTCCGTGAAGCGCTTAGCATGACTTTTGACTTTGATTGGCAGAACCGAACATTGCACTCAGGTGTGCACAAGCGCGCAACGGGCTACTTCCCGGATACGCCGTTTGGCGCGACCGGCTTGCCCACCCGGGACGAACTTGAGCTGCTGGAATCCATGAGAGAGAGCTTGGACTCCCGTGTCTTCGAGGAAGCGTTCGTGCTGCCTGAATCGAGCGGAAAGGGACGTAACCGTGGTTCGTTGGTTAAAGCGGCGGGACTGCTTGCTGAGGCTGGATGGCGAGTTAACGACGGTGAGCTCAGGAATACCGCGGGTGAAACATTCGAACTTGAGTTTCTGTCCAACAATGTTAACAACCGGCGCGTGTTATTGCCCTATATCGATACGCTACGCTTTCTTGGTATCAAGGCCAATATTCGGCTGGTGGAAACCGCGCAATACATCAATCTGCTACGGTTACGTGAATTTGACGCAACGATGCAGCCGCTGACGATAATGATGCCCCCGATCATTCAACTGCCTACTTTTTTTTCAACCGCCGCAGCAGAACAACCCCATTCGGCGAACATCGCCGGTATTAGAGATCCGATTATCGATGTCCTGATCGAGCAGGCAACACAGAGTACGGATATGGCCGCAATGATTACTGCTTGTCGCGCTTTAGATCGTGTACTGCTTCGCGGGTACTACCATATCCCGCTGGAGATTACCTCGGACATGCGAATCATCTATTGGGATCGGTTCGGCCAACCGGCTACCAATGAACTTGCCAGCTATGAATCTCCCGGGCTCAATGCCTGGTGGTATGACGGTGAAAAGGCAGCGCGAATTGAGGCGGCTTTTCCGTAGAGTTTCAGATCAGCCGTTAACGATATCCAGGGCCTCAGCCAGCTTATCCAGTCGCGATGTGTGATCTGTGCCACCTGTTCCCAATCTCAGGGTGGTCACACCGGCATTCTCGAATGCTGCCAGTCGCTCGCGAATCATGTCCGGGGTGCCGATAAGATTCGTTTTTAGAATCATCTCATCCGGTACACGCTTTGCTGCCTCTTCGCGTTTTCGGTCAACCCATAGTTTCTGTACTTCCGTTGCAGCGTCGACGAAACCTGCTCGTTGGAAAGCATCATTGTAAAAATTGGTTTTTGCTGAACCCATACCGCCCAGTTGAAATGCCATCCCAGGTTTTCTTTCCTCGATCATACGCTCAACGTCATCGCCGACTTCGAAACTGCCGCCAACCTGGATATCGATATCACTCCAGTTGCGACCGGATTTTTTCAAACCTTTCTTGATGTGCTCGAAAAAGACATCGGCATGTTCCGGAATAAAGGAGGCTCCCAGCCAGCCGTCGGCCATTTCTCCTGTCAGTTCAAGTGATTTGGGGCCAAGGGTGGCAAGGTAAATGGGCAGGTCAGGGCAGGGGGGTTGTGAGAGTCTGATGGGTTTACCCTCGCCGCCCTGGCGAGGCAGTGTGTAATGTTTACCCTGGTATTCAAGGCGTTCACCTTTCAGTCCCAGTTTAATCACATCCAGACATTCCCTTAGTCTGGCTAAAGGGTGAGAAAAGGCGGCGCCGTGCAACCCCTCTACCACTTGAGGTCCGCTGACGCCCAGTCCGAGGACAAACCGGTTGTTGGATACTGTGCGCATGCTCTGGCAGGTCATCGCGATCATGGATGGTACCCGTGAGGTAATCTGCATAATGCCGGTGCCGAGTTTAATGTTTTCCGTTTTTGCGGCGAGGTAGGCGAGCGGTACGATTGCGTCCATACCCCAGGCTTCCGCGGACCAGACGTGGTCGACACCAAGTTTATCGGCCTGCAGGGTAAAGTCGACGACCTCGTCCCAGTCACCACCGTTGTAGTAGGCACTGCCGATACCGATTGATGTTTTCACCGTCTGTATATTCCTGTTCGTTTTTTTTGATGCCCAACGTTAACCTCTAACCTTCAGTGGTGCCAGTCGTAGGGATTGCTGACGCGACTCGTGATATGGTTTGCGCTCAAAAAAAGGAGACGTTATGAAACCCGTTTGTTTGGTGTTTGGGGCCGGTCGAGGTATCGGTGCTACGGTAGGGCGACGTTTTGCACAAGAGGGCTATCACGCCGTGCTGTGCCGCCGGACTGATCAGGAAGGTCTTGATGAGGCTATAGGGGAAATCGAAGCGGACGGAAATTCAGCGTCCGGATTTCTGCTAAATGCAATCGAGGAAAATAGTATCGAGGAGCCGGTGGCGGCAGTTGAAGCAGATATTGGCCCGATAGAAGTTGCGCTCTTTAACCTTGGCGCGCAGATCGGTGATCGGCATTTACAAGACACCAGCTATAAAGCCTTTGAGATGGGTTGGCGGATGGCGACCTTTGCTTTATTTCGCTTCGCGCAAGCGGTGTGTCCGCGTATGGAGGCAAGAGGTAAGGGCACCCTTCTGGTGACTTCCGCGACTGCAGCATTTCGCGGTAATGCGGGTCAGCACTCTCATGCTGCTGCGATGGGTGGGCGCCGTATGTTATGTCAGTCATTGAATGCGGAGTTTTCACCCAAGGGAATTCACATCGCGCATATTCTGATTGATGGTTCAGTCGCAGCGCCAGATACGCTTGGCAGGATGCTGGGACCTGAAAAATATCAGGAGATGCTGGATACGCGGGGTAAGGCAGACGGGATGATGCTGCCGGAAAAAATCGCGGAGAGCTATGTACATCTGGCGCAGCAACATCGGTCAACCTGGACCTTTGAAATGGACCTGCGGTCTTTCAGTGACCGTCCCTGGTGGAACCACTAACAAATTTCTGAACTAAAAAGCTTAGGAGCAAACTATGAAGTTGGGCGTGACGATAGGACAAGTGGACGCACCTGGTGGCGAGAAGATTATTTCTCTAGCGCAGGAAGCGGAAAGTCTGGGGTATGACACCATATGGTGCCCGGAGATCTACGGTATGGATTGTTTTACCCCACTGACCTGGGTTGCCGCACACACTTCACGCATCAATATTGGTCCATCAATCATGCAGATATCCGGGCGGACGCCGGCGAGCGCCGCCATGCATGCTGTTGCTCTGGATTATCTGTCCAATGGAAGGTTGAATCTGGGGATAGGCGTCTCGGGTCCGCAGGTCGTTGAGGGATGGTATGGCCAGCCGTATCCGAAGCCACTGGCTAGAACCAGAGAATGGATGCAGATATTTCGTATGATCATTGCCAGAGAAGAGCCTGTCGCCTTTGACGGTAAACACTATCAACTACCGCTGGACGGCGGCATGGGTCTGGGTAAGCCGCTCAAGTTGATGCAGCATCCTCTGCGCGATCACATTCCAGTATACCTGGGGGCAGAAGGTCCCAAGAATGTCGCAATGGCCGCGGAGATCTGTGATGGCTGGATTGCCATGTTCCTTTCTCCTTACAGAATGCACGACATGTACGCGGACGCCATGCGGATTAAGTCCGAAGATTTTGAGATCGCCGCGTCGGTCCCGGTGGTTATTAACGACGATGTCGACGCTGCCCGGGCAGTCGTCAAACAGAATGTCGGCTTTTATGTAGGTGGCATGGGTGCCAAGTCGCTCAATGTTCACAAGGATCATGTTGAGCGTATGGGGTTTGCTGACGCCACCGATGAAATACAGCAGCTGTTTATGTCGGGGAAGCGCGATCAGGCATACGCGGCAGTGCCGGATGAACTGGTTGACGAGATCGCGCTATGTGGTCCAAAAGAGCGAATCCGTGAACGGTTACAAGGGTGGAAGGACAGCCCGGTAACACAGATCAACGTCGGCGCTGGCGATACGGATACGCTGCGTTTCTTTGCAGAGGAGTTGCTCTAAATCAGGCTGGCCACAACTGTGATCCGCCGTCAACGCGTAGCACCTGACCCGAGACATAGGACGAATCTGCGGTCACAAAGAACTCCACCGCTCTCGCTACTTCTATAGGCCAGCCATACCTGGTGAGTGATCCACTTTCCACCTTGCGTTCATCGCTGGTTGGTCTGCTTGCTTCAAAACGGGCGGTAATGATTTCCCCGGGAGCAATCACATTAGCATAGACCCCATCAGATCGTAGTTGCCCCGCCAGGCATCGCATGTACTGGTGAACTGCTGCCTTGGAGACACGATAGGATACTTCACTGACATTGCCTGACAGGCCGGCAATGCTGCCAATCGTGACGATCCAGCCTTCCTTGCGCGCTATCATCTCGGGGGCAACAGCGCGGCAGCAAAGGATGCACGTCATCAGGTTGCGATCGATAATGGTTTGTACATCCTCCAGCGAAATCTCAAGAGCGTCATTGACAATGGGTTTGCCGGCATTCTCAGCTGTGACACCTTTGGTTCCGATATCACCACCAGCGTTGTTAATAAGGATGTCGATCTGACCAAATTGATCCCGAATATCGGAAACGATTTGCGCCACGACTGCCTCGTCGGTGAGATCACCATGAACCGCTTTAACGTCGACACCGTGTTCATCAGAAATTGCAGCGGCGACTGCGTCCAGGGAATCAGCTTCATTGAGCTGTTGCGTTGATGTTGGCGTGGTGCCGTGCACCACGATGTTTGCGCCTAAGCTCGCGAGGTGGGAAGCAATGACGCGACCAATACCCCTCGATGATCCCGTTACCCAGACGGTTTTGCCATCTAGTTTTTTGCCCATTTCTATATCCTGTTCAATTCCTGTTCAATCTTTGTTCAATGAGTAGCCGGGTCGAAGGACGGGCTTCACTTCTCCCACTGTAATAAGAGACTCCGCCATATCGCGAAGTGAATCGTTGAGATCCCGATAGGTAATACCCAGTGCACGAGTCCGGTCGTTACGAAGATCCGTTCCGGCATAAACCGCGCGTCGCTCTGCTCGACGGGCGATGCCTTTCTCGTCCAGATCTTCCGTCATATCGGGTGTGGTGAAACCAAGTTCCGGTAACAGTTTGTCGATCCGCGCGCAGACTTCTTCGACCTCAATCTTGTGGGTGTTGTAGGCGATGTGGCGTTCACCATTTTGCACCATGACGCTCTCAAGGATGGCTATCTGTACGGCGCAGGTATCCCGAACATCAACGGTATGCCAGGGCCGATAACCATGAACTGCAGGATTGCACTCGCCATAGAGCATCTTCTTCATTAAACCCTGCCAGGGACCACGGTCCCCCTGGTGCGCTGATTGAATGGGCCCCACGTTGTCTGCCGGGCAGCAGGTGATCGAATCCCAGCGACCGCTTGCTTCTGCGGCATTGGAAAAGAAATGCTCCGCTTGTTGCTTGCTGCGTGAGTAACCGGAAAGTCTGTGATTATTGCTGTCGGGAAAACGATCTTCATAGATAACCGGACGCTTCACCATTTCATCGAAGTTACTTTCAGAGACCACCGCGGCGACACTGGAGGTCACTACGACCCTTGTGACCGAGTCCGACTCATTGACACTCTTGATGATGTGATCATTCACCATCTTGGTGTAATCGTCGTCGCCATAACCACCACTTTCGCTACCTGAGGCGTCGATGTGCGACACGTGGGCGACGCCATGGCAACCCTTGAAAATCTTATCGAAGCAACCTGCAACGTTGAGGTCGGCACTATGGAGCGTCAGGCGCCCTGATACATAGCCTGGCATGGCTTTGAGAAAATTGGTTTTAGCACCGTCGTTTACATCACGAACGCAGGCGCGGACTCGATAGCCACGACTTAATAGATCTCTTACCAACCATCCGCCGATAAATCCCGATGCACCTGTTACTGCTACGGTGCCGCCCTTTGGGATAGGTGCCATGGTGAAAACCCTCTCATTTCGTTAGATCGGGCACCATAGCATGAGGCGTGCTTAGCTGAAAAGAGCCGGTTACTTGTTGCCCCCGGCAGCACGGTTCCTGCGTTGGTTTGTCCGGTTCGACCATCGAGAGCGTCGGTTGGATTTCTTTTTGTTTGCTAGCTTTGCAACGTTGTTGGATCGCCCTCTGCCTTTCCCGTTACCTTTACTAACGATGGGTCTTGACGCGGGTAGTGCGTGTTCGGGTTCGAAACCTTCGACTTCCTCGCGATGAAGATGCCGGTTTATCACGCGTTCAATACCCTGCAGCTGTTTGATCTCATCGGCACTGACCAGTGAAATGGCCTGTCCTTTATTGCCGGCTCGACCTGTTCGCCCGATTCTGTGGACATAGTCTTCCGCTACATGGGGCAGGTCGAAGTTGACCACGAGGGGTAACTGCACAATGTCGAGTCCCCTTGCAGCGATGTCCGTCGCGACCAGTATGTCAATCTTGCCGCGTTTGAAGTCGGCAAGCGCTTTGGTGCGTTGTGCCTGACTCTTGTTGCCATGAATCGGTAGCGCTCGGATTTTTCGCTTGCCAAGGTCTTTTACCAGACGGTTGGCGCCGTGTTTGGTCTTGGTAAAGACCAGAACCTGCGTCCAGCCGTTGTCCTGGATCAGGTGGCTGAGTAGACGTGATTTCTGGCTTTTGTCGACCGGGTGCAGGTGGTGTTGCACAGTTTCCGCTGCAGAATTCTTTACTGCCACATCGACTTCGATCGGGTTTTGCAGCATGGTTTTGGCCAGGGCCCGAATGGGGTCGGAAAAGGTAGCTGAAAACAGCAGCGATTGTTTTTCTTCCGGCAATCGTGACTGAATCCGTTTGATGTCAGGAATAAAGCCCATGTCCAGCATGCGGTCCGCTTCGTCCAGTACCAGCACTTCGATATCTTTGAAGCTGACGGCATTCTGTCCATGAAGATCTAACAGGCGTCCTGGTGTGGCGACAAGGATATCGACACCTTGTCGCAGCTTGTTCATCTGTGGACCGATCTTAACGCCACCGAATACCACGGTGGAACTGACATTAACATACTTACCGTAAGTCAGAATGCTTTCCTGGATCTGTGCGGCGAGTTCCCGGGTGGGGGTCAGTACAAGTACTTTTGGATGCCTGCTTGTTTTCGAACTGCCAGCGAGCTGTTGTAGTAAGGGCAGCGTAAATGCTGCGGTCTTACCGGTGCCTGTCTGAGCTGAAGCCATAAGGTCGTGGCCTTTAAGCACGTTTGCTATGGTCGCTGACTGGATTAGAGTAGGGGTCTTATAGCCTTTTTCGCGCACAGCGCGGACTAACGGTTCTACTAAACCGAGTGTATCGAATGTCATCAAAAATCCTAGGGGCGAGATTGTTCTCTTCGCCGAAATATAAAATGTTGGCTTATGCCATGTGTGTGCGTGTGTTAAGCACGGTGCGGCATTCAGAAATTGGACTCTTCACAAGGGTTGCCAAATGGAAAACCCGGAAGGAGAGGAAGAATCTAACGGTTAGGGTTAGACTCACAACTAAGGATGTCGCTAGCTGATACTTGATCAGAGGGCGCAGTCTAGAAGTGCGCCCATGTGATTGCAAGGGTTAATTCGTGCTACTTTCTGTTTGTTAGATTCAAAACAGTGTCGAGGGTCATCAATATGACGGATTTGGCGTTTCAATCGGGTCTGCAGCTCGGTAAGGCAATTCGCGATAAAACGATCAGTGCGACAGAGATGCTGGAGTATTTTTTGGACCGCGTTGATCAATACAACCCTGCACTGAACGCTATTGTTGTTGAGGACTTTGAGCGAGCTAGGGAGTTCGCGAAAGAAGCAGATAGGGCAATTGCTCGTGGTGAGGATTGGGGGCCGCTTCATGGTGTACCCATCACGCTAAAGGAGTCCTACGAGGTGGCGGGTCTGATTACGACGCGAGGTAATCCGATGTGGAAGGACAAGCGGGCAACTGATGATGCGCTTCCTGTAACACGCTTGAAGCAGCTTGGCGTGAATCTGTTTGGCAAAACCAACGTACCCTATAACCTCGCTGACATGCAGAGCTATAACGACATCTACGGTACGACAAACAACCCGTGGGATCATGAGTGTTCACCGGGAGGGTCATCTGGTGGTTCTGCGGCGACGCTGGCCGCGGGGATGACTGGGTTGGAATGTGGTTCTGATATTGGCGGGTCTATTCGAAACCCCGCGCATTTCTGTGGTGTGTTTGGGCACAAGCCAACGTGGGGTCTTCTGCCACCTCGTGGTCATGCTGCTCCCGGTGTATTAGCCCAGTCGGATCTCACTGTCATTGGTCCTCTGGCGAGAAGTGCGGTGGACCTTGAAGTTGCCACATTAGCGATGGCTGGACCTGATGAAATCCAGTCTGCGGGGTATAAGCTTGCACTGCAGCCATGTCCGCATCAGGCCCTCGCGGGATTCAGGGTCGCCGTGTGGCAGAACGATGAACGAGCACCAGTAACCGAAGAGACTTGCAAACGAATAGATGCGGTTGTTCAGGCGGTACTGGATGCAGGCGGCACCGTTGACTATGACGCCAGGCCAGAGGTCGACATTGATGGCGCTCATGAGAACTATGCGACCTTGCTTGCTGCTGTGATGACTTCCAGGAATTCTCACGAGGACTACAGGAATCTACAAAATAAACTGAAGGATCCTGGGACATCAGACGTTCAGAAAACGCAGCTGCGATACCAGCTTGCGAGTTACCGTGACTATGCGCTTGCCAATGAGGTTCGCACCAGGTCTCGCTGGGCCTGGTACGAGTTTTTCCAATCCTGGGATGTGATGATCATGCCTGTGATGACAAGGCCAGCCTTCGCGCATGATCACCGTCCGGTCCATGAACGAACACTTCAAATTGATAATCAAATGCGTTCGTATTTTGATTTTTTGTTTTGGGCGGGGCCCGCTATTAACAACTACTTGCCGGCGACGGTGATTCCCACGGGTGCGGTGGGGGATGGGTTACCTATCGGCGTTCAGATTATGGGGCCTGAGTATGGCGATCTAAAAACCATCGGATTTGCGAAGTTACTTGAACAAGCAGGCTTTGGATTTGTGGCACCGCCAGGATATTAGGTGGCTATGCAAACCCTTGATACCATTGAAGATCGGTATCATGATTGAGGAATGTCCGGCCTTAACCGTCTTGTATCATCCTTACGGCGCGGGTTGGTCGCGGAATTGAACAAAGAGGTAACGGAATGAGTACTGTAAAAGAGATGTTGGACATTAAAGGTCGAGATGTTGTGACTATCGGTGCGGCAGATTCTGTATATGAGTCGGTTGAGAAAATGGCAGAGGTGCAGGTGGGCGCCTTGCCCGTGCTGGATGATGACGGCTGCTTGGTAGGTATCATTTCCGAGCGCGATTACGCAAGAAAAGTGATTTTAAAGAACAAGTCTGCTCGTGATACCAGCGTGTCCGACATTATGACCAGAGATGTTGTTGTTGCCAGGGAAGACACCACTGTTGAGAAGTGCATGGCACTGATGACACATAAGAAGATAAGACATTTGCCTATCGTGGAAGGACAGGACCTGGTGGGAATCATCGCCGTGGGCGACCTGCTCAAATTCACAATAAAGCAGCAATCCATGACAATTGAGGAGCTGCAGAGCTTTATTATGGAAGAAACCGGCGGCAGCGGTTGATCCGATTATATGTTAAGTCGTTTATAAAGGAAGTTTGGTAAGTGTTTGATTATAAATATTATTACCCACCAATATTTGGGTAGATAAACGACACTCTTTTTCTTGTCGACCGCCCGCAGGATCCCGGCGGCGATATCCTCGGGTTGTACACATAGCAATCCTTTTTTGAAGTCCTCTGTCATGGGTGTGTCAACAAAACCGGGTTTTACGGTAATCACATGGACCCCTGTGCCAAATAGTCTGTTCCTTAATCCTTCTGCGAAAGTAGAGACCATTGCCTTGGCGGCACCATATATGTAATTCGATGCTCTACCTCGATCTCCCGCGACCGAGGATATAACGACGATAGTGCCCGATTGCTGCTGTTTCATGACATTAGAGATAAGCGTAAGCAATGAAATGTGGCTTAACGCGTTGGTGTTGAGCAGTTCCAGGGTTTTATTCGCTGAAGTTCGGTCGGTTTCCTAGTCTCCCAGACTACCATGGCAGATTAACGCCAGGTCCAGTTGACCTAAATTGGCGATAGCCTGCGATACGCATTCTTCATGGTGCCCGAAGGAGACCAAGTCCAATAGATGAGTGCTGATCTTAACCGCGCCGCGTATTTTAAGCTCCTCTGCTAGCGCTTCCAGTCGATCCGAATTTCTTGCGACTAGGTGTAATTCCATATCGCCGCTGGCGACGAGTTGTCTCGCCGTTGCCGTTGCGATTGCCGATGTTGCATCAATGACCAACACCTCCATGATGACACCCTGCGCTATGTATCGGACATAAACATTGGATCTCGAAATTTTTCTACTTTGCGCCAGTTTGGATATGTCTGCTGAAACAGCGCCGCGGACATATGAGCGTCCTTAGCAGGATAGAGTCTACCTCCGGCCTGCAGCACAACCTTATCCAGATCTTCAAACAACGACAGAACTTTATCTGGAATGTAGGGAGAATCCAGCGCGATTGAGATACCTGGCATTGGGAACGACAGCACCCCGGGCGATGGAAGGTCGCCACAAACTTTAAGTACGGCCAGGTTTGAGCCGAATCCTGATTCGGGGATCTTGCGCAGGATTTCGCTCATCGCATCCAATCTATGTGCTAGAGGAATCACGCATTGATACTACATGAATCCTTTTGGTCCATAGATTCTGTGCCAGTCCATTATTCTATCCAGCGGAAAGAAGAAGGGGTCGTAGTGCGTCGTAGAAGTCTGGTTGCGGGCGCTGTGGTAATAAGCCTTGTTAAAGAGAGAAACCGTCATCCTGTTAACGAGTGAAAAAGGCGGTGTAACAGGCATGGATATCGTTCTCTTGCCAGGCGAAACAGATGTTTCGCAGTGATTGCCTCTGGTGAATATACCTCTGCCCAGTGACGCGCCGTTGGCCATACAATCGACCCAGGCAACGGTGTGCTCGTAATCATCCGCTGAGTCAGTGGATAGCTTATGGAACTCATCCAGGGATGAGAATTTAATGGTTTCACTAGCGATACCCGTACCCTGAATGGGGGCTAACTTAAATTCCACCCAGGTTATTAGACCCCTGAGTCCGAGTCCCCCAATAGTCGCCTGGAAGATTGACTGGTTTTCAGTCGGTGAGCAGAGAATTCGCTCTCCGTTTGATCGGAGCAGTTCGAATCGCCTTAAGAAGCGACCGAAGGTGCCTACACGATGATGATTTTTTCCATGAACGTCGTTGGCGATCGCTCCTCTCACCGTGACATATTTTGTGCCGGGCGTCACCGAGAGGAACCAGCCCTGTGGTACGACCACATCTAGAATATCACTCAACAGCACACCCGATTCACAAGTGATGAGCCCCTCGGCTGCGTCAAAGCTAATAAGTTTATTGAGCCACCTGGTGCTAATCGCGATGCCGTCCTAGTTCAGGCAGCTATCTCCATAGCTGCGACCATTTCCGTAAGGGACAACAGTGCCGCTCTGTTGGGGCAGGGGAGCGAAGCGGTCGGATATTGTTGTCCCACGCTGACGAACATGAGGGTAACGTCTCCAGGAACTGTAGTTATTCATAGGGCGGCGACAAGAAAAATAGCGACCATCAGGCCACCGGTGATGATGCTGACGGGGTCCTTAATGGCAAACACAATCGGGTCATCGTGCATGTCTCCCCGGTGGACAATAATTCATACCCGACTGATCCAATACAACAGCAGCGGGCATACCAACCAGAGCAAGTAGGGTCTATTGTACATTGACTGCACCAGGTCGCTGTTTAAATAGAGTGCAAAAATTAGAAGGGAAAGGTAACCACTCGCGCCGCCAAGAGATGACAGTAATTCGATGTCGCGAACATGGTAGCCACGCCCCACTGCTTCTTCTTTAAACCCCATATTGCGGAGGTCCAGTAGTTCTACATAACGTTTGACCATGGCAAGGCTCAGGAATATGAACATGGAAAATGCGAGTAGCCATTCCGAGAGCACTATGTCGGTCGCGGCAGAACCGGCGATGATCCTGAATGTATACAACGATGCAAGCACGATGACGTCGATCACGACAAGTTGCTTTAACCAACATGAATACGCCGATGTGGTCAGGTAGTAAACCGCTAATACCAGGAAAAACTCGAAGGGTAAGAACCAACAAAGCCCAATGGCAGCAAGCAATAGTAAAACGATGATTCTCAGGCCGTGCATCACGGGCAGCGCCCCGCAGGCGAAAGGTCGCTTACATTTGGTTCGATGATGCCTGTCGGCTTCGAGGTCAAGTAAATGATTCAGTACGTAGGCGCTGGATGCGCAACAACAGAATGCGGCGAACGCCAGTAAGGCCGTAGCAAGCATATATAGATCCAGTACCTTATGTGCTGTAAGGACCGGTACGAATAGCAAGGTATTTTTAACCCATTGGTGCATTCGCAGCGCTTGTAAATATGATCGCAACGAGGGCGAGCTGCCTTCAAACTCCTTTTAGATAGAAACCGTGTTTTCCACTTTCCTGCGAAGGCCGGTCGGTACTCCAACCAGGATCGCTGCGCGTGCATGCGACCATACAGCCAGGTCTGCGTTCGAATTTCCGGCGTAATCGTAGTGACCACTACCGTATGCTTTGTTCAGTTGGTTCGCCTTTGCGTCGCCTTTGAAGTTGGTGTCCTCGGTGCTGGCGATAACGTTGCTGAAGATAGCCAGATGTTTCGCGACCGGATTCGCCAGTAATTCACTGGATGCGGTTGCGAGGACGACCGGTCTGCCTTCTTCGTGTTGCTCAGCCAGATAGTCAATTAGCCCAACGTTGTAGGGTAGTAACGAAGCATCGATCTGGACTCTGCTCGCGATTTGATATTTGAAATGTGCTTTACCAGACAACAGCCAGATGGGTAGTAAGAAGATGAACAATAAGTTCTTCTTCAGAAGTAGAAGAATGGACTCGATAAGCAAGTCAGATTTAACTAGCGTACCATCCAGGTCGACCACCAGTGGGTTGGGATGCGCGCTCATGGCATTAAGCTAAGGTTTCTTCTAAACCAGGTGTGAGTTAACTGGTAGTCCGAGAAAGTGTCTGCCAACGATACTGTATATCTCGGGTATTCCCTGCATGTGTTGAGCGATGACATGTATGTCCTGGAAGCGCCTCTGGATGTCATTGTGTTGGAAGATACTGTCAGTGCTGCAGAGATCATAGACTATGTCGGTGACGGCTTTCGCCTGGTGAATAGTGTGAGTCCCCGCCAGGCGCAACATGATCCTGTTATCCATTGAACAGATTCCGCTACAGCATGTTCGCTCCCACACTTCGGCGACTTGTGTGTTGAGGTACATGTCTGCGCTACGCCACAAAGCTTCGGCTTTGCCGATCTGATCCTGAGTGAGCATATCTTCACTCATGGTCTCCTTGTACATGCGCTTGATCTTTTTTTGTACCCGCTCGGTTGCGAAATTCAAAGCTGCTCGGGATACCCCTAGGGCAACTGAAGCAAAGCTGCAAGCGAAAAGAAGGTTCAGGGGAATTTGATAAATTGGCGGGTCATCTTTGCGGACGCCGACTTCGAATGCCATAGACTCGGGAATCGATAGTTCTTCAACTTGAAACGGATAACTCCCTGTCGCTTTCAGGCCAGCGACTTGCCAGTCGTAGTTGATTTCAGCGTCTGATTTATCGATTACGTGCCAAACACCGCGTTGCGATCCGTCTTCTTCTGTTACTGTAGCCACACCAAACAGCCAACTGGCATGATTGATTCCACTGCTAAAAGCCCAGTTCCCGCTTAATACGTAATTGTCACCATCTTTTCGACTGCTGGCCTGTATTGGAGGTCCGTTAGCAAGACTGACATTCGGGGTAGGCCACATGGATTCAGCGACGTCTTTAGGTAGAAGGCGGGCAAGTGAAGCAAGTACTGACCCCTGGGCCACACACCATCCAGTTGACCCATCGGCCGTCGCGACAGACTTAACGAACCGAATGAACTCAGGGAATGCGGGTTGTTTGCCGCCCAGTTCTTTGGGGAGCAAGAGCGAGAAACCCTGTTCTGCCCGCAAGGCATCGACGACAACTTCCGGGAGCGACGTACTATCGTTCTCGGCGCAAGCTTCTGCGATGGTTCTAAACAGCGCCTGGTTGGTTACAAAATCATTCATACCTTTAAAAGTAGCATGAACAGCAAACCACCCACCAGTTTTCTATTTCGCCAGCTCCGGGTTGGTGCTCACCGTGGGTGCCTGTCGCGGGGTTGTTGAAGGTCGCCGAGGCTTGTTAACGCCTGTGGCGAGGTTATCAGGGTTGCCTGGGGCGTGTTGTGGAGGGCTATGATCTGTCAAGATCACTGCACAGCCGCTTACCAGATTAGGAGAGGCGATGCGACGCCCAAAGTGTGATACCGAGATGGAAGAGATTCAGTGTGAAGATGTCACGATCGATCGTTGTAAGGGATGCAAGGGCCTTTGGTTCGATAAGGGAGAAGCGGAAAGCTTGTCAGAGAGATGGGTCGCTGAGTTTATAGGTACGGGAGACCCGGATGTTGGTGCTCGTTAGGACGCTCTGGACACAATCCCTTGTCCCAGATGTGGTGGAACCATGAAACGCTATTTCGAGATCGATGGACAACAGTTGCAGTATGAGCAATGTGATGAGCACGGTATGTTTTTTGATGCGGGTGAATTCACGCTCTGGGCTGAAAATCAGTATCTGTGATTCCAGGCGGCCACTAATATGATTTATCTGACCATCAATGGGCAGGATATGGAACTGGATGTTCCATTAGAGACGCCCCTGCTCTGGGTGTTGCGCGATCACTTAAATCTCACCGGCACCAAGTATGGTTATGGCATAGGTCATTGTGGCGCCTGCACCGTTCACCTGAATGGAAAAGCAGCCAAATCTTGTATGAGGACCATCAGTCAATCCGCCAACGCTGAGATTGTTACTATCGAAGGGGTATCCGAAGAAGGTCTACATCCGGTTCAACAGGCATGGATCGATGAGGAGGTTCCCCAATGTGGATATTGTCAGTCCGGCCAAATCATGGCGGCGACGGCGTTACTAGATCAGAAACCTCGTCCGACTGATGAAGAAATTGACGCAGCAATGACCAACATTTGTCGATGCGGGTCTTATGTTCGTATCCGTAAGGCAATTCACAAAGTAGCCCGAGAGCGGGCTGCTCAATGAAGCACTATTCAAGGCGCCAATTCATTCAGGCGTCAACCACTGCCGCCGGCGGGTTGTTGCTGGGTTTTCATCTCCCGGTGTCAGGCAAATCAAAGCCATTCGAGTCCTGGGCCAATTCTGGTGCCAAACTCAATGCATGGCTGGCCAAAAATGCGGACGAGACAATCACCATTCGTGTCGCGAAAGCAGAGATGGGGTAGGGGGTATTAACCGCTTTGCCGATGATAGTTGCGGAGGAGTTGGAAGCCGACTGGCGTCTTGTTCGAGCCGAGTATGCGGACGTAAACCGACATTTAATGGAAGGTCGAGTGTACGGACGGCTGCTGACTGACGATAGTGGATCAGTTCGTCAGTCATGCGAGATGTTGCAGCGAGTCGGCGCCGAAGCCAGGGAGCGCCTTGTTACGTCGGCGGCAGAAGCCTGGTTGGTAAGTCCAGGTAGATGTTATGCGGACTACGGCAAGATATATAACCGGGACACCAGAGAATCGGTCACCTATGGAAAGGTCGCCGCACAAGCTGCGAAGGTCCGGGTCGCGAACGTAAAGATAAAGTTGCCTGAGGATTTCAATTTTCTCGGGCTACCCACCCCGCGTTTCGACATCGCCGCCAAAGTGGATGGTTCTGCCGTTTACAGCATCGATATACGGCGTCCGAATATGGTGTACGCGGCAGTGAAGCATTGTACGGTAATCGGCGGCAGTGTTCGCAGCCTGCGTTTTAATGCCATCAGAAACCGGCCGGGAATCATTAAGACAGTTCGAATGGAAAGTTCGGTCGCCATCGTGGCAGAACATTTCTGGCAGGCGAAGACAGCGGCTGATGAATTACCAGTTCAATGGAATACCGGGGCCCTTGCCAAGGCAAGTACACAGACGTTTCAGCGAGAATTCGAAGCGAAGCTGGATAGGCGAGGCAGTATTCTTGAAGAGCGTGGTGACATTGTTCGCAACATGGATGAAGCAGAGACGACGATTGAATCTGATTATGTATCGCCGTATTTGTCTCACGCATGTCTGGAGCCGATGAACTGTACGGTTGAGTTTGGTGAAGGGAAGGTGGATGTCTGGGCAGGCACCCAGGACCCGGTTAGAGCGGTTATCGCTATTGCGGAGGTCACAGGCCTTCCCGAAGATCGCATCTATTTCCATAATTGTTTCCTGGGTGGCGGTTTCGGACGTCGTAGCCACGTAGATTACATCCGTGAGGCGGTAGTCATCGCCCAGGAAGTTGAAAGACCGGTGCAGATGATATGGACCCGAGAAGAAGATCAGCGAGCGGGTCGATATCGCCTTATGTCAGTGTCGAGATTTAAGCCCGGATTTGATCTTGGTAAAAGTCTGATTGCCTACACCAATCATTCGATCACTCATTCTATAGCTAAGGATAATCAGCCAGATGTGCGCGGGCTTGATGAAACATCAGTCGAGGGATTGATGGACATGCTGTACTCGGTTCCTAACAAAAGAATAGCGCATAGTGCGAGAAATACTAACCTGACCAGTTGGTATTGGCGCTCTCGTGGGCATTCTCAAAACGCGTTCGCCATGGAATGCTTTGTTGACGAGATGGCAGTGGCGGCGGAACAGGATCCTCTGTCTTTTCGTCTTTCACTACTCAAGGAAAGACCTGAATTACGAGAAGTCCGTGAGGTGCTAAAGGATAAATCCAGGTGGGGCCGGAACATGTCCTACGGTACTGCACAGGGTGTTGCCCTGCATGCTAGTTTTGGAACGGTGTGTGGGCAGGTGGCGCAGGTGACGGTTACCAAGAACGGTGACCTTAAGGTAGATAAGATTATCTCAGTGGTTGATTGTGGAAATATCGTTAATCCAACCACCGCAGAAATACAGGTTGAAAGCGGCGTGATCTTTGGTCTCTCAGCCGCGCTTTACGGCAAATTGACCGTTGAAAATGGCGTCGTTGTAGAAGATAACTTCGATACCTACAACATGGTGCGTATGGATGAGTCACCCGAAATTGAGACTCACTTTGCACTATCGGGAGGTGATTTGTGGGGTGGACTGGGTGAGCCGATAACTCTACGGGTGGCCCTGTGGTGTGCAATGCACTTTACCGGATTACTGGTCGACGTATTCGAGTTTTACCTATCAAGGACTACTATCTATAACGAGCCTAGTTCCTGGAAGGGTACAGCTCCCAAATGGCGACAGCTATTAGCATGAATGGATTGGATTGTTTGGTCGAAGGATTTGCATTGATTCGCAAACCCGGCATTCGTCGCTACGTGATTGTCCCTACAGTTATCAATACTCTGGTGTTGATCGTGCTTATTGCTATTAGCGTGAGCAAATTTGAGGGATGGGTTACTGCTATCACCAATATGCTACCCGACTGGCTTTCGTTTCTATCCTGGGTGATATATCTGGTTGGCCTTATCGTCGTGGCATTTGTGCTTTTCTATAGTTTTATGATTGTCGCGAATCTCATCGCCTCGCCGTTCAATGCGGTTTTGTCTGCAAAGATTGAAGAAGCACTGACCCTGGGGCACCTCCATCCGGATACTGACCTGCTTTCGATGATTCTGGGCGCGATTGCTCGCGAGATATCGAAAGTACTCTATTTGTTGCCACGTCTGGTTCTTCTGATGCTACTGTCTGTCATCCCGCTGCTGAATACCTTTGCCCCATTGCTCTGGATCTTGTTTGGCGGGTGGATGGTCGCGATTCAATATTGTGACTATGCCGCCGACAATAATCTGGTTGGTTTCAGGGTCCTTCGTGAACGAATGTTAGTACATAAATTGAGCGCTGTATCATTTGGAATTCCTATTAACATCATGCTGGCAATTCCGTTAATCAATCTGTTCTTGTTACCTATAGCGGTGGCAGGGGGAACAGTTTTTTGGGTGAGGAATCTTCGAGACTAATTGCTGTTATTCGGAGCTGGGATCTTTGCTGGCCTCGATGATGGTGGTGAATTCCGGAATGTTGTCCTGATCCAGAAGCTCCGCCAATCGTGCTAACTCCAGGTCTTGATTTATCAGCGCTTCCCGAGATTCTTTATGTATGCGCAACTGCTCCTGAAGGATGGCGCTATCACCAGCGATCGCCGTTAGCACCTCGATTTGTTGGTCGATATCAGCTATCAATTTATCGAGGGATATGTCGTCACTGATCATGCAGGGCTCTTACTGGATCCGGGTGGATTACTGCCCTGACGTATCGCTTTCAACTTTTACGTTCGAGTAGGATTGGAATGAAATAGGTACTTCGTAACTGTTTTTCTTAAGGTCGAGGAAGTAGGTTCGACCCTTTCTACGGTGAATTTCCCGACGTCGATCGGGGATTATTGCGCCAGGGCGTGGGCCTCGGCGAAAACGCAGACGTCGCTCTCCCTGCTCGCGTTTCTCATCGTAGTCGACATCGTCTTCATCGGTGACCACCTGCACATAGCACTGACATCCTGCTTCAGCGATCTTAGTGGCAAGTGCCATTGCAATCGGTTCCGGAACGTTATTCTTGACGACATACTCTTTCCCGGAAAACAACACGTCGGTACGTCTGCCATCTAGCCGAAATAGCCGACCGAAGCGTTTCTTGGTTGTTTTAAGATCGTATTCTCCTGTTAAGACGCCGGCGAAAACGACCCGATAAATTTCTTCTTCCATTAAATCAATAAACTCGACCGAACCCCTAGGGTACCATTACCCTGCGGGGCTCAACAATTATCCCGATATCAGCGCACAGTGCCAGCAAACCCTTAGGCAGTGTCGCCCGTAAGTTCATCGTAGCTCTTGTCGCGGTTCTCGCGAAGGCCCGTTACGCCATTGGCTAGGACGCTTTCAAATTCGTCCCCGGTATCCAATATTTCGCTATTTTCCGTGACAATCATATGTGCGAGCTGACTACCGGTGAATTCCGCCACTTTTAGGCCGGCACGATTGGCGAATATATAGGTATCGTTACCGGGAATGACTGCGACCAGCTTACAGGCTGTCAGCGTGCCCTCCATGACGGGTAATTTCACCCATGCATCAACATTAAGTGAATCCACTGCATGAGTCGCTGCTTCATGTTTTTGCTGCGCTTTCTGACGTAGTATTCGGGCACGTTTCTCTTTTAGCTTGGCCCGCTTTCTGTGTGCCGGATAGGCCTCCTGTAGCTCTTGCTTTCTGGTTTCCAGATAGGTTGTCGAGAGAACTTTACGTTCTTCGATCTTCTGGGTCTGTTTTTCGGCTTTATTTTTCCTGCTCACATTTTTTAGTACCTGCATCAGGTGATTACCAATGCATGTATGTAACGGAGTATCGAGGTTCAGCTGGCGAACTGACCCTTTATCCAGGTGGTTGGCAATTTCACCTTAAGTCATGTGCAGGACTTTGCGTCTGTTGTGATCGGTGAACAGAAGCCGGTCTGTATCCTGCCAATTTAGGATCAGTTTGATGCGGGCTACTTTTTCTTCAGATTCTGACTTGTCGTCGTATATAAACCAGAGATGATCGTCGAAACTGTGGATTCGTTTGAGCGGGCTCGGGTCAATGTCTTGGTTCTCATCACCCATAGACGTATCCACGTCAAGGAGTTCGAAATCACAGCTGTCACTTGGTTCCCCGGCTTTTATGACTTAGTACTCCGACTCGAGATCCGCCAGGGACATCTGCACTGGTTGGGTATCAAATGTAACCTTGCTGCAGAATTTACGAATCTGATCCGGTAGGGACTGGATAACGTCCTGGCGTTTGGCAGGATCGCTCGCAGGTTGCAGAGACCAGATGAGTGCCTGGGTTAACTTTGATGCGTTTTGCCACTCTTTGGACTTCACTCCATAGTTCACGAACACCTGCTGCAGGAACTCAAACCAGGTACCCTGCGGGAGAAAGATAATGAACATGGGCAGCTGACGGCCGGTCATCTGTTGATTCAGTAACTGTGAAGCGTAATAAACCGCCTTCTGATTGGCGAGCACCTTGAGTTCGGATTCCCGTAGCTGCTGCTCTCTTTTTTCGTTTAGTGGCGCTTCCTTATCAAATACTCTTTTAAGTTGGGCGGTCGCCTCTTCGAGGGAGCTGCGACCATTTACCAGCCCTGAAATCGGTACTTCAACCTTTGCCATGAATTGGTCGCCCAGAACCCCCAGGTCTGCACTCCGCCTGATACATTCGCTAACGATCAGATCGATCAGGCTGAGTATTTGCTGTTGCTGGGTGATGGCTTCGATACCTCTGGTGAGTGCGACCACCGCAACATGTGGAGCAAGATCTCGAATGAACGATTCAATCTTGAAGTCCAGGTCGGTCTGTTTAAGGGCTTCTGAGAACGCATCGTCGAGGAACGATAGTTAGGGCGTGATCGTTCGGGTTGAGAGAAAGTCCAGGGTGATGTTTCTGGAGTTGCACGTGGATCGTGTCCACATGATCTTCCCGCGACAACGACGGTAACCGGTCGAGGATGTCGACAAGTACCTTTCCCTCGCTGGGATTGACTGCTTCGCGAGGGGGATTGTAATGGTGAACAATCGCGCCGATTATCTGGTCAACAGGCACGTTTGTGATTGAATTGGCCATTCCTAAACCCTCAAGGGGGTAACAATTCTACCAAACGACTAAAGACGAGTTCATAGTACTTTTAGATCATAGGCTCTAATTCTGCGCCGAAACTGCGTATACTCTGGCGCTCGACGAAATGGGAAGAAAAATGAAAGGCACCGTACATTACGAAAAGCGCGACGATGTAGCGTTACTTAGCATCGATAATCCACCCGTGAATCCACTGTCATCCGGTGTTCGTCAGGGACTGTTTGATGGTGTGACCCAGGCGCTTGAAGACGATGTAATCAAGAGCATCGTTGTTACCGGCATGCACCGGGCGTTTATCGCAGGTGCTGACATTAGCGAATTCGGCGCTGCTGCCAGTGAAGGTGTTGGTCTGCACGAGGCGCTGAAGCTGATGGAAGACTCCAGCAAGCCCATTATAGCTGCGATCAATCACACCGCCTTCGGCGGAGGCCTGGAAACTGCGCTTTGTTGCAACTATCGGATCGCTGCACCGACAGCGCCTGTAGGGCTGCCGGAGGTGAAGTTGGGCCTTTTACCGGGTGCAGGAGGGACGCAACGATTACCTCGACTGGCGGGTGTGGAAGCTGCATTAAATGCAATGGTCACTGGTGATCCCATACTTGCTCCTCAGGCACTTGAATTAGGCATTATCGACAAGATCGCAGAGGGAGACCTCGTGGAAGAGGCCATCGCATGGGCCAGAGAGATCGCTGCTAGTGGCGCCGCGCCGAGCCGTGTACGGGACATTGAAGATCGTATCGCGCAGGATCGCGGCAATGATGAAGTGTTTACTCGAGCAGCCGCCCAGATCGAGCAACGTCAGCGGAATATGAATGCGCCAGCAAGAATCTTGAAATGTGTCGAAATGGCGGCGAATACGGACGACTTTGATGCAGGATTGGCGTTCGAAGCAGAACAGTTTCAGGAATGCCTAAACGACCCGCAACGGGAGGCGTTAATTCACATCTTTTTTGCCGAGAGAGCGGCAAACAAAATCCCCGGGGTCGACAAAGACCTGCCGCTTATCGACATTAATAAAGGTTCGGTAGTAGGTGCCGGGCTGATGGGCGGAGGTATCGCCATGTGCTTCGCCAACGCCGGAATACCCGTACGCGTTCATGATAATGATCCGGAGAATCTGGCAAGGGGTATTGGTGTCATCGAGGCCAATTATGCGCGAACAGTCTCTCGGGGCAGATTGTCCCAGGCGGAGATGGACGAACGCATGTCGCTGATTATTCCCACCGAAAAGTTTGAGGATCTTGGTGATGCGGATGTGGTGATTGAAGCCGTTTACGAGAATCTCGATCTGAAGAAAGGGATATTTGAACGACTCGACAAGATCATGCCCGAGGGGGCACTGCTCGCAACCAACACATCTGCGTTAGACTTAGATGCCATCGCAGCATCAACTAGTCGACCGGCCGATGTATGCGGAATGCATTTTTTCAGTCCCGCCAATGTGATGCGCCTGCTTGAAGTGGTAAGAGGTGAGAAGTCTGCGCCAGTGACAGTTGCCTCGGCGCTGGCGCTTGGCAAAAGAATCGGAAAGGTGTCTGTGGTCGCGGGAAACTGTCCAGGTTTTATTGGCAATCGAATGATTCACGGTTATTCTCACCAGGCGGCTCTGATGATACTGGAAGGTGCAAAGCCCGCGCATGTTGACAAGGTGATGTACGACTTTGGTCTTGCCATGGGCCCTTTTACGATGCTCGATATGGTGGGGCTCGACCTTGGCTGGCGCGCGAGAAAGATGGTGGGTGGCTCAAATGATGTCACAGTCCGTATACCAGATGAGTTGTGCGAGCTTGGCCGATACGGTCAGAAGACCGGTAAGGGATTTTATAGATACGAAGACGGCGACCGTACGCCTCTGCCAGACACGGAAGCCGACGAAGTGATCAAAAAAGCAGTGGAAGAGCTTGGCTATCCGCAGAAGGAATTTACGGACGAAGAGATTCTCAAGCGATGTATCTATCCACTAGTTAACATTGGTGCGAAGATCCTTGAAGAGGGGCACGCCTTACGCGCTGGTGATATAGATACCGTCTATTGCAATGGTTACGGCTTCCCCACCCAGGTGGGCGGTCCCATGTGGTATGCGGACAGCGTCGGTTTGGATAATGTTCTTGCAGATATCGAGCGTTTCTTTGCCGATAGTGGCGATGAATTATGGAAACCGTCAGAGCTGCTCGTTACGTTAGCCAAAGATGGTAAAACGTTCGCTTCATTTGATGCCTAGGAAGGCGTTCGAGTAGTGCCAGAGCATAATTTTCGACGGCCGCGCGGGACGATTGAGTACCTTGAGATTGAATCGCGGGCGCTTACCAATAATGTGCTGGGGGATCCCATTAATCGTTCCGTGGCGATTTATCTGCCTGAGACCTATGAGCGTTCTTCAGAAGAGTACCCGCTGCTGGTCGACATCGTAGGGTTTACCGGTAGCGGTTTCGGTCACGTTGCCTGGAAAGCATTCCAGGAAACGGTTCCTCAACGTATCGATCGTTTGATCGACGAGGGAAAGATGGGCAACGTGATCGTTGCCCTGCCGGATTGCTTTACATCCCTGGGAGGAAATCAGTACATCGATTCTGCCGCCCTCGGCAACTGGGCAGAGTTCCTGACGATCGAGATGCTGAGCGCCATCGAAGCGAAGTATCGTGTAAAACGAGGCAGGGAATATCGCGGCCTCTTCGGTAAGTCCAGTGGGGGCTATGGTTCGATTATCCATGGCATGCTCTATGCTGATAGTTGGGGTGCCATTGCCTGTCATTCCGGCGATATGGCTTTTGATCTCTGTTATCTGCCAGAAATGCCCGGCGTCCTGATGAAAACCAAAGACAGAGGCATCAAGTCTTTTCTTGATGATTTCAAGTCCACTAAGAAGGTCGGTGATTTCCATACGCTGATGATGTTGGCAATGGCCGCTACTTACGA
Source organism: uncultured Gammaproteobacteria bacterium (assembly GCA_913045175.1). Taxonomy (GTDB): domain Bacteria; phylum Pseudomonadota; class Gammaproteobacteria; order Pseudomonadales; family Azotimanducaceae; genus UBA7455. The sequence continues at coordinate 40,840 of CAJWQG010000015.1, read as the reverse complement.
TCCGGACCCCGATGCACCTTACGGGATTCGATTACCGGTTGTGCCTGATACTTGCGAACTGATAGATGAACGGTGGGAGAAGTGGCTTGCCTGGGATCCTGTCAAATTGATTGAGCGAGAGGATGTGCAGGCGAACCTAAAATCACTAAAAGGTTTGTATATTGACTGCGGATCCAGGGATCAGTACAAACTGGTGTTCGGTGCAAGGCAGTTAGTCAAGCGCATGAAAGCGCTTGTTATTGATCACCGGTATGAAGAGTTCCCGGACAACCATTCGTCCGTAGACTACCGCATGGATGAATCTCTGCCGTATCTTTACGGCAGACTGCAGTAATTAGGTCTTATCCCAAAACCGAGGATCGTGCCTCGAGTTTCTTTGTAAGCTATTGTTTTCGTAACCATTTCCTTTGGAATGTCGTATCAGACGGGCTGGGAACAGGACTTTTAGTACAGAAACTAGTTAGTCGACCTGATCCATGACGGTGATCTCGGGTCGTCTGCCAGAGAGGGGGCCTAAAGCCTTGCTCGTTTCACGAAATTCATCGTAGCTTCCATGGAACTCGATGGCCTCGGCGTTCGCATAACTCTCCATGACGTAGTAGGTGGTGTCATTGTCACGAGACTTGTTTAACAGATAGAAGATGCAGTCGGGCTCATTTTTCTTGACGACTTCCTGAAGTTTCTTGAATCCAGCTTCGAATTCTGAGTTCGCTCCTTCCTTACATGTCAGTTTTGCAACGATACCTATGGCCATGGTTATTTCCGAAAAAATGTTGAGAGGCAATTCAACATGGGCGATCGGTTTGCGTCAAGTATTCTTTGACGTGGCTCAATATTTGGATCAGTTCCTGGTCTCGTCTGATGATAATTTAAGCCACAGAAGGCAAAATGATATTGAGTTTAAAGGAGGTTGATTAGCGTTTATTGGAGGTTATTGGTGTGACCATTACGTCAGAGTTCTTGCGCGAAGATGCCATCAGCTACCCTGTCATCAAAATGGCGGTTAATGGACAGGTGGGTATTCCGGATCTGATAGCAGAGTACGAGCAGATGCTCGACAGCGAATGCTTCAGGCGCAATATGAACGTGATATGGGATCTCACCAATATCGATATCGCAAAAGTCGAATTAGATGATCTGCGAAAACTACCGATGCTATTGAGGGAGTATGAGCAACGACGAGGGCAGGCGTACAAGGTGCGCTGGTAACACCTCATTCTGTGGATTTTCACCTGCTACGAGTCTATCTTGGAATCCTGAAACTCATTGGTGACGATGTGCGTGTTCGGTTATTTCGGTCGCTAACGGAAGCGGAGGATTGGGTGGCCGCCTGATCCAGACGAACTGCGTAGGCCAGTTTTACCATCTTTGCTAACATGAGGGGATGAATTTTTGTCGCTCTCTTCTGTTTCTCAGCGCGTCTATGTGGGGCTCAGTCTTCGCCGCGGGTGATGATCCGATCGAAGCGATGATGAAGCTTTGGCAGTACGACGACCCTAAAACATCGGCGTTGGTATTTAGCTCTCTGATATACAGCGCTATGTCCTCTGAGGACAAGGACTATCTCCCGGCGGTTTTGTCGCAAATAGCACGAAGCTATGCGATTCGTGGCGACTTTAATGCGGCTCACAAGCAACTTGATGAAGTTAAGTCTCTTATCGAGGCGCAGAAATCCAGGGCGAATGTTTTTTACCTGCTGGAACGCGGGCGAATATTTAATTCAGAAGGCGACAAAAAGCGTGCTCGGTTAGCCTTCGATGAAGCTTTTACGATTGCGCAAGAGATTGGAGACGATTATCTCGCTATTGATGCCGCGCATATGATGGGGATAGTTGAGAGTTTGGGAGGCCAGCAGCGGTGGCACGATGTGGCGCTGAAGATCGCCGAGCAATCAAACTCAGCATTCGCCAGAAACTGGTTGGGTACGCTATACAACAATATGGGATGGACCCAATTTGATCAGGGTAAATTTTCTCGTGCGCTTGAATTGTTCACGAAAAATGCTGAATTTCGACGTGAGAAGGAACAGCATCGCCGAGAGCAAATCGCCAGGTGGGCAATAGGCCGGACGCTTCGTGCATTGGACCGTCTTCCTGAAGCCCTGCCTATTCAAGAGAAGTTGATGGACGAGCGTACTTCCGCAGGCTATCTGACCGACGGTCGTGTCCTTGAAGAAATCGGCGAAATCTACCGATTGATGGGACGTACGGAAGCGCACGTATACTTTTCTAGGGCTTATCATTTGCTTGCCGCGGATCCATACATCGTTCGGGATGAACCGGACCGGCTGGCTCGTCTTAAAGAACTTTCAGCTATTCAGGATTAATAGCAAGCGAGATTGTTGAATAATCTAGCGTCGCCAGATCAATACTACTCAAACTCTGCGTGATGAAAGACACAAACTGGGGGTTAAATTCAATATTGCTTGCTAGTGAGAGTTGCGCATCTGAAATGGTGAGCGCCAGTTGGAAACTTTCAGTTTCCTCAGATATCACGCCCGCCAGGATGTGCTGAATCTGTGTCGCGATCTCGACTAAAACTTCATGGTTGGCAGATAGTGATGTGTGGGAGATTTGATTTAGGAAAATATTCCCGATCTGTCTTTCGAGCAATATAGTGTTGATCTGATCCGGCTCAATCCAGCCGGCCCCAACCTGGTAGCTGGGTGTCCCGTGTCCAGGGCGTTCCTCAATATAAACTGTCAGCAGTGGATTTATGATCTTGTTAGAGGCTGCGCCGGTAATCCTCGTACGTTCTTCATCGGTTATCGAAATAACAGCGCCGTCCTCGACGAGTGCCAGGCTGGAAACGTCTGTAATGCGAAATTGCACAAAACTCAGTCCAATGTCTGCGGAAGTAGCAGCAATAGTGACGGCCCCTGTAGAACTTGAATCCCAATAAAATGCTGCGGCTGCGCCGCTGGTCGCCTCACATAGTAACGTTAGTGGTTGCTGCAGATTGGTCAATAGTTGTTGATGGTCTGGGTGTAACCAAAGAGACAGTTGCTTGCCGTGCAGCAGTGCTCGTCCAATATTGAGGTTGGCGTGTCCTCCACTCAATACGGAATCTTCCCGATGATTGGCTTCAAACAACGACGTTCGTTGGCGTGTATTCCAGGTGGGATAGGGGAAGCAACTGCAAAGCTTGCTGATACGGGAAACCAGTCGGGACAAGTCAAATCTTCGGGCAAATTCGTACTCATCCTGATGGATCAGCATGAGCGCCAGGTGGTTGTCTAGCGGAGGAAGGTCTTGCTACTGAATAGCCGGGAGGTAGAACAAGACCCGAAAGCCGAACAAGCCTGTTGTCCCAAGTTTTGTCGCTTCGCCCGCAGTGACGGTTCTTCCCTGTTTCGCGTAATCGCCAAGCAGCTGAAATATTTTTATTGGTGTTCGAGGGAAATCGTCGGGTTCGTCTTCATCCTCAAGGAGCAAAGATAACGCCATTTCTTATTGGGAAAAGTGGTCTAGTCCCCTGGTTATATACGTCCAGCATCTTCTTTCCCGATCTCCAAGATAAAACTCGTGCAGATAAATGGTGACCTGCAGATCGCTGGTAGCATTGATGGATGTCGGGAAAGTTGTAGCCACGAAAGGTTAGTCAAATTCGATAGGAGATAGCATAGTCCAAGTCGTGGTTTGCTTCGAGTAATAAGGCGATCAATGTAGAATATAGGTAAATAACCTTGGATGCAGCCAGTGCCAAAAGCAAGTGAACTAAAGAAAGGGGAGGTCGTGGATATTCATGGGGCGCCTTACATAGTTAAGCAGTTGGAGGCGAAAAGTCCGTCTTCAAGAGGGGCGTCGACACTCTACAAAATCCGCTTTTCCAATCTGTTGACTGGCCAGAAACGTGATGAGTCACTCAAGGGGGATGACATGCTGTCTCCTGCGGACTGTCAGAAGATCGCAGTTCAGTTTTCCTATATGGATGGGAGCCACTACGTATTTATGAATACCGAAGATTATTCTCAGTACACCTTGGCCAGCGAAAACCTGGAAGGACAGCTGGAGTATATTCATGAAGGTCTAGAGGGTATTACGGCCTTGCTGGTTGAAGGTAGCATCGCCGCCATTGAATTACCGCAGTCTGTTGTTTTAGCAATTGTTGAGACCTCTCCTGCAATCAAAGGGGCGTCTGCCAGTGCTCGAACCAAGCCGGCGACGCTCTCGACTGGTTTGGTTGTGCAGGTGCCCGAATATATAGAACAGGGAGAGTCGATAAAGGTTAATACGACCAATGGAAAATATATGGCCAGGGCAGGATGATTACGATCGAGGATATTCCTGATAGCGAGATCGAGTTGTCAGCAATCAGATCGAGCGGGCCGGGAGGACAGAACGTCAATAAGGTGTCGACCGCGATTCATCTGCGATTTGATATCAATGCGTCCTCAATTCCTGAGGAGGTAAAAGAAAGCCTTGCCGCGCTTAGAGACAGGCGCATTAGTTCTGATCAGGTTGTGATCATCAAATCACAAGGTTCTCGCAGTCAGGAACAAAATCGGCTTGATGCGCTTGAACGGCTCGGCGACTTGCTACAAAAGGCACAGGCTCGAAGAAAACCCAGGAAAAAGACTCGCCCGGGGAAGGCGGCAGTGAGGCGACGATTAGATAGTAAGACGCGACACGGGAGAAAAAAGAATCTGCGAAAGCCTGTGGGACCAGACTCCTAGGATCTAGGTACCAGTAAAGTTGCCTGGTCGTCTTTCAGCGACCGCTTTTACGCCTTCCATGTGATCATTTGTTGTCTGTAGAGATTGCTGTGCGCCGCCTTCGATGTCCGTTGCGGCCTGCACTGCTTCGGCTAACCCGGGTCTCATCTGCTCTCGCATCGAGATCAGTGCAAGCGGCGCGTTTTCAGCAATTTCGCTAGCAAGTTCAATGGCGGCTTCGCGAACGTTGTCATTGTCTGTATAGATATCACCCAGGCCCCATTCAAATGCTGTTTCTCCGTTTATTCTGCGCCCGGTCAAAAATAGTAGGTTCGCTTTTTGCAATCCGACGATTCTGGCCAGTGTGTGGGTTAAACCAAAGCCAGGGGTAAAACCCAGCTTCACGAAGTTGGCGGCCATGCGAGTATTGGGGCAGACCACACGAAAGTCAGCCATAACAGCGAGTCCAAATCCTCCCCCGATTGCTGCGCCCTGAACGGCGGCGATGACTGGGGTCTTTCCATGAAACAGACGTACTGCCTCTATATACAATGGGTTCCGCGTACCCTCTTTGCGATCGGCACCTGCCGACGACGAAGTGAAATCATTACCGGCGCAAAAATGTTTCCCTTCGGAACACAATACGATCGCCCGGACGTCGCTACTGTTATTAGCATCCGTAAAAAAGTCAGCCAGGTCGCTGATCAGTTGCTGATCGAAAAAATTGTTGGGCCCTCTTTGGATTTCAGCGATCGCAACGTAACCGCCAGGAAGGGTGATGTTAATGTCACCATACTGGTCTTTCATTGGTGTGTTCCCGTGGGTATAAAAATTGCCGGCAAGTTAAGCATATCAACGGATTGAACACCAGATGGCGTCGGGTTTCTTCGCGTCGAAGATGTAGCTATGACCCTGTTTGGCCCAGGAGTGGAAGCCTCTGTCCATTGCTTCAGATTCAAAGTCGCGCCAGTTGTCTCCATAATGCATCAGCACGATTTTTGTTTTTAGTTCTTCAGGCAGCTCTGATAATTCATCCAGAGAAGCGTGAACACCGCCTGTGAATAACTGACAATCGTGAAAGATCACTTCAAGGTTCATGATGCGGTCAAAGTCTTCGATTAGTGGTGCATCGAATCGTGTATCCGAAGTGAAGAGCACGCGATCGTCAATAATTACCGCGCAGCTCCATGCCGAGTCCTTCCATGACGATGCTGTATCCGGGAAATGCTTCGTTCGCGGTAACTTAATGTTGATATCACCAATGGTGGTTTCCCAGGTCTCTCTGGGCATATCTTTGCGCAGTGTGGGCCTTTGGATTTCCCAAAGATCTTCAAAGGTCAGGGGTGTAGCTTCGGACCGTTCTGATCCTCCCTTCAGCGATTCGTTCCATAGGATTGGTTCGTAATCTTCGTTAACCACCATCAGCGGCTTTTCGCCAAGCACATACCTGCTAAAAAGCTGTACCTCTTCCAAGCCGCCAATGTGATCAGCGTGGCTGTGGGTTATGACAAAGTTTCGAATGCTGTCAATCGACAACCCAGCTTCATATAAAGCCTGAGAGCACTTGGTACCACAATCTACCAGTAGGTGGTGGTTACCCTTGGTGATAATTAAATTATTCTGATTCAGCGTTTTGGCAAACGCGGAACCCGTACCGATAAAATATAATGCCAGCTCACCGGAATTTTTGATCTCAAGATTTGATGGCTTTTGGATACGCATAAGGCAAGCTAGTCAGGGTGGTATTGCCATTGTGTAGGCTTTATTGTGGCAAAAGTGTGAGCTACTTCACAGTTTTATGCGCGAAAGCCTCATTCTAAGGATCATATTTGCGAGTTTTTACGGATTTGCCGTCAAATTCCGCATGAACATTCTTACATCCTCTGCTGATTTATCGGGTAGTTCCTCCATCGGAACGTGACCGACCTGTTCGTAGATGATAAGTGTCGAATTCTTCAAAACTTCATCAAACTTTGAAGCGATCGATACGTCAATAATTGAGTCTTGTTGTCCCCATAGAATCAGGGCAGGCTGATCCGCCTCCATAAGATCAGCGGAGGTGACGTCGTTTTGCCCCGGGTGGCTCGACCGAGTAATGATCGCCTCTCTGGAACCGTCACGCATTACCATGTGATAGTAACGTAATATCAACTCATCATTTATGATCGGTGAGTTATTGTAGGCAGAATGGACCGCCTGGGATATCAGATAGTAGGGATCAAGGACACTGGCTACGGATCGAAACCACTCTTGTGTCAGAAGTTGAAATGCCAGCGGTTGTTCACCAGGGTTGTGCCATTCTTTTAGCCCTGCAGAATTGACGAGAACCAATGCTCTTACATCCCGGGGGTGAGTTAACGCGTAGCGCCATGCAACTTCGCCACCCATGGAATTCCCACCGATAGCAAAATGGCTTAATTTTAAGTGCTCTACCAATAACCTGACCGTCTCAACAAATGCTGTTGTGGAATAGTCTTTATCAGGTACCGATCCGGTTAGTCCATGGGCCGGAAGATCCAGTGTTATCACCCGAAACTCGTCACCAAGCAAATCCACCCAGGGTGCCCAGGTGTGTAACGATGCACCGAAGCCATGGATTAGAATGATCGGTTCTCCGCGTCGGTTTCCTTCGTCTCTATAATGAATCCGGGTTTCGTTTGCCAGAGTGATAAACAGCGATGATGGACTGCTGTATTTGGCATCAACCACATCTACAGGGATGTCGCCTTCGTAAAGAAGGATAAGTATAACGGCGATAACTACGAATACACTGAAGGCTAGAAACTTCAATATTTTCATTGTTTTAGATCTAGCTATGAAGGCGGGGGAAGCATAACGCATTGCCTCTGACTAACAAAGCAGCGGCGGCTTCTGCTTGTAAAGTTGCATTTGCCGAGTAAGATCACTTGCCCCGAACCCTATCTTTGATAAGAGGCAGAGGTTATTCGTGGCGCCGGCACTTTCCAGAATTAAAGCAGAAGACGAGAGTCTCAAGCAGCTTATCCTTCAAGCTTTGGAGATTATTCGTTCAGACGATTTTGATCGTTATTTCGACCTGTTTACTGACGATGCCGTGTGGATGATGCCGTCGACCTGCTATGATGTAGGTATTGATGAAGCAAGATCTTTTTACCGATTTACCAAGAAATTTCGATTTGATCAGGAATCATCAATTGATGAGTTGGTGGTTTCGGAAGATTGGGCGTTCGTTAGAGTTTCGTTTGATGGCTACTTGAGGGCTAAGTTAGATGTTGGATCGCCTCCGCTGCGATCCGTGAGCCGCCACATATGGATTCTACGTAAACAAATCGATGGTTCATGGAGAATCTCGCGCGATATCTGGAATAATCCCAAAGATTCAGGAAGCTGATTTTCATTCCAAAATAGCACTCATCACAAGTACTACGTTGTAACCGATATAACCCGCCAGCAATACTCCGCCTTCTAGACGGTTGATCCGTCCTTCGCCGCGGAACCCCCAACACATGATAAATAGGGCGACAGTCATTACGCCGAGTACGGGTAGGTCGCGGACCATAACTTCAAGATGGACGTCGCTTGGTGATACGCCAGCAGCGATGCCAATGACAATTGAAATATTAAAGATGTTTGAGCCGATTACGTTACCTAGTGCAAGGTCATGTTCGTTTTTTCGCACAGCCGCGATGGCGGATGCGAGCTCGGGAAGTGATGTGCCAATTGCGACGATAGTGAGTCCAATGATCAGGTCGCTGACACCTAATGCCTGGGCAATCTCTACACCACCCCACACGAGAATTTGTGAGCTGATGACCAGCGCAAGTAAACCCAGGGCAAGAAAGATGACGGCGGTCTTCAGGGGTAGTCTTTCTTCGTATTCCTGATCTACCACCTCCGCAAGATGGTCAGTCTTGACGACCACCCCTTCATAGATCGACCAGCACATAACAGATAAGAACACGCCAACCAGCAGCAAGCCGTCAATTCTGTCGAGTTTCCCGTCGAAGTAAATCAACATTGCCGTGATAGCAGTAATTACGAGCATCAATGGCAGCTCGCGGTGGATCACGGTTGAGCCAACGGCAATGGGGCTGATGATCGCGGTGAGGCCAAGTATCAGCGCGATATTCGTGATGTTGGAGCCCAACGCGTTCCCTAACGCGAGGCCTGTGCTTCCGCCATAGGCCGAAAGGAATGAAATCACCATTTCGGGCATAGAACTACCGAATCCAATCACCAGCATACCGACCAGCAATGGCGGTAGCCCCAGGTGCTTCGAGGTAACCGCCGCGCCCTCGACGAACTTATCAGCGCTAAAAACCAGCAGCACAATTCCGAGTAGGATGGCCGCTATCGAGAGGAGCATGGATTAATACCTGTGTGTGAGCACTGGTAGTTTAACCACTAGATCGAAAAAATCAGCCGCTGATCTGAAGGGTTACAAATCACTTACAAAGAGCGTTGTATGGGGAGAAATACTCTCGGTTGGCGGCGATAATGACCTGATAAATCGGGTTGATGGTGTGATTCAAGGCTTTGGTACTCTAGAGATCAGTGCGGTCAATACGAATTTCGACAACAGCAGCATTATTTTGCCTGGAGGCACCCTCGCTACAGGGACATTGACCCTGGATCTTGGTGCAAGCTCCTTCGACGATTCGTCCGTTATCGACATCGAACTCGCTGGAGCAGGGGACTTCGATATCCTCAACTTTATTGGTACTGGTCCAACATTAGGCGGGACGCTGGTGATTAGTACCATTAGCTTTACGCCCACTGATTGAGATTCCTTTACCATTATCACGGATGATGGTTCTTTGCTGGGATCTTTTGATTCGGTCGAAGGCCTCGATATCGATAAGACCGTCGTCCTTGATTACACACAGAACGTGGCAGACATCACTCTGGATGCTGTCGCTACGACCTGCGGTATTGCATCTACAACAGGCGATGATACCCATACCGGTAGCGGTGCCGTAGATGTTGTCGTGACCGATGCTGGCAACGATACGGTGAATAACATTGGCTCTGCAGGTGACATTGTCTACGGCCAGGACGGGGACGATAAAGTTGAGATTGTTGATAACTTATTTAAGAGAATCGATGGTGGCGATGGTATCGACACTCTGCTTTTGAGTACAAGCATAGATCTTACTGGATTGGATGGTCTCGTTAATATGGAACGGATTAATATGACCAATGCTGCGCCTGATACGCTGCAGCTCGATATTGGCGATCTGGTTTCGTTCGTCGGAGATAATGCTCTCGAATACATGCTGCCTGGTGGCAGCGAGAAGATGATCATCGACGGAGATGCAACTGATACTGTAATACTTAATGGACAGGATCTGAGCGATATTTCTGGCGGGACGCTGGGAGATGCAGGGATCACGTCAGACTACATGGACGTGAAGATTGATGGCGAGAATTACATCAAGTTCGTGCATGCAGGATTGGATTTGGAACTCTATGTGCATTCCGACCTGGTGGATGATACGCCAATGTAACTTATTAACTCAGTAACTCCTCTTTTTCCTCCCAGCGCTCCTTCAACCACCCAGCCAAATCGTCTATATCTCCTAGACGATAAACATTTACCGTCACGTCCACATCCTTCGTGACGCCATGCAGACACTCCCAAAAATTACTGTTACCACCCACGTACTTAAGGGTAACGTCAATAATGGGTGTGTCGGGGTCTACCGCTTCCTTAACTAAACGGATGCCACCCATTCTTGGCGTCAGGAGGTGTTGATAAGGGGAATTCTGAGTCTCGCGTTTTGCTTGTGTAAAACGGGTGCCCTCTGGAAAGATCAACACGGCACCGCTGTCGGTGCTCGCGCGTTGTGAAAACTTTCGAATTGTCTCGTAGTCTTTCTCTCTCGATTCATATCCCTGACCTCGATACAGGCGGGGGAAACCCAATATCCAGCATAGCCAGCCAACAATCGGTACCCAGATTAACTGTCGTTTGATAAGAAATTTGATGATTGGACCATGGTCTGTAATGACGTGATGGATTACCGGAATATCAAGCCAGGATTGGTGATTGCTGATAACGATTGGTGAGGGGTGTTTTCCAATGCTTCCGCTGATGTTGATGCTAACGCCTACCACATACAGCATCCATAGGCTGTTGAAGCGAGCGGCGCCGTGATAACAGAAGCTTATGGCTCGTGACCAGAACACCTCGCAATGGGGTAGCAATAATTTTCCAATCGCGATTATGGTGAGTGGTATCAGCCAAAAAGCCAGATTAATGAAGACCCAAAGGGACGATATTGTGCTGTAAAGATGTAACGCAGTTTTTTTCACTTTAAAACAGACTCAGTTGCTTGTTTGTTGTCGAATCCGGTCCTCCTGTCGCGAGAAAGTCACTGAGGCCACTGACTCTGGGTTCGCTGGTACTTGCGCAATGCTGCCATACAGGCTGTGTGCAATAGAGTGTAACCTGTGACCTTGCACGGGTAACGGCGGTATACAGTAACTCCTTTGACAGCAGTTGTTCGGTACTGTCAGTTAAAAGAGCTGGAAGAATCAACGTTACGGAATCAAATTCCGACCCTTGTGACTTGTGGACCGTCATGGCGAAACAGGTCTCATGGGGTGGCAGGCGAGATGCAAGAAGAAGTCTGGCATCACCTTCTGCGTTGTCACTCACCGTTGGGAAGGCCACCATCGGATGCTGCAAGTCATCACCCTCGATGCAGATGCCAACGTCACCGTTATAGAGTTGCAGATTGTAGTCATTTCGGAGTACCAGGATTGGCCGTCCGTGATAAAAATCATTGAATGGCGTTTTGAGCCCCTGTTGTTCCAGCTCTTGTTCGATGGTGTCGTTAAGATCCTTTACGCCGAGATCGCCATCGCGCATCGGCGATAGTAGGCGGACACGCTCAAAAGCCTGGCTCAATACAATCGGATCAGTCTCTGAAGACCGAAGTAGCTCTACATATTCCTGATAGTGTGCCAGCAGTAGGGAGCTTCTATCGCCAGACATTAAGCTCTGGGGATCGGACACAGCGATTTCGTCATCCTCTACCGGTAGTTCAGGTTTTTGCTCGATAATGTGTTGTGCGATTCGGCCAATCCCCTTACTCGGAGAGAAGCGGTGACTGATCATTAGACGACAAATAGCATCGTTCAGCGGATGTGATACCTCGTTGCGAGGAAGCGTGATGTCTAATACTTCTTTCGATAAATCGATTAGCGCATCACTGTAACCAGCGGAAGGAGAGCAAAGGTCTGCCAAAACGTTGCCCATCTCCACCGAAGGTAATTGATCTGGATCTCCTACCAGGATAAGTCGGCAATGGTCGGGTAGGGCGGTAAGCAAGCGATACATCATGGGCAGGTCAATCATTGATGCTTCGTCTACGATCAGCACATCGCAGGCAATCGGGTTATCAGCACTAAACCTGAAGCTCCGCCCATCACGCCTTACCCCTAGTAATCTGTGAAGCGTTTGCACCCGGAGGTTATCGTCATCGGTATTCGACAGCGATTGGCTAAGGCGCATTGCTGCTTTTCCGGTGGGTGCTGCCAGTCGAATTTGCAGAGTCGTGGTGGCGAGTTCCCTTAGCAGGTCGATGATTGTGGCGACTGTCGTGGTTTTACCCGTGCCAGGCCCTCCCGTGATAATGGTAAGTTGTCGAGTCAATGCCTGTAACGTCGCAACCTGTTGCCAGTCAATCTCTTTGTCCGGTTGGTATCGTTGGTGTAACGCAGTCGAAAGTGTCTTCTGATCAGTAACGGCTAGTGCTCGGTTGAAAGAGGTTATCTGTTCCACAATTGTTTTTTCATAATGGTAATAGCGGGTGAGATATAGCTTCTCCTTGTAAAGTGAGAGCGGAGAATTCGTCGAGTCAATAAGCTCCAGTTTCCGTAATTCTTCCATCAACTGCTTTTTATTCTGTCTTGATGCAAGATCAAGGCAGCTGTGCTGTTGTGCGAGTGCCCGACTCAATTCCACCATTACCTCGAGTAACTCAATACTGCTGTCGGGCGCTATGCGCGAGATAAAGTCACGGAAATAGTAGTCAATATAGCGGGGTTCCATGGCAGACATTAGGCAGCGCTACCTACCAGCTTGTCTAACTGATCGATCAATTCAACGGGGGGTAGGTCGCTGAATACGCCAGTGGCGTCATCTGTTCCCCGCATACCTCGAAGGAAGAGGTACCTTAGGCCTCCGAATCCACTTCCGTATTCATACCCAGGTATCTTTTTCTGTAGGAAACGATGAAGTGCCAGACAATAGATCAGATATTGCAGGTCGTAGTTGTGATCGGATACTGCCGCTTGCATGAGTTCAGGCTTGTATTTGTCATAGCAGTTTCCAAGATAATTTGATTTATAATCAATAAGGTAGTACTTATTATTAAAGCGAACTATTAAATCAATCAGGCCAGTCATCATTCCTGACAAATCGACCTGATGTTCAGTGGTAGCCTGCGAGAGGTATCCCGCCTGCTTGGCTAATGCCAGGAATTCATCATTAATTGTGACTGGGTAGTGAAACTCCATTTCGTTGATACGATCCGAATCCGGTATATCTGCAAGAGAGAAACCATCGCCTAGCGGTGTGTGAATGATGTCTATGACCCAGTTGGATAGTACATCGAGCCATTCAGGCTCCTGTATACCCAGGCGCAACACGTAGCGACTGCAACAGGACGTAATTTCCTCCTCCGAAGCGCCAAAATCTATATCTTCAAGCAGTCCGTGCAGAGCAATACCGATACGTGGCCCGCGAGGAAAGGTAAATCGATTGTATTGGGTTTTTGTAGCAGGTGACGCCGATTCTTCTTCATCGTCACCATAGCCGGCGACGGAAAAGGTGTCTGTTGCATCCTCCAGTTTCTTCAGTTGGCGAGAGAAGCTCGTATAACTGTGTACGCGCCATGTGTCGTTAAGAATCGGTGTTGCCGATGGAGCAATCAACTTGCTTGCATCGAATGTCTCTTCGTGTCGTGTCACAGGACACTCGGTTACCCGCGATACCCTGAATAGCTGCGCTGGGAGATGGTCGTTCAGGTAATCCAGGTGACGGTTTTCTTTGTCGGACAGACCAAGCATTTTACCTATTGCGGCGTTCGTCAGGTCTGGCGTATCCGGTATGCCAAGATATAAAAGGTAGCGCGCCCGGGTAATAGCCACATACAAGAGACGCATATCCTCTTCGTATTTTTCCTGTTGTGCATTCTGTTTCAGCACCTCGTCGGGTCCAAAATTGAGGTGTGTTTCATAAATCCCGTCGACTACATCGTGATAGAGGGCGGGCTCTCCGTCGCGCTGCCGCGAAATAAATCCAGCCATTGGAATCATGACAATGTCGTACTCCAGCCCTTTTGCCGCATGCATGGTGACGATCTTCACCAGGTTTTCATCACTCTCCAATCTAAGCTGACGATCTTCAGTAGCAACCGTTTCTGCGGCAATTTTTTCTCGCGTGAACCACTTCAGAAGTCTGTGCATCCCCGGGGCAGCAGAAGATCGCTGCTGTAGTAATTCCGAGAGATGCCTGAGATTGGTTAGTTGTCTTTCACCGCCAGGCAGATGTAGCCATTTCTCTGCTATTTGACGGCGCACCACCAGCGCCTCGATCATTGGCGCGATATCCCTTTTCGTCCACAGCTGGTGGTATTCCTGAAACTCCGACAACGCCTGTTGATGTTTGACCACGTCTCGATTGATCGCATCGATTTCTTCAGCTGTTGTGCTGAGCAGTGTGGTCGCCAGGGCAGCCTTCACAGCCCTGTCGTTGGTCGGGTCGATGACAGCTTCGAGCACTAGTCGAAGGTCTTCGGCAGTGTCCTGGAGAAATACCGATTCCAAGGTCACGTAAACACTCTTGATCCCTCTGCTTGATAGGGCATATTGGGCGGCGCGAGCATCGTTCTTGTCTCGCACCAGTAGTGCTATCTGCCCCGCGCTTATGGGCTTGCCGTCGATGGTGGCAAGTTTTCGATCTGAGCGTGCAAGTAGTTGTACGATGTTCTCTCCGGCGTCGGCCATGCAAATGGTGCGTGCTTGCGCCTTACTAAGTTTTTCACCCTGTAAGAAGCTGATGCGGCAGGGTGCAGGCATTTCATTGTCTATCGCCAATTGCATCGATGTGGCATTTGCAGATGGGGTGTTGGGCGTGTAGTGAATATTCTCATCTCCGAAAATGCTGGCGTGAGAAAACAGATGGTTAATCGCCTCCACCATAGGTTTGGTGGAGCGCCAGTTAGTCGAGAGGGAATGAATGTCGTCTGCATCCTGCCTGGCGTTAATATAGGTATAGATGTCAGCACCACGAAACTGATAGATCGCCTGCTTGGGGTCTCCAATAAACAACAAATAGTTGTCGTTTCCCGCTGCGTAGATACGAGAAAAGATGTCGTATTGGAGGTTGTCAGTGTCCTGGAACTCATCGATCATAGCGACGGGCCAGCGTTCAGCAAGTTGACCTGGCAGGGTGGGGGTCTTAATCAGGGATTGGCTTAATTGAACTAATAAATCGTCGAGGGTTAGCTCTTTGGTGCTCGCTTTCAAGGCAGCAATTTCCTCTCGAAGAGATCGGGTAACCAAATGCCATAAATTAGTACGTACCTGATCGATGATCCTGCGGGCCGCCCATGCTTCGTCAATTAAATCGAAGACAGCGTGTTCCGGCATCTGTCCTTTTTTCGTAAGACTGTCCCGGAGGTTGGCTTGATTGTAGATGGACCACACTTCATTGTCGGGCGCGATGGGGTCAGGTGACTCGCATAGCCTTGTCATCGTTTCGAGTCTCGATATGGGTTTTCGACGTCTGTCGAATCCGGCGTTGCGGATGAGTTCCGGGACGTCATCTTCGACCCACAGTTGTTGAATTGTAGTGATGTTCCTGCCAAGCAGGTCGTAGTCGTTGGAGACATCCTCCATATCAGGTTCGAGGGAAAGACTTTCACGAAACAGAAACTGCTTTGTTTTCTGAATCAGCAGTTCGGGGTTTGGCCAGAGCTTTAATGCCAGCTGCCTTTCGAAATCGGGAAGTCTGAGGATGTGTTTTCGAAAGCAATCTTCTGCGGCTATCTGTAATAGCGCGTCTCGATCTGCGTTGAGGTTCTGGTCAAACAAAACGCCTGTCTCGAAAGACAGTTCATCGAGGACGCGAGCACAAAAGCCATGAATAGTAAAAATGGCGGCTTCATCCATAAGCAGGCTTGCGGCCGCTAGCAATCTCAGATCTCTATCCAGATCGTCGCTATCGCTCCGGAGCGTTAATAGAAATTCATCCTTCGAGTCCGTGTCGCTGCCGTCACTACTATCAATGCCGCTGAATATGCGTTTTGCTTCGATAATACGCTTTCGGATTCGATGCTTGAGCTCCTCGGTGGCGGCGATAGTGAAAGTCAGTACAAGAATACGGTTAACGGGAAGTGCTTCTTTTCTTCCCCGGCCAAGTAGCAATCGAATATAAAGATTGGTGATCGTATAGGTTTTACCGGTACCGGCGCTGGCCTCAATGAGCTGGTTGCCACTCAGGGGAAACACATGAGCTGAGATGTCGTTCATAGCTCATTCCAGTTGTCGATTAACGGAGAGTAGATCTCTATCGACAATTGTTCGAACGTGTCATCGAATAACTCGTTCGATATGGCGATACGTCGCCAGTAGGGGTCTTGACCTTCGCTGCCTTGCGCCTCCTGCGCCCACACCGTCTTTGCACTTTGCATTGCATCGAGTCTGGTCTTGCCGCCGAGAATGGCTGAAGCATAGGCGAAGCTGCATTCTGGCAAAAAATACAGGGGGCGACGAAGTCCATTATCGTGAAGATCTACCAGAAACTCCAGATGCGACCGCGCATCCTGCGCGGCAATCGGTTCAATAACTGTTAGTTCAGCTTTGTCGGTACCCCGGGATATTGTTGTCGTAGGGAAGTAATGCTCGTTTGCATTCAGGCAGAGATGTTTTACCCATACCTCAAGCAACTGACGTTTGCGTAAGGTGCCCGAGCGAATATCTATGTGCTGTTGTTCGTACAGATTGTTAATTGCAAAAGACAGTGATGAGCGTTCAAGGTTGATGTTTTCTCTTAGAGATACCGGTGGTCCGCTTACCAGGGACTTAAGCTCAGTATGGATACTTTGGGCAGTCGACAGCTGCTGTTCCAGATTGCGTTTCCCCAGGTCATTGTTTAAAACCCGGCCTGCCGCAATCATTTCGCGCATCCATTCTGTCTCGTCATCTCCCTTCAGCAACGAATTCAGGGCGAGGTTGGCTAAGTGGTAACGTTCCAGGGGATCAAGGGAAAAGGATTCGGATTCCTTTAGCTCAATATGTTCATCCGCAAAAAAGACACCCAGACTATTGTGGAAATAGTAACGAGCGGGGTGATTGAAAAATGAAACCAGTTGCTCCATAGACTCTGCTTCGAGTTCCCCGTCTATCTCAAGGCTCCCATGTATAAACGGTTGAATTTCAGGTGGTCGAAGCAATGCGTCATACCACATCGTCTGGTAAGAGTTCAGTGAACCATCGTAGTAACGAGGGCTAAACGGTTGTAACGGGTGTTCGGTAACTTTGAATGTGGGATAAATGCCAGTGATGTAATCGAGTAGCTCACCTAATACGGTGGATGGGGGTCGGTCCTGGTTGTCCCTGGCACCTTTACCCTGGTAACTCATATATAGAATTTGTTGTGCAGAAAGTATGGCTTCTAAAAAGAGATAGCGATCGTCTGTACGTCTGGATCGATCGCCTTTGCGCGGTCCATCGATGTGCATGAGATCAAAGGATAGTGGTCGCTGTTCCCGGGGGAAGTCGGCGTCATTCATGCCGAGCAGACAAACTGCTTTAAACGGAATGCTACGCATTGGCACCAGTGTGGCGAATGTGACCCCGCCCGTAATAAATCCTGGTGCCTGATGCGCGAGCGAAAGTTGCTGCTCTAGCCAGAAGCGTATGAGTTGGTTGGAAAACTCACCCTCGAATGCCGCGTTCTCCGCATCTGCTGCCAATCGATCAAGTAGATTCTGTAGCTGATCGATATCGATTGCTTCGCGATCTTTTGGAAGAAAGAACTGGACCAGAATCTCATGCAGAAGATCTCTCCAGCTGGCGGCATCATGGGAGCGTGACATCCGCTGTCTGGTTCGCTCGAGTAAGTCGATGATGTGGCATAGCGTGCCGAGTAATTCACTATCCCCGGCTTCAACCGGGTATGGCAGGCGGTCTGCATATAGCCTACCTTCCATTGCATAACCAAGTAGTAGCCGATCGAGTCCAAATCGCCATGTATTAAGGTTTTCCGCAGGGAGCTGCCAGCGTGATGACTTCTCGTCACCATCGTACTCCCAGCGGATTCCTGTCTCATGGATCCAGGTCGAAATCCTATTGAGTGCTTCTTCATCAAGGTCGAAACGCCGAGCGATAGCAGGCACTTCCAATAGGTCCATGACTTCAACGGCGGTTAGTCTTGAAGTTGGCAAGGCAACAATCTTGAGAAAACTGGCGACAAGCGTTGATTGCTGAATCAGTGAGCGGTCGGTGATCCCGTAATTTACCTTGTCCTTGAAGACGGCGTTGATGAATGGCGCATACTCGGAAATGTCCGGGGCCATGACGATCACATCAATCGGTTCGATGTCTTCTTCCTTGTCAAAGATCGAGAGAAGATTGTCGTAGAGAATCTCTACTTCACGCATCCTGCTGTGAGAGGCATGGACCTGAATGCTTTTTTCATCTTCAGAGATTGGGCGTTGTTCTGGCTGTTCTTCGAATGCGCCACCGTACTCCAGGTTCAAGATATCGTTTTTTAGCAGCGCGAGCATGGAATCGCCTTCGGTCTCCATGAAAAGCTCATGGCTTTCAACATCATCTGTTTCCAGCAACAATTCCAGAAATTCTCTACCTTCCTTACCTAGCGATCCGAGTAGCGGGTTGCCGATCGTAAGGTAATCCTCATCAGATAGCGCGTCCTCGGTGTCTAGCAATTGCCTAACCGAGCGCTTGGCAACATCCCGGGATGCAACGATATCTCCCCAGTAATGTTGACAGGGGTTTAAGAAGTAAACGTCGATATCGACGATCTCTGAAAGGGCATGGAATGTATCCAGTTGCATTCGTGCCATAGCAGAAAGGCCGAAGATAGTAAGTTTTTCGGGTAGGTCACTCGGTAGTGTGGGTTTATCTGAAATGGCGTCAAGGAGTTGTTGATGCAGCTTTGCTCGGTGTAGGTCAGCGATGCCCGGATCATCGTTGATAATCTCCTGCCATAGCTCTACCTGCCAACGCTGATTACCAAGGGACTCGGCATCCAGCAAAGGGTTGCCTTGCTCCCATGCCATGGGCCAATCAGGGCGATAGACAAGATACTGATCGAAGAGTTGTGCGATCTGAAAACTTAACTGGAATTGCCGGATATCGGGGTCGCCAGGCGCGTTAAGATAGCGAAGCAAAGACTCGTGCTGTGAATTTGGTATGAGACGCATCAATCGCCAGGAGAGTCGATCGCGATCGAAAGGTGAATCCTCCGGTAAACGGATATCTGGCAGCAGGTGATGATACAGGCGCCAAATGTAGTTGGCCGGTAAGATGCAGTCCAGATTGGCAGAGATACCCTGTTGCTCTGCTAGTTGTAATTTAAGCCATTGGCCGATGCCAAAGCTCTGGACAACGACTGTGGTAGGAATAAATGGGTCGGCAGCTTGCTGGCTTTGTTCACAGAACAGCTGCGCCAGTATGGGCATATGGTTCGACTGAATAAGCCGCAGCATCGCGTACTCATCGAAGTCCTTAGAGATATCATCCTAACCGAGCCGCATGCAGGATAAAACAGGAATTAATCCGAAGTTGTAGCGGTCACGTATATAGTCATGGAGGAAATAGCATTGAAAGTACCAGAAGGTCTTTTCGCGATCATTAATCCGCTAATGAAGTTTCTACTTCGTTCCCCGCTTCACGGCTTCTGGAGCGATAGTTTGATGTTAATTACGTTTGCCGGTCGAAAAAGCGGACGAATTTATACAACGCCAGTCCGCTTTATTAGGAGTGGGGAAGCAATACTCTGTTTTACGTCCGCTCATAATCAGTGGTGGCGCAATATGCGGGGCGGTTCAGAGGTTCGCTTGCTCGTCGGAGGAGAAGAGGGAACCTATTATGCAGAAGCGCGACGCGAACCTGACGAAACGAAAAAGTTGTTAACACACTATCTGGGCTTATTTCCTCAGGATGCGGTGTATCACGATATTCGCCTCCATAAAGATAAAAGCCTTAATCCAGAAGACCTCGAGCACGCAGTACGAAAAGCCGTGGTTGTGGAAGCTACTGTTGCTAGAACCCCAGCCGATCCATAAGGTCGCGGGTTGATGGATCCAGATCGCTCCGGTTCTGATCGTGCAGGACCTTGCTGGTGAGCCTTTTACCTAACTCGACACCCCATTGATCGAAGGAATTGATATTCCAGATTACCCCCTGACAGAAGACCTTGTGCTCATATAGTGCAAGCAACATCCCAAGGCTGTGGGGGGTCAGTTCATTCAGCAATATGGTCGTGCTCGGCCTGCTTCCAGGATATTCCCGGTCGGCGGTATCGGCCGCTTCACCAGACATGAGTGCCGCAGCCTGGGCCAGCATGTTGGCCAGCAAAATACGGTGTTGCTTCCCATGGCTCAGCTGGTCTTTAGCAACGCCAATAAAGTCAATCGGCACAAAGCGGGTACCCTGATGCAACAGCTGGAAAAAGGCATGCTGCCCATTCGTTCCTGTTTGACCCCAGGTGACTGGTGTAGAGTCGTAGGTGAGCGGCACACCATGAGACGAAACGCGTTTACCGTTACTTTCCATATCGAGTTGTTGCAGAAAAGCAGGAAGGAATCCCAACCGTTCGCAATAGGGGATGACCGCCGTGGATTGTATATCGAGGAAGTTGTTGTACCAGATGCCCAGTAGTGCAAGTTGCACTGGAAGATTCTTGCCAAGGGGTGCATTCAAGAAGTGGTCGTCCATTTCCCGGGCCCCATGAAGTAGTTTGCGAAAATTCTCCTGGCCTATACAAATACAGATCGTTAGCCCGATGACCGACCACAGGCTATAACGTCCACCTACCCAATCCCAGAACTGCAGAATCTGGTCCGCAGGTATTCCTCGTTCAATCGCGGTGTTGGTGGCAGCAGTAACCGCCAGGAAGTGGGGCGTGGATAATGGTTCTGTGATGCCAGTTTTTTCGCTAAACCAGTCAATCGCCACCTGTGCGTTGACCATGGTTTCCTGAGTCGTAAATGTCTTGCTCGCAACAACGAATATTGTCGTGGCTGGATCTAGCTGCTTGAGCAAGCTGCGAATCGGTTCGCCATCCACGTTCGATATGAAATGCATGTCTATATCGGGTTGTGCGAATTCTCGCAGCGCTTCGCAGACCATCTTTGGTCCCAGGTCCGATCCACCAATCCCAATATTTACTACACTACGGATCCGCTTGCCGTCGCATCCCTTCCAATCACCGACGCTTATCTCATTCGCAATTGTCGTCATGCGATTAAATTGACTGGCGATCGATGAAGCGATGTCACCGTGGGGGAAGTCTGGATTTCTAAGGGCAGTGTGTAAAACCCTGCGTCCTTCAGATTCGTTAATGGGTGTGCCGCTAAACATGGCGTCACGAACTTCTGCCAGAGGTGATGTTTCTGCCAGGGAGTTTAGTGCCGCTAGAATTTCATCACTGACCAGGTTTTTTGAATAGTCAATGTGCAGGTCGTTCAGTGAAATGCTGTATTGGGATGTGCGCAACGGATTGTCGGTGAAGTGCTCAAGAATGTCCTTCTCATAAACGGTCTTCGACAGGTCGGTGAGTTTGCACCATGCATCAGTGCTGCTCGGATCGTATGTTTTTCTCGTATCCACCTGGTCAGTATAACCCATGCCCGTTACGAGATTGATTGGAGTGTAAGTAGCAATAGCCTACCCAAGTGTCAGCGGATGCTGCTATAGGGCATCAGGGCAAAGTGGTCAAATGTTGCCCATGGATACTTACTTTGTTTTTGTACTTGCTAGCCGCCACCATGTTCATCTAACCGTCGATGTGTGTGCTGATCTGGAACCTGGAGTTAAAGCAGCGCGTGATCGCGTTAATCGAAGACTGGGTAAAAGATGGGTTTATCAGAAGCTTGTTTACGTGGAGCAGGTTGAAGGGGTTGAAGAGGCGATCCTAAGGGAGCGTCAGCTGCAAAAAATGCAACGTCGAAAGTTGGTTCAATTGGTGGACGCTTTTAACCCCGGGTGGGACAGCATTTCTCTTAGTGCAGTTCGAGCGTTAGTACATCCCTATTGAAAGGGGTTGGCTAAAGCCGCATGATCCCTGAAATGTTTCAAGCGCTTAGTATAGCTGTAACGAATCACTCATTCTGTTCTCTAATAGGGAGATGACGGTTAACTTCCTATGAATATCAAACAGATCTTGCTGATAGCGATCCTCATCGCTTTTGCGGTGGCGTTCTTTCAAATGGGGCTGCACGAGTTCCTTACACTTAAGCAAATTAAAATGGAGCAGGCCTCTATTGAAGCCTGGGTGGAGGCGCAGCCTGCCGTAGCATCTATCGCTTATTTCTTGATTTATGTCGCGGTTACCGCAGTTTCGCTCCCGGGTGCTGCAGTGATGACGCTGGCAGGCGGCGCGGTCTTCGGTTTCTGGTGGGGATTTTTCCTGGTTTCATTCGCTTCCACGATAGGCGCGACCCTTGCCATGCTGGTCGCCAGGTTTGTTCTACAGGAACAGGTGCAAAGTCGATTTGCGCGACAACTGGGCGCTCTTAACAGAGGCATTGAAAAGGAAGGGGGATTTTATCTTTTTACCTTAAGACTGGTGCCGATCATCCCATTCTTTGTGATCAATCTTGCAATGGGGCTCACTAGAATCAAGGTTTTGACATTCTTTCTGGTCAGCCAGCTAGGCATGCTTGCCGGGACAGCGGTGTATGTGAATGCAGGGACACAGCTCGCGGAAATTGAAACTGCTTCTGATATTTTGTCTGTTGAGTTGCTTGTCGCGTTTGGGTTATTGGGGGTCTTTCCATTGATCGCTAAAAAATTGGTCGATTTATTACGGGCGAGGCAGGTTTACCGGGGGTTTAGTAAACCTTCTGCCTATGATCGAGATGTAATCGTTCTAGGTGCGGGGTCAGGCGGGTTGGTTGCGGCTCTAATCGCTGCCACCGTTCGCGCAAAGGTAACGCTTATCGAAAAGAACAAGATGGGCGGAGATTGCCTGAATACTGGATGTGTTCCCAGTAAGGCGCTTATTCGTTCGGCAAAACTCGCAGCCGATATTCAGCGCTCGGTCTCACTGGGTTTTAAGCCCATGACATCAAACTTTGATTTCTCTGACGTTATGGATAGGGTGCAGCGGGTCATCACCGAGATCGAACCTCATGACTCCGTGGAGCGTTATGAGAGTTTGGGTGTTGACGTTGAATTGGGGAGCGCCAAAATCATTTCGCCCTGGGAAGTGGAGGTCAACGGCAAGACCCTGACGACCAGAAGTATCATCATTGCTACGGGCGCTGAGCCTTTTGTTCCTCCTATTTCCGGAATTGATTCGGTGTTTTATCTTACCTCCGACACGATATGGGAATTACGCGAGCAACCCAAACGGTTGGCGGTGCTTGGTGGTGGTCCTATTGGGACCGAGTTGACTCAGACCTTTGCTCGACTGGGCTCCTCTGTTACACAGGTTGAAATGCTGCCCAGGATCATGACCCGGGAAGACCCGGAGGTTTCGGCGATGGTCGTTTCTTCACTTGAAGCAGATGGGGTGAACGTCCTCGCGGGACATGCGGCGGAAGCAATCGAAGAGCAGGGTGGCGAACACATTCTTGTTTGTCGTTCGGAGCAAGGGGAGCAGGTGCGTGTTCCCTTTGATCAACTGCTTGTCGCGGTTGGCAGAAAAGCGAATGTCGAAGGTTTCGGCCTTGAGAACCTTGGCGTAGAGATATCAGAGCGTGGCACGATAGCTGTTGATGACTTTCTGAGAACGAATTTCCCCAATATTTATGCAGTGGGCGATGTTGCAGGACCCTATCAGTTTACCCATACGGCATCACATATGGCGTGGTATGCAACAGTGAATGCACTGTTTGGTAGTTTCTGGAAATTCCGTGTGGATTATTCCGTCATCCCCTGGTGTACCTTTTGTAGTCCGGAAGTGGCGCGGGTGGGCTTAAGTGAGAGTGAGGCGACTGAACAGGGTATTGAACATGAGGTTACCCGTTTTGATGTTGGCGAATTGGATAGAGCGATTGCTGATGAAGAAGCTCACGGTGTGGTTAAGGTGCTTACTCCACCTGGAAAGGATGAGATTCTTGGCGTCACGATTGTGGCAGATCATGCGGGCGACTTGATCAGTGAGTATGTCCTTGCGATGAAGCAGGGTATGGGGCTTAAGAAAATCATGGGTACGATTCACATCTATCCGACCCTGGCGGAGATGAACAAATTTGCGGCCAGTGAATGGCGCAAAAACCACAAACCGGCCCACGTTCTGGACTGGGTAGAAAAGTTTCACGCGTTTCGGCGTGGCTAGGTGCAGCCAGAAACTAGAGGTACGATGTTCAGTTTCAGGACAAGAACTAGCTAGCTCTTGAGTTTGCTGATCAGCGTCTCGATTTCTGTGTCGGTAGGTTCGGGAGGTGAGCTGATCTTTTGTGCAACCCCAATGGAATGACGTAGCTGCTTCAGGTACCGCCTGCAATGAACACAGATCATTAAGTGAAAGCGAAACTTGATACGTTGGAACAGGGTGGTTGGCCCCTCCAGCATATCGCTTGCAGTGTCACTTATGTCTTTGCATGTTAATTTGTGCAACGTTCGCCGCTTTCCTGAAAGTGTTCTATGCAGCGAAACATTCTATTCCTCGGGCGGTGTAGTAATACTCGTACGTTGGACTCACTAACGTCCAGAATGTTGCAGATCTCTGCCAGTGAGTAACCTTGCTGTTCTCTAAGATTCAGCGTTGCACCTTGTAGTTCCGGTAGAGCTTCAAGCATCTCTTCGATGTAGCTTCGTAATTCACCCGAAGACAATATCTCATCAGGCGAATCAGCGTCCCAGTCAAAGGGGTTGTCCTGCCAGTGGCTTTTGCTACTAAACCGTTCATCCAGTGTGCTGTCACGCTTTAGCATTTCATCCAGGGAGACTTGTCGATTTTTTTTTCGCAGTCTGGTTTTCGCTTCTTTTGCGACGATGCGTAATAACCAGGTTTTCAGTTTGCTGCGGCGCTCAAACTTGGGTAGGGCGCGTAAAGCGGAAAACCATGCCTCCTGGACGACTTCATCTGCAAGTTTGTTGCTGACCATCGAGTTAGCGAGATACATCATTGAGGGCTGATATTCCGTAATAGCAAATCGAAACGCCGAGTCTTTCTTGGCGATTAGGCCATCAATCAATGTGTCTTCGTCTTCAAACATATTCGTCTTCAAACATAAAAAATCAGTAACCCTTATTCTCAAGATTAAGCAGAGGGAACGCGCTATATACGCTAGGTGGTACTGCCGGTTGCGCATCGGTTACAAAAGACTCGTCCAGTTCTTTGAATGAATTGACGCCGCAAAGCGCGAGCACCTCGGTGATCTCTGCCTTGAGAAGATCCAGACATTGCACAACTGCAGGAGCACCACCTGCCGCCATTGCCCAGGCTTCCAGCCTGCCAAGGCCGACGGCATTAGCTCCCATTGCAATCGCCTTCACTATGTCCGTTCCACGATAGAAACCACCGTCAATGGCGATTTCTGCTTTACCCTTGATGGCCGTCACTATATCGGGAAGGAGGTCCAGCGCGCCGGGCCCCTGGTCCAGTTGTCGCCCGCCATGATTGGATACGTAGACAACATCGACGCCGTATTCTACCGCCTTAAGCGCATCGTCAACCCTGTTGATGCCTTTGATGATCAGTGGAATGTCTGACTTTTCTCTGATGCGAGCAATGTCCGACCAGTTTAGTGCGGCTCGATATGCACGAGCTTCCGGATCTCTTTTGGAGGTCATTCTCACGCGTCTTGAAATATCGCGCTCGCGACGACTTACTACTGCGGTATCGACAGTGAGACAAAAGCCAACGTATCCGCTATCGACCACTCGCTTAACGATATCGTCTACGGCGTCTGCGTCGAAATTGACGTATAGCTGGTAAATCTTAGGCGCGTTGGATGCCGCGGCAATGTCCTCAAGCGAGGGCTCGCAGACGCTGCTGGCGATGCTCATCACACCAGCTTGTTCTGCGGCGATAGCCGCGCTCGCGCCGCCACCTGCTTCGAATTCCTGAAGACGACCAATGGGCGCAAGCATGACAGGAATGCTAAGCGGCTGGCCGAGAATTTCGCCTGAAGTATCGACCTCTGAAACATTATTTAGAACCTTTGGCCTAAGGGCTCGAGAATCAATAGCCGTGCGATTTCGTTTTAACGTTGTTTCAGTT
The DNA here is from genome assembly GCA_913045175.1 of uncultured Gammaproteobacteria bacterium. GTDB lineage: Bacteria > Pseudomonadota > Gammaproteobacteria > Pseudomonadales > Azotimanducaceae > UBA7455. The sequence continues at coordinate 14,771 of CAJWQG010000015.1, read as the reverse complement.
TCCGTGCCTCCGACTAAATAGTCCCAGTGATACATATCAAGCCGCTTCTGGGCGGCTTTGACTATCTGATGAATTGTAATGAATTGTGATATTTCGGACATCTCGTTTCCCCTAGCTAACGAAGGCTCTCATACTAATGTTTCTGAAGATGTGAAACCACTGGGTCATCCTGGGTTATATTATCTTTGCAGAAGGAATGAGTGATGAACTTAGCGAAACTTAAGAAGGCCGAAGCCGCGTTCTTGAAGAGGAATTCCCAGGGGTTTCTCAGCGAGGAAATGCAGGAGATAGGTAAGAAACACCGGGTGCCGCAGATGGTGGCACTGTCTCAGGACTGTTTTAAGAAATCCCGCTTCTCAAAGCCGCGCGCTATTACCGATGACATGGTCCGGGTGGTGAGCACAGCATCGATGGTGTCCATGTTTGAAAAGCCAAAGTTTCGCGATTTTGTAAACGCGTTACCTGAAGCGGAGATAAAGCTTCTTGCTTGTGGTCTCAAAAACTTTCTGCATGGAAATCAACAAAAGGGGTTCGACGAGATTGTTGATACATTGCTGCGCGGAAAATTGGCAAAGTGGTCCCTCGTCACCATAATCCCTAATTATTTTCGTCCCGACGATGAGGTGTTTGTGAAGCTAACTACCGCAAAGGGCGTAATCGAGCAATTTGAGCTGGAAGGTCTGCAATATCATCCACGGCCAACGTGGGAATTTTACGAAGAATATCGAAAACAGATTCTCGATATGAGAAGTAGGGTAGATGACTCTCTCTCGCCCAACAACGCCGCCTTCTGCGGATTCCTGATGATGAGTCTTAAGCAGGTTTTGAACACTAGCTAGTTTCTGTCCACAAAGTCCTGATTCTGCGCGAGGAGAAGCGACATTCTAAAGGAAATTGATAAGAAAACAATTACTTGCAAAGAAACTAGAGGCACGATGTTGAGTTTCCGGACAAGAACTCGTCGTTGGAAATACCTGCTATTTGTACAGTTCCTTGGGGCTTTGCTTCCTGTATCGGCAAACTACGTAGGGTCTGAGTCCTGCAATGGATGTCATCAGGAGATTGTTGTCGAGTGGCAGCAGTCAGATCACTTCAAATCCATGCAGGTCGCTGATCAGTCGACAGTTCTCGGTAACTTCGACAACCAGACTCTGATATTCCATGGAATCACGAGTCGTCTCTTTCTGGAAGATGATGTCTATTACATTAACACGCTAGGGAAAGACGGGACTCACCAGAATTTTGAGATTCTTAATACCTTCGGTTTTTATCCCTTGCAGCAATACATAGTAGCGACCGAAAAAGGTCGTTTGCAGATGCTTAATATTGCATGGGACTCGAGGCCCTATAATGACCGAGGACAGCGATGGTTTCACCTGCAGCCAGACGAAGACATTTCGCCGGAACATCCATTTTTCTGGGCTAACCACTTTGCCAACTGGAACAGCCGCTGTGCCTCGTGTCATAGCACGAATCTAGAGAAAAACTATGATGGTCAGTCGAAGTCTTACCAGACCACGTTTTCGGAAGTAAATGTAGCGTGTGAATCCTGTCATGGGCCTGCGGGAAATCATGTTGCTTTAGCTTTCGATGGTTTTCCCGACGCAGATATCGGATTTACAACAAGTTCAGTCAAGCCGCTCTCATGGGTCTTCGATAAAACCAGTCCAATCGCTCAGCCTAAAGGTGAAGTGTCGAACCGGGAAATTGACATGTGTGGAGGGTGCCACTCCCGGCGTATGGCCATCGATGAAGTGGCGCCTGTTACCGACTATTTTGAGCACTACATGCTGGAGACTCTCGGGCAGGGACTCTATTTTCCGGATGGTCAGATTCAGGATGAGGTGTTTGTTCTGGGGTCGTTTCTGCAAAGCAAAATGCACCAGGCGGGTGTTACCTGTTCTAATTGCCACAATCCACATACCGGTAAGACCAAAGCAGAAGACAATAGCCTCTGTGCACAGTGTCACCAGCTCCAGACATACGGTTCACCTGAGCACCACCACCATGAGTCCGATAGCGAAGGTGCCCAGTGTGTTAACTGTCATATGCCTGCTAGGACCTATATGCAGGTTGACGATCGTCGGGATCATAGTTTCGTTGTACCAAATCCGACAGTTAGCGGAACAACTGGATCCCCGGATCCTTGCCTCGGCTGCCATAGCGATCAGTCATCAGACTGGTCACTATCGGTGCAACGCGAGTGGGGCAACAAGCAGGAGGAGCACTGGGCCATTAGTCATGATCAGGCGCGCCGGATGGATATCACCAGTGTCCCCGCGTTAGCTGATTATATTCAGGACTCGGAACTTTCGGGGCTGGTACGCGCGACTTTGCTAGAGCAACTAGGTACCTTCTCTTCGCCTGAGGCATCCGATGTGGTTATCAGCACATTGACCGATGCTAACCACTTAGTTCGGCGTGCTGCGGTATCGTCCCTTCAAAGTACCGAAGCTGATCTGCGCTGGCGAATACTGGCACCGATGCTGCGGGATCAGACCAGAAGTGTCCGATTGGAAGTAGTACGTGTGCTGGCACCCATCGTAATGGACCTCACCGCGAAGCAGCGCAAAACGATGGATGGGGGCATTCAAGAGTATCGAGAGGCAATATCCCTGAGGCGGGATACACCTAGCGGACAGCTCGCGCTGGCCAGTCTGGAGTTCAATCTGGGGAATCGAGGCGCAGCACTGAACGCGTATCAGCAGGCGCTCGAGATAGAACCCAATTTCGTGCCTGCACTGATCAATCTCGCTGACTTTTATCGAGGTGGTGGTCAGGAAAGTAGAGCCAAGTCATTACTGCTACGTGCCCTGCGCACCGCGCCGGATAGTGCCGCCGTTAACCACAGCTATGGGCTTCACCTGGTAAGACGGGAGCGCTACGCAGAAGCGCTGGGGTACCTGGAAAAAGGCGCAAGGCTCTCAGATGCAAGCCCGAGGTACGGCTATGTATACGCGATCGCGCTTGATTCACTGGATCGTACCGGGGAATCTGTGCAGTTCTTACATGAGGCAGTAGAGCAATGGCCTAACCAATATGATCTATTGTTGACGCTGGTGATTTATCTAGAGAAGGTTGGACGAGCAGGGGAGATCGCCGAGCCCCTGGCAAATCTACGCGCGCTCGCGCCGCAATCATCTGCGGTCCAGACACTGCTGCGAAGATATCCTCTTCCCGGGACTTAAAGGCCGGACGTTTGCGTTCCCATATTATTTTTTGCAAAGTGTATGCTTGTTTGAGGGACTATCTATGGATAACGGACCGCTCACCGGGATAAAGGTTATAGACCTGACGCAGATATATCAGGGGCCCTATGCTGCGTTCCTCATGGCAAGGGCTGGTGCCGAGGTGATTAAGATTGAGCCGATCGGTGGTGAGCGTCTTAGGGGCCATGGACGTGCGCCGACACCTATGGCGTTCATGATGCTTAATTCTAATAAGAAGTGCGTCACGCTGAACCTGAAGCAGGAGCGGGGTAAAGAAATCTTGCGTGAGCTGGTACGTCAGGGCGATGTGCTGATAGAGAACTTCGCGCCGGGTGTCATGGATCGTCTTGGCGTAGGATGGGAATCTCTGAGAGGGATCAATCCCAGCCTCATATATGGATCAGGCACTGGTTACGGGCTGTCTGGCCCTGATCGCGACATGCTTGCAATGGATCACACGATACAGGCGGCAAGTGGTGTGATGAGTGTGACTGGAGACGCAGACAGACCCCCATCTCGTGCGGGTGGTGCACCTGCAGATATTATGGGCGGGATTCACATGTACGCGGGTGTCATGGCTGCCCTGGTAGGGCGACAACAAACCGGTAAGGGAACACTGGTTGAAGTCTCTATGTTGGACTCGATGTACTTTATGCTCTGTTCAGAGCTGACTAGTTACCATAAAAACGGAGAATTCCCCAAACGCAATAGTGCACGATCTCCGGCGGGGTCGTGTCCTTATGGTCGATATGAGTGTAAAGATGGTTATATCGCGATCATTAGTGTTGCCGAGCGACACTGGCAGAGTATCTGCAAGGTAGTGGGTCGAGAAGATCTTATTGATAACCCGGATTACGCGACCGTTCGACAGCGCCTTGAGATAGAAGATCAGGTTAATGAAGTCATTGAATCATTCACTCGAACTCGTACTCGCGATGAAGCTTATCTCGCGTTTCGAGATGGCAGAATCCCTGTTGCGCCAGTTCGGAACTTAGAGGAAGTAAGACAGAACCCACATCTTCATGAACGAGGGATGCTGCATCATATGGAGCATGAAGAGTTCGGAGACCTGATCATACCTTCCAGTCCCATTCGTTACTCGGACTATGGTGCTCCAGACCTGGCGCTGTTTCCTGAAGCAGGCGCTCACAATGACGAGGTCTACGGCAACTGGCTTGATCTTAGCGAGAAAGACCTGACCGATCTAGAATCCGCAGAGGTGATCTAGGGCTGCTGCTAAAGCAGTTCTTCCACCTTGTCTGAAGGTCTCGCTATCACAGCCTTATCGCCTTTGACGATTACAGGACGTTCCATAAGTGCTGGATGCTCCAGCAGAATCTGAATTACCGCATCCTTAGTGGTGTAATCATCCGCGCTAAGCCCAAGATCCTTAAAACGCTTGTCTTTGCGAACCAGTTCCTGAGGTTCGTTCGGTAACAAGTCGAGAAAATTCTCGAGATCTGCTTTTATCAGTGGGGTTTTGAGGTACTCGATGACATCGAACTCGACGTCTCTGTCGCGCAGAATCTCCAATGCGCCGCGCGACTTTCCTCAGCCAGGGTTGTGATAGATTGTTATCATGCTGCCTCCGTGTAAGTTGCTATTATATCCATGGTGAGTGGCTAAGCTAGTGGCCAGTGTAGGCTAAAGTTAGAAATAACTTTAAGTTTAAAAATATCATTTAATACAAATAGATATAAGATAATAGTAAACTATATTATTAATACTATGCGTTCTGCTTATCGTGGTGATACTAAGGTAAAATTATGCCGATGACTGATGAGGAAAAGTTCGTTTTTGACCTTCAGGGATTCATTGTTATTCCGGGAGTATTGTCAGATGAAGAATGTAGAACCTATATTGAGTTAGCGGATAAGGCCTGGCCCAGAGAACCATCAGACGGTCCGTTTCGACGATTTGGTGGCGTTTCCCAGTGGGGACAACCGTTTGTTGATCTGATGGATCATCCTGTCGTACTCGAGTACCTGGTTGAACTGATGGGTCGTCAGCTTCGGATAGATCACGACTACTGTATTTTCATGCGCAATGGTGGGCGGCGGAGCCAGTTGCACGGCGGGCCGCGAGGAAATGAATCGGATCATTGGTACTACTATAAAGATGGCGAGATGCGTAATGGGCTAACCGTTGCGACCTGTAATCTTACTGATGCGCCAGCAGGAGCGGGCGGCTTTGTGTGTGTTCCGGGAAGTCACAAAACAAACTACCTCAATCAGCTACCTCATGACGTCAGGACCTTCGGACGATCTACCCCCTATGTTGTGCAGCCCCCAATGCAGGCTGGAGACGTGTTGATATTTACAGAGGCATTGATTCACGGCACGCAAACCTGGACTGCAGATCATGAACGACGCACGCTACTCTATAAGTATTCTCCGCCACATTCCTCCTGGCGTATCGAGCCATACAATACTGATGATTTTCCCGAGTTAACCGAACGCCAGAAAAGACTGATGGCTCCTCCTTCAGTTCAGGCACATCCGGTTGTCGTTGGACCAGAGGATAGCTTCGAAAGGTAGTCTCCGATAATTTTTGCACCAGTCGGCTCGATGTGCTTTAGTCCGGCCCGTTAATTCATTTGATTAGGAAAAGATATGTCCAGTTTTAGACTCGATGGCAAGGCGGCGATTATTACCGGTGGAGCAGGTGGCTTGGGTAGATCGATGGTGAAGCAGTACGCAGAAGCCGGTGCTAATGTTGTCGTGACAAGCAGAAACCTGGAAAGCTGTCAGAAGATCGTTGACGAGGTGAAAGCGGATGGCGGTAATGCGCTTGCCGTTTCAGTAGACATCACCGTACCTGAACAGGTCGACAGCATGATCGAACAGACTGTGAAGGAATATGGTGCATTGGATGCCATCGTTAATAACGCCGGGCGCTGGGGCAAAGGTCATGCAGCAGAAGACACGCCATTAGACGAGTGGAACGACATTATTGAACAGAATCTAACAGGCTGCTTTATCTGTTGTATGTCGGCAGGACGTCAGATGCTTAAGCAGGGCGGCGGGAAGATCATTAATATTTCTTCTACTGCAGGTAGTAAGGGCAACCCCGGCCAGCTTCATTATTCAGCTGCCAAGGCGGCAGTACTGAGTCTGACCAACAATCTCGCCATGATGTGGTCGAAAGATAATATCAACGTGAACGCTATTTTGCCGGGTCTGATCGCTACGGAGGAACTCAAGGGTTATGGAATTATCCCTTCAAGAGAAGACGAAGATGGTAATCCTTTACCCCCGTTAACCTTGCCGCCGGAGCCTGAGAACGTAGCAGATCTTGCGGTATTCCTCGCTTCACCAGCATCAGACATGCTGACTGGAGAGCTATATCCGATCAGAGCCTGGATGAAATCTGAACGATTTTGGCAGTGAACCAGTAACTTATAGCTACTCCTTCCATATCACGGATTTGGTGACGTCATTGATATCCCGCAAGCCACATAAGGCCATGGTGAGGTCCAGTTCCTTGGAAATTATCGAGATGGCTGTGGCCACGCCGGCTTCACCCATGGCACCCAATCCGTAGATATACGGACGACCTACCATGGTGCCTTTGGCGCCAAGCGCAATGGCCTTGAAAACGTCCTGTCCTGACCGAATACCGCCATCGAGCCAGACTTCTATGTCCTGACCGACAGCATCCACAATTGCCGGTAATGCGTTGATTGTGGCTGGCGCACCATCGAGCTGACGACCGCCATGATTAGAAACGACGAGGGCATCAGCGCCACTGCGTGAAGCCATGAGTGCATCCGCTGGATCCATGACGCCCTTGAGAATAAGTTTTCCACCCCATCGTTCCTTGATCCATTCGACATCGTCCCAGTTAAGCTTGGGGTCGAATTGCCGCGCAGTCCACGACAACAGAGATCCCATGTCAGTAAGTTCATCTACATGACCCATGATGTTGCCAAAGCTACGCCGCGGTGTGGCGAGCATACGCAACCCCCAGCCGGGATAGAGTGACATGTTGAGCATGTTCTTCAACGTTAAGCGGGGCGGTGCTGAAAGTCCGTTTTTTAAATCTTGATGGCGCTGACCAAGCAATTGTAAATCCGCAGTGAGCACCAGTGCAGAACATCCAGCGTTCTTCGCTCTATCGATCAGATCGGCGACAAAATCCCTGTCTCGCATTACGTAAAGTTGAAACCAAAATGGTTTCTCGGTCTTTGCGGCAACATCCTCTATGGAGCAGATACTCATGGTTGATAGCGTAAACGGTACACCAAGTTTCTCAGCTGCACGGGCCGCCAGAATTTCTCCGTCGGCATGTTGCATACCCGTAAGTCCCACCGGGGCAAGGACCATGGGAAACGCTACCTCTTGTCCTGCCATTGTGGTTTTTAGAGAACGATTTTCCATATCCACCAGAACACGCTGTCGAAGCTTGATTTTTTCGAACGCGTTGGCGTTAGCTCTAAAGGTGCTTTCGGTCCACGACCCGGACTCGCAGTAGTCGTAGAACATCTTTGGCACGCGTCGCTTATACAGAGCGCGCAGGTCTTCAATACAGGTAATAACTGGCAAGGTTACATGCCCCTTAAGGCTACAGTGATAGGTTGTCGAGCGGCAGTGATCGACGGGAATAATCCGCCGATCAATCCAAGCAGGCAAGACCAGGTAATGCCTCTGGTCAACAGTTCTGGCGTAACGGCAAAATCAAATGATACCTGGGAAAAAGTACCTCCCCAGGTTGACGCGGTATAGCCGTTGAACAGCAGGTAGGCCAGGGTTGCCCCAATTAATCCGCCAATCATGGCAAGGGCCAGCGCCTCAACCATCACTGAAATCACAATGGGCACCTGCCCGAAGCCCAATGCCCGGAGCGTCGCGATTTCTACTGATCGAGCCGACACAGCGGAATACATGGTATTAAGTGCGGCGAAGATGGCGCCGATCGCCATTATTATGCCTACGGCATAGCCAAAGTTGGTGATCATCGCAGTTGTGCTAACAGACTGCGCCGCATAGTAGGTGGATTCTCTAAGCACGTTAGTTTCGAGTTGCGGATCGTCCTGCAATGCCTGTTCGAATACATCAAAATCAGCGGGTGATTCCAATTTCACGAATAGTGAATTAGAGCCGCCGCCTCGTTTCAGGTTTTGGCGCAGCACAACGTTGTCGACCCATACCTCAGACTCGTAGATGCCACCACCTGCCTCGAACAGTCCTACAACTTTCCAGGCCGCCCCTCGAATATTAAGTTCGCTGCCGAGATCAATACCTTGAAACTGGTCGGCAGCTTTGATGCCTGCAATGAGTTCGAATCGACCGAATTCAATATTACGACCCTCTACAATTTCGACTTCCTCTCTGATCTCGAATGAGTTCTGGTCAACGCCGCGCATCGGCATGTTCGCCGGGGAATTATTGGCGCGTTTGCGAATATCCGCAATAACGTACGTTTCTTTAGCCGCAAGCAGGCCTTTGTCGGTGTTCAGAATTCCAGGTTTCGTGGAGATCAAGTTTGTCTGCTGCGAAGAAAGGCTGCTCGCCATTTCGCTCGTTGAACCGCCGCGGAGCACGATCGCGCGGTCAGGAGATCCGCTACCCTGGAGGGTCGCTTCAAATCCCTTTGCCATCGACAAAATAGCGACAAGAACTGCGACGACGCCAGCAATGCCAACAACGATAACCAGCGACGAGCCAATTCTTGCCGGCAGATTGTGTAAATTCATCATTGTTATGGCACTGATCTGACTTAGGGAATTCATTAGGCTGCGTGTTCCCCCAGTGCGTCAACAATATTGAGTTTCATGGCCCGAACGGCTGGAGGCAGACCAACGATGACGCCGAGAGCAAGTGCTAGCAGAATTCCCTGTATGTATATTAGCGGCGTCATCTGAACGTCTCCGAAGAAGGGGACAGCGCCACTTAATGCAGGCATTAACATACTGGCGACCAGGAGCCCGGGAATGCATCCCAGGAGCGCAATGAGTAGTGACTCACAAAGTACCAGGATCAGCACGGTGACATTAGAGAAGCCGACGGTTTTAAGAATCGCGAGTTCCGGAATTCGCTCGCGGATTGCCTGGGCCATCGTGTTGCCCGTTAAGAGCAAAATGGTAAAGAACACAGCAGACAGGATGCCGGTCATGATAAAACCAATGTCGCCCAGCTGGTTGGCAAACATCTGGTTGTAGGCTTTTTCGGTTGTTGTTTTAGTTTCATCAGAACTATTAGCAAACATCGCGTCTATTTCGGCAGCGATGGCTGCTGTACGGTCAGGGTCCGTTATCCGAACGACGAACGTGCCGACACCGCCCTGGCTCTGAGTACGGTATTCGTCGAAAAAGTCGTAGCTCATGAACATCTGATTCGTATCGACCGATTCGTCTGCGCCATCGAAAATACCCACCAGGTCGAATACCCAGGGTCCGTTATCTTTGTTCATCCATATATTGGGAATCAACGGCATTCTGTCACCGACTTTCAGATCAAATGCGGTGGCGACATCACGACCGACAATGGCGCCGGTACGAGTGCTGATAAAAGCCTCACGCTGTTCATCTGCGATGATAAATTCCGGGTAGATATCAAGAAACTCTTTCGGGGGCACGGGCCAGCGGGAGAAGAATTGTTTGTTGTTCTGGTAGGTGCCGCCAAACCAAGAGCGATAGGCAATCAGTTCCACGCCATCAACACCCGCGATCCTTCTTTGGTAGTTCAGCGGTATGTCATCGATGATTGAATACTTGGGGGCGACGATCAGTCGATCGACCCCGGCGAAATCAACCCCTTGAGTGAATGCAACAGAGACCGAATGCAGCAATCCAAACAGTAGAAAAGCGACGAATAGGCTACCGAGTGTCAGAGAACTGCGAATGGGCTTGCGATATACGGCGGCCCAGATAAGTCCTGAAAATTTCATGCGGGTTGAGCCTCAATTAGCCGCCCCTTATCAAGGTGAAGACTATGGCTCGCGTGATCAGCGGCTTTAGGATCATGAGTCACCATTAAAACCGTCTTGCCGTAGTCTTTGTTTAGTAGCTGAATTAGCTCCAGAATCTCATCAGCGGTGGTTCGGTCGAGATCTCCAGTCGGTTCATCGCAAACGAGCAATTCAGGATCAGAGACTATTGCCCGGGCGATCGCGACCCGTTGTTCCTGCCCCCCGGACAACTCGGCAGGTCTGTGATTGGCACGATCTTCCAAACCGACAACAGAGAGTGCGGCCTGCGCTCTTTTCTTTCTTTCCTTGCCTGAGAGACCTGTAAGCAGTAATGGTAACTCGACGTTTTTTGATGCAGTAAGTACCGGCAGAAGATTGTAAAACTGGAATACAAAACCAACGTTGCGGGAACGCCAGGTGGCAAGTTGTCCCTGTGACAGCTGATCGATGTTTTCGCTGCCGATCCTGATTGAGCCGCTTGTTGGCACATCTAGGCCCCCAATAAGATTGAGCAGGGTAGTTTTTCCGGAACCGGACGGACCCATTAACGCGAGGAAGTCACCCTGGTCGACCGTGAGGTTAAGGCTTTCTAATACAGGAACGTCCATTTTGCCGCGTTGATAGATTTTTGAAACGTTGCTGACTTCGATCAGGGTGTCTGACATGTTGCTTCCACTTAATTAGCTAATACGCGTTGCCCATCTTCCAGTGAGGCAATAAGCTCATCCGATAGGTTGGTGACGACTTTCTCGCCTGCTCTTAATCCTGAAACAATGTTGCGCGAACTCCCTTGCTTTGGACCCACTCTTACGCTTCTCCGCTCTACCACATCGTTGGCAACGACAAATACCACTGACTCATCATCAATCGATGCAATAGCAGTCCCGGATATCATCACGCCAGTCAATTGCGTGGTGGATTCTTCTGTTTCTTCCAGGAATGAAACTTTGACACCCATATCGGGCAAAATTCGGGTATCCGTTTCAAGAAACGCGATACGTACCCTCACGGTGGCCTTGTTACGATCCGCTGTGGGGATGATAGTAATAACCTTTGCTGGTATCCGCCAGTCTTCGTAGGAGTCTAGTGTCGCGGTCGCCGGTTGATCCGGCTTAACTCGATTGATATAGGACTCGTTTACATCCACTTCGATTTCCAAAGACGCCATGTCGACAATGGTGCAAATGCCAGTTCGCGTAAAGCCACCTCCAGCTGATACGGGTGAAATCATTTCTCCAGGCTGCGCCGCTTTGGCGATAACCACCCCCGCGAACGGAGCGCGAATCTCTGTGTCATTCAATTGCTGCTGTTGAATTGCGAGGCTTTTTTCACCCACTTCAATTTCTGAGGCAAGGGACTCAAGACGTGCTTTTAATCGACTGACCGCGAGACGGGTACTGTCCAGGTCGGCTTCGCTGGCCAGTTTCTTGTCTGCGAGCTCTATGGTGCGATCATGCGCAAGCTCCGCCTCCTGTAGTTGTACTCTGACTTCATTGAGTCGAGAAGCTGTGGCGTTTAGCTGAGCCTCGGAAAGCGCGAGCTGCGCTCGCTGAGTTTGATCATCTAGCTTTGCCAGGAGCTGGTTCTTTTCAACAACCATGCCTTCTTCAACAAAGACGTCAATGACCTGACCGGTATACTTGGATGACACAGTTGCCTGTCGCCTGGCCGTTACATAACCGCTTGCTTCCAACACAGCGTTGCTATTATTCATCGTCTGATCGTCCGCAGAACGAGCGGATGCGATACGGACTTCTACGGGTTCGTTAGCAGGTAAAAGCCAAAACCAGGCAGCGGCCGCGAGTAGTAGTGTGCCAATACAGGTGATCACTAGTCTTGGCGTGCGGCCGTCTGCAGTACGCTGATTTTCGTCGATACTGAGTTCGCCAAGCAGGGCTTTCTTGTCTTCCACTATTTTTCATCACTCCTAGCGATACTGTGGCCGGGTCCTGGTTACCGTTTTAGGTACAGAGCAGGGCGGTGTTCTACCTGCTAGTGTTTCGATCAGCAGCAATTCCTGGTCGTCGTGGTTTACGAAAGGCGCAGGTTGGATTCGGTTTTGTATATTCGGATCGGTAAGAATATATCGTTGCTCATCGTGATGTGTTGCTTCGATAGTTTCGGTAATCCCCGGATTATCAGCGGGAGCAAGATCGGCGACACCATAGCAGGTGCAGACATAGGACAGGTCTGGCTGCGTCTCAAGATAGACGCCAGTCCCTCTGATGCCCACGACAGCGTTGGGAGTGACGATCCTGGTTTTGCGGGACGCGAGGACAGACAACGCTTTGCCTTTATCCAGATTGAACGCGGTTGGTGTGACCGTAGGAGAAGGCACTGGCTCCGGGAATGACATAGTGCCGCTGCTTCTAAGAATAAAGGCGTCTTTGTTAACCACAAAAATAACGTAGCTATCTTCACCGGTTTCTACGACATCACCCAGACGAATGAGCGTCTGCAACGTTGCAGGCTTGTTGTTTACTCGTACGTCACCATCAAGCTCAAAAATGGATCGCCCCGGGGGTAATTCCTTGGGTATCCCGGGTGTACTCTGAACTGTGCTGCTACATCCAGGAATCGATGCCAAAGACCCAGTAGACAATAGGTACAGCAAAAATTGCCTGCGCGTTTCGTCAACATCGGATATGCTATTCATCGTGTTTCCAATCAAGTACGTCCGGAGCTCAAGTTTCTATGAACAAACTCTACTTTTCCATAGTTTTGTTGGTTTTTGGAACGACCACCAGCACGAGGTTGCACGCTGAGGCGTATGGCTCTGGCTAGTATGGTGAAGTGCAGGCTATGGTTATCCATGAAGATAACGTTAGCCGTTCCTATAAATCTGGTGATCAGGTATCAGATGTAATTTCTACTTTCAGTTTTGGTGGTGGTTACTCCAATAAAATTGGTAGCAAGAGTCAGCTTATTTTATCCGGTTACGTTACCTATAGTGACCATCAGGAATACAGTGATCTGGATCATGTCGCCATCTTTTTGGGATTCAGCGTTACTCATCAACCGGGAACAGGATACGGCGCGTATTGGATCGGCCTTAGTTCCAACGCTACGGTGCTACACTATGACAATAGTGATGCACGTGAGGGCGTGTTCTACAACCTTGATTTAAATCTAAATCGCCGACTTGCTACACGTGCCGTCGGGCGAGTCGGTTATCGTTACCTCGATATGGTGCACGATGAGAAAAGCGAGACTGAAAAATCGATCATGCGGCGTTTGATACGATGACCCAGGAGATCTATTTCGGAGTAGATTACGAGATTCGTCCCTTCGTATTTTTGTTTGCAGAGTATGGCTATCGTGAAGGTGGATTGACCTCGACTGTTTCAGGGTTCGTAGATCTGGACGTGAACTAGGCGGCGGAATCCCAGGACCCGGTGTTTGATAAATGCGATCTTGCGGAGCCTGGCTGCACACATCGTTATTCCTATCGAGTTGTCAGCGAAATGCATCGGGCAGACCTGGGTGTCGCCTTCCCGCTAGGCAATGTGAATATGGACCTGAGCGCAAGCTATTTCGATGCCAAGGCGGAAGAAGGCGGCCGGCGTTACAAAGACTGGACCATACGACTGGGGGCCGTGTGGAATTTCTAATGCGACGTTTTCTTCTCTTGATACTGGGGCTCGCGTTCCCAGCTGTGGCAGCTCACCATAGCTGGCAGATCGTTGAGGTTTTTAGTAATGCTGATGGTACGCTACAGTTCATTGAGTGGAAGACGGATGCTGCAAATCATAATTCCTTGTCCTGCTGTGACATGGTAGCCACCAACACCTCAACCGGCGATACACAGCTTTTTCGACTAACAAACATTTCAGGTTCGCAGACAGATGATTACTATCTGTTCGCTACATCCGGGTTCGCTGAGGTCTATGGGATCGTTCCGGATCAAATTATTCCCGATGGGTTTCTAACGACCACCGCGGGGAGTGTTAGATACAACAATACGTTGAGTTGGTCGTCTTTGCCGACTGATGGCGTGAATTCATATCCAGCGGGTGGCGTGACAGACGCAGCGACGCCGACAAGTTTTATCGATGCCACCACTACAATTGTGGATATTTTTGATCCAGTGATTGAAGAGTTGCCCTCGGAGGCGCTGACCATTTCAAGTAACAGTGCTATTCCCAGTTCAGAACAAATGATCGTTGATTACCTGGCGCCGATCGCCTGCTCCGACAATCTCGATGCCCCTGACTTAATGATCGATACCCCGGCAGGAATTTCCTGCAGGTGAAACCACGGAGGTTCCAGTGGTTTGCACCGATGCGGAGGGAAACGTTTCGCTGGCAAACGTAGAGGTTGTCGTTGAAACATTTCTCGATACAGATGAGGACGGAATCGGCGATGACACGGATACTGATGATGATAATGATGGTGTGCTCGATGATGATGATGCGTTTCCTACCGATCCACTGGAATCCGTAGACACGGATCAGGATGGAATCGGTGATAACGCGGATCTGGATGATGACGGCGATGGTACAGCTGACAACAATGACACCTTTCCTTTGGATCCTACGGAAACTGTGGATACCGATAGCGACGGAATTGGCGATACCGCCGACGCCGATGACGACAACGATGGTGAGGTCGATGCGAGTGTCAATCCACAAGGGCCATTTACTTCAGGTAATC
>CAJWQG010000014.1 GCA_913045175.1 uncultured Gammaproteobacteria bacterium | reverse complement strand
GGTATCCGGAAGGCATGGATGAAAACACCACAACGATCCGAAAATATTACGACGCCCAACGAACCGGCGAGATCTGGATACCGATGGAGCCTCACCTGAAACCCGAGCTACTGGGTAGCGGGGCTGACGCCTGTCGTTCTTGAGTTATTGTGGTCCGCCCTCCAAATTTACAGCCCCTACCCGTCTCGATATGATTGCGCCCAGGCGCCAATCGGCCGAAAAAACAAAGGAGAACGACCTTGAGCGAAACTAAATCCGTTGTCTGTTACAGCTGTGACAGCTTCTGTCCCCTATCAGCCAAGGTGAAGGACGACCGGGTCGTCAAGGTCA
This sequence comes from uncultured Gammaproteobacteria bacterium, assembly GCA_913045175.1. Classification (GTDB taxonomy): domain Bacteria; phylum Pseudomonadota; class Gammaproteobacteria; order Pseudomonadales; family Azotimanducaceae; genus UBA7455. Next base: position 68,843 of record CAJWQG010000014.1, on the reverse strand, counting down.
CAACACGCGATCATCCGTTCTTTAAGGACGTCATCTGCATGAAAGGCGCCTATGCGCCGAAGTCGTTCGCCCACCCGGACCGGCTCATGAAGCCGAAGAAGCGCATGGGCGAACGTGGCGAGGGCAAGTGGGCAGAGGTGTCCTGGGACGAAGCGATGGACGATATCGCCGAGCGCCTCACCGGGGTAGTTGATCAGTACGGACCTGAAGCGCTTGCGGTCGTCAGCAGCAACGCCAACGTCGGCAACGACAACGGTCTTGCGCGACGTTTTATGAACCTGATTGGCACACCCAACTTCATCAGCGGCATTGCGTATTGCATGGGCAACACTGCCGCGGTTTCGCGCATGGTTTACGGCTGGTACCCGCGCGGCGACCTGCTGAACTCCAAGTGCATCGTCCTCTTCGGCCACGATCCACGCCGCCATAGTTGGACGCTAGAGTACAAGACCATCCGCACAGCTCAGACCGCGGGCGCGAAACTGATCGTACTGGACCCGCGCAAGAGCGAGAATGCGGAGGTCGCTGATATCTGGCTGCCATTACGCGCCGGTACTGACGCGGCCATGACCCTCGGTTGGTTGAACGTCATCATCGAGGAAGAGCTATACGACAAAGCGTTCGTCGCCAAATGGACACACGGCTTCGATGAGTTCGCGCAGCGCGTGCGCGAGTACCCGGTCAGTAAGGTGGCCGAGATCACCGGCGTCGAGGAGTCGCTTATTCGTGATGCCGCCCGTATGTACGCGAACAGTGGGCCGGCGGCAATTCCCTGGTCACCCGTTACCGACCAGCAGGTATCCAGCACTTCAGCGATCCGCCTGCAATGCGCCCTGCGCGCGCTGACCGGCAATCTGGACGTAAAGGGTGGTGAGATGTTCACTGGCTTCAACCCGGGCGTTCGCTCGGACTCCGAGATAGAACTGCACGACCGTCTGCCGCAAGCGCAAAAGGACAAGCAGCTCGGTGCCGGTGAGTTCCCGGTATTCACTTACCGCGGTATGGCGCCGATGGACAACAAGACCGAGGAAGTGTGGGGCCATCGTTACGCCAACCTGGTCGGCGGCTGCTACATGGCAAACCCAATGGCGGTGTTCAAGGCTATGGTCGACGGAGACCCGTATTCGGTACGCGCCTTTTTCGCCATGGGCAACAACACGCTAATGTCCTTCGCCAACACCAAGCGCATTTATGAAGGCCTGATGAAGCAGGATCTCATCGTCGCCTACGAGCATATGATGACCCCGACCGCACAGCTCGCCGACTACGTGCTACCCGGCGACGCGTGGTTAGAGCGCTCCAGCATGATGGTCGGCATCTCGGATCAGGCAATGCAGCCACCCGGCGAATGCAAGAGCGTTGTTTATTTCTGGCACGAGCTCGCGCGACGCATGGGTCTTGAAGATGAGTTCCCCTGGCAGACCCCCGAACAGATGCTCGACTTCCGCCTGGAGCCGGCTAACACGACCTGGGCCGACGTGGTCGCCAGCGGTTCGATGCCCAAAATGGAGAACCCAGAAAAGAAATACGAGAAGACGGGTTTCGCTACCCCGACCGGCAAGGTGGAGCTCTACTCGACCATCCTGGACGCCTTCGGCTTCGACCCCCTACCCTACTACCGCGAAGCGTCGCCCGAGAGCGCCGAGTATCCTCTTTCCATGTTCATCGGCCTGCCCGACGACGAGTACTACCGCACAGGACACCGGCACATCCCAGACCTCAGAAAGCGTGCAAAGGATCCGGCGCTATTCGTCAACAAGGCAGACCTCGATGACCTTGGCCTCGAAGAAGGCAACTGGGCGCGTGTTGAGACCTCGACTGGCCGTATGGTCGGCCGCGCCTTCATCCGCGCAGGCATGCCGAAAGGATTGGTGCGCGTACCGCACGGTTGGTGGAAACCGGAGGCACCGCAAGGTCTCGAGCACTTATCCGGCATGTGGTCATTCGCCGACGCACAGATTACTCCGGATGACGACGCCGATCTGATCGACCTCGAGCAGGGCATACCGCACATGAAGGGCATGCCGTGCCGGCTCACGAAGCTCACGGCCGCTGAAGTAAAGGAACTGGAGTCGGTGTTTGGCGAGACACTGCCCATGCCGAACGCCGTAGAGAAAAACGTCGCCAAACGGCAGGGTACCAAGGACTTCATGACCGACATCGAGTTTGGTGAAGACGTCGAGTTCGAGGCGGTAGAACTGTCGCTTTATGGGCGCAGTTCGGCCTGAATTCCTTCTCTCGACGCCTGGCGGGATAGATCACCACTAATAGCAGTAAGATCACCATCTCCGAGTCAGGCTTTAGACATTGAACGAGCGAAACGATCCATACAGCGCGCTGCGCATCCCACTATTCCGGAACTTCCTGATCGCCACCTGCCTTGTGGGCATGGGGACTGCCGCACAGGGCCTCGCCATTGGCTGGGAAGTGTACGATCGTACCGAACAGGCCTTGTCCCTCGGCTGGGTCGGGCTCGTACAGGCGATCCCGATGCTGCTTTTTACCCTACCCGCCGGCTACCTGGCGGACGTATTCGATCGCCGCAAGCTGATGATGTGGAGCCTTTTGGGCGCCACCATTTCATCACTTGCCCTCGGCGTCGCGAGCTACTACAGCGCGCCGGTTGAATGGCTCTACTTCCTTCTCTTTATTGACGCAACGTTTCTGCGCTTCGGCTGGCCGGCACGGTCGGCCATCATGCCGCTGCTGGTCCCGCACGAATTGTTCGAAAACGCGGTTAAGTGGCGTACCAGCCTGATGCAGGTCACCGGCATTGGTGGACCCGTCATCGGCGGTTTCCTGATCGCGATCAGCATTCAGGCGGCATACTTCCTCAGTGCCCTATCGTCGGCCGCGTTCATCCTGTTTCTTGCAGGCATGCGTCTGCCGCCTGCACCCCGCAGCCAGCGCGGCAACATGATCGGTCAGGTAATCGAGGGGTTAAGGTTTGTCTGGCGCAAGCAGGTATTGCTCGGCGCCATTTCCCTGGACCTGTTTGCTGTGCTGCTGGGGGGCGCTGTGTACCTGTTGCCTATCTTCGCCCGAGACATCATTGATGCCAGCAGCCTCGGGCTAGAGCCCGAAGAGGTCCTCGGCTGGTTGCGCGCAGCACCTGCTGCCGGCGCCTGTGTAATGGCTATCTCGATGGCTTACCTGCCGCCGATTCAGCGCGCGGGGCGCATCCTCTTCTGGTCAGTCGCAGGGTTCGGAGTGGCAACCATCGTCTTCGGTTTCTCCACAAGTTTTTGGCTCTCGATGGCCGCGCTCGCTCTGACAGGCGCACTTGACAATATCAGTATGGTGATCCGTCAGGTCATCACTCAGATGAGCACGCCCAACGAGATGCGGGGACGAGTCTCCGCCATCAGTTCCATCTTTGTCGGCTCTTCCAACGAGCTCGGCGGATTCGAGTCGGGACTGGTTGCACAACTGACTACCCCACTTATTTCAGTCGTTAGTGGCGGCATCGGAACATTGCTGGTTGTCGGCAGCTGGTGTGGGCTTTTTCCTAAACTTCTCGCGCTTGGCCCACTTTCATCGTTGACCGCGGAGCGGATGGCCGAAGAGCCAGCCAGGGACTCTCGCACCCTAAAAAGCTGACGCAAGCACGTTACTCGACACCTGGTGAGATAAATCACCACTATTTAAGCAAAATCATTGTAATTAGATGATGCCGCATTATACTCGCCGACCCACAGATACCGCTTATGGTATTTGCTTCCCCGAGGTCCCCATGAAAGAAATCGATCCGGCACCAAGCTTTGACTCGCTTGGACTGCCACCTTCGCTGATTAAAGCACTGGAAGAAGTAGGATACGAAACACCCTCACCTATCCAATCCGGGGCGATTCCTCCTTTACTCAAGGGGTCCGACCTCATTGGTCACGCACCAACCGGTACCGGGAAGACCGCAGCATTTGCCCTGCCATTGCTGGCAAGAATTGACCTTAAGCAACGCCATGAACAGGTGCTGGTCCTGACACCAACACGGGAGCTGACCATTCAGGTTGCCGAGGCTTTCCAACGCTATGCCCATCATATGAAGGGGTTTCATGTATCGCCGATCTATGGCGGACAGGAATATTCCAGACAGATTCGCGCCCTGCGACGCGGCGTTCACATCGTCGTTGGCACGCCAGGTCGTGTCATGGATCACATGCGGAAACGCACATTGAAACTCGATAACCTGCAGGCACTGGTGCTTGATGAAGCCGATGAGATGCTGCGAATGGGTTTTATCGACGACGTCGAATGGATACTGGAGCAAACGCCGGAGAGCCGACAAATTGCACTCTTCTCGGCCACCATGCCAAAGCAAATCGAGAAGATCGCGAAGCGCTACCTGACTGACGCTCATGATGTCGCCATCAAGGCCAAGACAGCCACAGCGGAATCTATCAATCAACGTTACTGGCCGGTCAGCAATCTTCACAAGCTCGATGCGCTGACACGAATACTGGAAGTTGAACCCTTTGATGGCGTACTGATTTTTGTTCGTACAAAAATAGCGACAACAGAACTTGCGGAACGACTGGAAGCCCGGGGGTATCCTGCGACAGCACTGAATGGCGACATGCCTCAAAAAAACCGCGAACAGATGATTGCCCAGCTGAAGAAAGGTGATATCGACATCCTCGTCGCAACTGATGTTGCTGCCAGAGGGCTCGACGTCGATCGCATCAGTCATGTCATCAACTACGACATACCTTACGATACTGAAGCCTATATACACCGAATCGGCCGCACCGGTAGAGCCGGTAGAACCGGGGAAGCGATCCTGTTTGTTTCTCCCAGAGAACGCCGCATGCTTGCGTCGATAGAGAAGGCGACACGCCAGAAAATTAAGGCGATGACGCTACCCAGCACAGAAATGGTAAACAGTCAGCGCATCGCGAAGTTCAAGCAAGGCATCACGGAAGCACTCGAGGGCGGCGAACTGGACTTTATACAAGGCATCCTAGAATCCTATGAGCAGGAACATGACGTTTCGCCCATTGAGATCGCGGCGGCACTCGCCAAACTATCCATCGGTGAAAAATCCCTACTCCTGGAACCGGAAAAGATAAATAAAAAGGACAAGGGGAGAAGCGACAACAGAAGGGATGAAAGATCACCTCGACGAGAACGACAATCGAGCAAACGGAAGCAGAAAGCATCAGCTGAAGGTATGGAACGGTTTCGAATCGAAGTAGGACATGATCACGAGGTACAACCAGGCAATATTGTCGGTGCGATTGCCAACGAGGCCGGTCTCGACGCTGAACACATCGGCCATATCGAAATCAAAACTTCTTTTAGCTTCATCGAGCTGCCCGAGGGAATGCCCAAAGCAATTTTTAACGACCTGAAGAAAGTCTGGGTCGGTGGCCAGCAGTTAAAGATCTCGCGGGTAGAGCCTAAGGAAAAAGGCAGGCCGGCAAGAAAGAAACCTCGTCGCTCCAGCACCGATAACAAAAATCGATCCAGGAAGAAGGTCAGGGCTAACAAGAACAAAGGGAAGGCGAAGGATAAAACCCCGAGCCCTCGACGCAGGAAACCGCCGGCTGAAGCCGACTAAAACAAGCTAAACAAGCTAAACAAGCTGATTTATCGGCCGGCGACCCTTGCTTCAACCTGCTGGCTCTGGAGGTATTCCTCATAGGTGCCGTTGAAATCATTGAGACGTTGATCTTTGATTTCAATTATCCTCGTCGCAAGCGAAGAGACAAACTCACGGTCATGGCTGACGAAAATCAGCGTCCCCTCGAAGTATTCAAGCGCAAGGTTCAAAGCCTCAATAGCTTCCATATCAAGGTGGTTGGTGGGCTCATCCAGCAACATGACATTGGGCTCAGACATAATGAGCTTGCCAAACAACAATCTGTTCTTCTCACCACCGGAACAAACCATGACTGATTTTTCGAAGTCTTCGGAAGAAAACAGCAACCGGCCGAGTGTTGCACGAACGATCTGATCATCATGGCTGGGCTTGCGCCACTGACTCATCCAGTCAAACAGAGTGATGTCCTCATCAAAAACTGCATGGGTATCCTGCGGGCAGTAACCCAGCTCCGCATTCTCGGCCCACTTGATAGTACCCGCCCGAACATCCAGGTCACTCATCAGGCATTTGAGCAGTGTCGATTTGCCAACGCCATTTTCACCAATAATGGCGAGCCTGGCTCCAGCCTCGATGATCATGTTACCGTTTTCAAAGAGTTTTTCATCCTCAAAACTGTGGCCAACATCTTCCAGGGTAAGCGCCAGTCTGTGTAACTTCGACTCCTGGTTGAAGCGAATGTAGGGGCTGACCCTGCTGGATGGTTTGATCTCATCCAGTTCTATCTTTTCGATCTGACGCGCTCTCGACGTAGCCTGTTTGGCTTTCGAGGCGTTGGCAGAGAAACGACTGACAAAGTGCTTGAGCTCAAGAATCTGGGCTTTCTTCTTCTCATTCTGCGACTGCATTCGTTCACGGACCTGGGTTGATGCAATCATGAAGTCATCATAATTACCCGGGTAGACCTTCAGCGTTCCGTAGTCGATATCTGCCATGTGCGTGCAAACAGCATTCAGAAAATGGCGATCGTGCGAGATGATAATCATGGTGCTCTTGCGCTCGTTCAGCACATCTTCGAGCCACCTGATGGTATGAATATCCAGGTTGTTGGTCGGCTCATCGAGCAACAGTATATCGGGGTCAGAGAACAGGGCTTGGGCCAACAAGACTCGCAGCTTCCAGCCCGGAGCGACCTCGCTCATGGTGCCATAGTGCAGTGACTCATCAATACCAGCCCCAGAAAGTATTTCGCAGGCACGACTCTCGGCGCTATATCCATCCAGCTCAGCAAACTGAATTTCGAGATCCGCCACTTTAATACCATCTGCTTCAGACATTTCCGCAAGACCATAGATACGGTCTCGTTCCTGCTTGATCTCAGCTAGCTTCCTGTCGCCCATAATGACGGTATCAACAACACTGTATTCCTCGAACGCAAACTGGTCCTGGCTCAACTCGCCCAGCCTCATATGCTCGTTGATCGACACATTGCCGGATGTAGGTTGCAGCTGTCCCGACAGAATCTTCATAAAAGTCGATTTGCCGCAGCCATTGGCACCAATCAGACCGTATCGATTGCCATCGGAAAACTTGGCAGAAATGTTTTCAAACAGCGGCTTGCCGCCAAACTGCATGGTGATATTAGCTGTTGTAATCATATTGAATCGTCGGGCACGGAGTTGTCCATGGTTTTACAGGGTGCGCACTATAGAGTGTTAGGGTGAAACCGTCGAGGAGAATCTTTTACAAGGGCTTTTTATCAGACTCAAAACTGAGGCTCGATAGTTCAGGAATAACAACGCGCGTTGTTAATGTTTAAATAGACGGCAGGACACTCAGGGAGAAGCAAATGGACATTCTGGATGTAAGCTGGCTCGTCGTGCCTGGCGCGCCTTAATGGGATTTATTGTCGGAAGGATCTGGTACGGACCGCTGTGGGGTAAGCCGCTGGCTCTCGCCATTTCGCTTCGCGAATTGGCTGCCGCCCTTCGGGCGAAGCCATGAAGTTGGTAGCTATGGGTGGAGTTGACCGGGCCGCGTTCGGAGTCCGTCGCCCGGCGGGTGCGCCTAGCCCACCGACCCCAGCATCAATAGAAAGCTGGATCGTCTCATTCAGTTCTAAGCGCTCTCGTGATTTTCGCATTCGAGAAAACACTGCCGCTTCTTAGTGGATTCGTCATCGCTTTCACGTTTGGCCTTCGGCCAAGCCGTGAAATTGGTAGCTATGGGTGGACTTGAACCACCGACCCCAGCATTATGAATGCTGTGCTCTAACCAGCTGAGCTACATAGCCATATAGTTCATGGCTTGCACAAAGTGCAAACATGAACGCCGAAAGGTACTTCGAAGAAGTACCGAAAGGAATTTTATCATATTCACGTGCATGCCTATCTCAAGGGTCGCGGATTTTGCGACTTCCCCTATTTCTTGTCAAGGTAACAGGACCGGCAGAAAGACTGCTAAAAAAGACGCTGTTAGTAATACTCCCACTATCAGGTGAACTCTGATGGCGAAATTTAGCTGCGCGACTTGTTCGCGTGACGCATCGGATTTCCAGATCCGACACATCATCATATCGAGCAGGATCACAATTAAGATAATGGGTGAGGTCGCAGGTACAACTCCCGTAAAAAAGAGATCCCAGTTGTCTGTATAACCTGACCCCAGCGCAAGTGGCATCAATACAGTAAACAGAACCGCTGATAGATGCAGCAGATTGCGCAGCACCCCCATCGCCCGGAGTTTCTTGATCATCACACGTTAAAGCGAAAGTGAACTACGTCACCGTCCTGAACGACATAGTCTTTACCTTCAAGGCGCCACTTACCAGCGTCTTTGGCGCCTGCTTCACCGTTGCCGGTTATATAATCCTCATAGCTGACGACCTCGGCACGAATGAATCCCTTTTCAAAGTCAGTATGGATAACACCTGCCGCCGCGGGCGCAGTCGACCCTCTCCGTACAGTCCACGCCCGTGCTTCCTTGGGTCCAGCCGTAAAGTATGTTTGCAGCCCTAACAGCTCGTATCCTGCACGAATAACTCGATCGAGACCGGGTTCTTCCATACCGAGATCCTGCAGGAACTCTACTCTCTCTTCATCCGCGAGCTCTGCAATCTCGGCTTCCAGCTTATTGCAAATCGCAACCACACTGGCGGACTCCGACGTCGCCACCTCCTGAACTGCTGCAAGATATGGGTTGTCGTCAAAGCCCTCTTCATCGACGTTGGCAATATAGAGAACGGGTTTCATGGTGATGAGATGCAAGTCTCGCACCGCAGGGGCCTGTTCCGGTGACACCTCGATCGTTCTTGCCGGGTTACCCGCGTTGATATGCTCCTGCAGCGATTCAAGAAACTGCATGTTAGCAATAGCTTCCTTGTCGCCACTCTTAGCGACGCGATTCACTCTGCTGATTGCACGCTCCAGTGTTTCGAGGTCCGCAAGCTGCAACTCGGTGTCAATGATTTCGATATCACGCTTCGGATCAATTGCTTCTGCGACATGAGTGACATTCTCATCTTCAAAGCAGCGAACGACATGGGCAATGGCGTCTGTTTCCCGGATATTGGCCAGAAACTGATTGCCCAGCCCCTCGCCTTTTGACGCTCCCTCAACAAGTCCGGCGATGTCCACAAACTCTACTGTAGTAGGAATTACCTGGGCCGGATTAACAATCGCAGCGATCGCGTCAAGCCGTGGATCAGGCATTGCCACCACACCGGCATTGGGCTCGATGGTGCAAAAGGGAAAATTTTCCGCAGCAATACCCGCGTTGGTAAGCGCGTTGAATAACGTCGACTTGCCGACATTTGGTAGACCCACAATACCGCAGTTAAAACCCACCTACTGATCCTCACCATCAGGAACCGCACTAAAAGTATGCAATTCGTTCATCGCTTTTTGCCATTCGCCATCGACTAACAGAGGCAGAACATCCAGCGCTGCATCAATGCAGGCGTCAATGCTTTGCCTATCACGAGAAGACGCTTTGCTCAGCACATGACCAGTCACATCTTCCTTGGAACCAGGGTGCCCCACCCCAATACGCAAACGATTAAACTCCTGACTTCCCGCTAAACATCGTGAAATATCCCGCAGCCCGTTGTGTCCGGCGAGCCCTCCACCCTGCTTAAGGCGCACAATACCAGTGGTTATATCCAACTCGTCATGTGCGATGAGCATCCTCTGGTGTGGAATCTTGTAGTAATTGACCAGCGCTCCAACAGATTTACCACTTTCGTTCATATAGGTGCTCGGAATAAGCAACTTCAGTTCCCGCCCGCGGTAAATGGTGCTGGCGACATCGCCAAAGAACTTCTTCTCTTCTCTGAAGTCGCCACGATGTAGGCTAGCCAGTTTCTTAACGAACCAGACACCTACATTGTGACGAGTTTCCGAGTATTGTGAACCAGGGTTACCAATACCGACAATGAGACTAAGGGGAGAACTCACAAGGCCTCCTATAACATACCGTCAAACGACGGCATATTATTCGCTATCGCTGTCGCTACCGGCCTCGTCAGAAGCATCAGAATCTGTCGATTCTTCTTCCGCGCCTTCCTCCGCTTCAGCATCAAGCGCTTCAGCAGCAGGTTCAATTTCTTCAGCACGCCGTGGGAGGTTACATGCAACCACCACCTGATCGCGGTCCGCGCCCTGTGCAAGAGCCGGGATGGTTAGTCCTTCCGCCAACAGCAGCGCGCTCATATGAATAGAGCTACCAAGCTCGAGATCGATAACGTCAACTTCGATGTACTCTGGCAGGTCACCAGGCAAACAGCTGATCTCGACTGAACTCATGGTATGAGAAATAAGTCCTCCACCCTGTTTAACGCCAACGCAATTCTCTTCATTAATAAAATGCAAAGGTACTTCCACGATAATCGCCTGGTCCATCCGCACTCTAAAAAAGTCTGCGTGAAGGATTCGATCCTTCGAGGGGTGGCGTTGTAGGTCCTTAAGAATCGCTTCCTGCTTTTCTCCACCTGCCTGGAGGGAAATAATGTGTGAAAAGAATGCCTCGTTCTCACAGGCCTTACGCAGGTCCTTTTGAAGAATAGACAACGATTGTGGGTCTTTACCTGCGCCATACAAGATGGCCGGTACCAGATCACCTTCCCGACGCAGGCGGCGGCTCGCACCTTTCCCTGTATCAGTACGCAGTTCGGCTTGAAGCTCGAATGAATCTGCCATGGTTTACTCCTTTATTACACTTGCACCGTCAGTCAGCTGCGACCGCGTTCTGACGGCATTTCAAAAATGACACAACCTAGAATAGTGCTGGCTGTATCCGTTTATTAAACAGCGCGCTCAGTGATTCTTCATTACTGATGCGCCGAATAGATTCTGCTAATTCGTCGGCAACACTAAGCTGCCTGATCTTGCCACACCCAGCAGCGGCGTCGCTGAGAGGTATGGTATCGGTTACCACCAATTCATCCAGCGAGGCATTTTCAAGATTCTTGATTGCCTTACCGGACAATACCGGGTGGGTACAATACGCGATAACGCGGCTGGCCCCATTTTTCTTCAGCGCCTCTGCTGCGGCGCATAGTGTTCCTGCGGTATCAACCATGTCATCCACCATAAGACAGGTTCGACCATCAACGTCACCGATGATGTGCATCACTTCCGCCTCATTGGCATGAGGACGCCGCTTATCAATGATGGCGAGGTCAGCATCGTTCAGCTGCTTCGCAATCGCCCTCGCCCGAACGACTCCACCTACATCCGGCGACACGATCATCAAATCGTCATAGGACCGCTGCTCTATATCTATAAGCATCACCGGCGAAGCATAGATGTTGTCCACAGGGATACTAAAGAAGCCCTGGATCTGATCCGCGTGCAGATCAATAGTTAATACACGATCAATGCCTGCACTGCTTAACATGTCGGCAACCACACGGGCGGTTATTGGCACCCTCGCGGAACGCACTCGTTTATCCTGACGCGCATAACCAAAATACGGTACAACAGCGGTGATCCTTGCCGCTGATCCTCTTTGGAGGCAGTCTGCCAGAACAATGAGTTCCATCAGGTTGTCATTGGTAGGTGCACACGTGGGCTGGATGATAAAAACATCCTTGCCACGCACATTTTCATGAATCTCTACACTAACCTCACCGTCGCTAAACCGACTCACATCAGCGGCGCCGATTTCGACCCGTAGTCTATCCACGACCCGATCCGCGAGGACCCGGTGCGCGTTACCCGAAAAGATTTTTAATTCCGCCATGATCTTATTCCATGACAAGTATGGCTGGGGTGGCAGGACTCGAACCTGCGAATGCAAGGATCAAAACCTTGTGCCTTACCGACTTGGCGACACCCCATCGTTTAGTTTTGAAATCATTTTCGCTTCTGGACTAACGCATCAAAAAGTACTGACTGCTTAGTACCCTTTGACACAAACCCACGCCAACTACTTTGGGATAAAATCTCCCTCGCGACGGCCTCGTCTCCAGTCTCTAGAAATACACAAGCACCGGTGCCGGTCATTCTAGCAGTACCCCGCTGGCTCAACCAGTCGAGCGCATCTCCTACTTCAGGATATAGTCTCCGAACGACCGTTTCGCAGTCATTTCTAAGACTCTCGCCCTGTAAAAAACGGGCTATTGTGATGGCACTTGTATCCCGTGTCAAATCGGGCTGCGTAAAGATTTCAGCGGTAGAAATCCTGGACTCTGGTACCAGCAGCACATACCAAATCTCAGGCAGGTCAACCGGCGCCAATCGTTCGCCAATTCCTTCTGCAAAAGCGGTAAATCCACGCACAAAAACCGGCACATCGGCACCTATCTGCAGGCCCAGCTCGGCCAGTTCGTCATCACTCAACCCAAGTTCCCACATAATGTTCAAACCATGCAGGGTCGTCGCCGCATCAGAGCTACCACCGCCCAGGCCCGCCCCAAGGGGTATGCGTTTCGTTATTGTGACGTTTACACCAGGAACATCGCGGCCATCTGATAGGAGACGAGCAGCCCTGTATACCAGGTTGTCTTCCTGGCTCACGCCATCCATAGCTACGCTGACGCCACCCCTGGTCGGCTCAAAAGAGAGCGTATCCGCCAATTCCAGGAACCGAAACACGCTCTGAAGTTCATGATAGCCATCTGGGCGTCGCTCCAGGATGTGCAGAAAAAGGTTGATCTTCGCGGGCGCTGGTAGTTCTAACTGCATCAAAACTCCCAGTTACGGACTATCAGGGTTAGTTTCGTTGCATCACGGGTAAACCTTATCTTCCTTGGCATTGATGCCTCAAATCCCAGGTATTCAATACGCCAACCTGCTTGATCAAACCCGGTTTCGTGCTCGGTGGCTGCATATCCAGGGTCCGGAACTCCACGAACCCAGTAACTCAGATGAGCGAGCGGCAGCTCGTATCCGATCTCTTCAGACAATGCCTGGGTTGGGAGCGTTCGGGTCGGTTCGTCACCACGCGTTATTTGAACCAATCGCTGATCCCCCGCTATATTGGCAACTGACACCCCGAGCGCACCGGTTAACGAAATCTCGTAGCGTTCAATACTCTGTTGCCAGTCAACGGCAGCACTACCGTTATAGTCGGGTGATCGAACGCCCAGTTTCCCGACCAATCGCCAACTCTCTGAAGGCGTTCCTTCTGGAACGGAAATATTCGTGCAGGCACTCAGCATCGACGTCAGCAGCAGCACACCATAACGTGTCACGTGCTTACAGCGTAAACTGATTGATGACCCGTTTGAGAATCTCGCTGTCCGGCGCCAACTCCAACGCCTTTTGCCAAACGTTGCTGGCTTCGAGATGCTCACCCATAACCCATAGGACTTCGCCAAGGTGGGCTGCTACCTCATCGTTCGGATACAGGGCCAGGGCTTTACGTAGATGAACAACCGCATTCTCGAAATCTTTCAGCCTATAGAGTACCCAACCCATACTATCGATGAACGCGGCTTCATTTGGTTTGATTGCAAGCGCCCTTTGAATCAGCGCGAGCGCCTCCTCATGCCGGTCCGTAAGATCAGTCAGGGTGTATCCCAGGGCGTTTAGCGCGTCTGCATTCCCGGGATCCCGCGTGATGATCGCTCTGAGATCGCGTTCAAGAATGTCCATTCGACCAAATTTCTGGCCCGTCATTGCGCGGTAATACAATAATTCTACGTTTTCCGGATCATCTTGAAGAGACGTGTCCAGGACGTCGAATACTTCGTCCTGCAGGCCACGTTCACTTAAGACTTGTGCCTCCACCATGACCAGCCTTTGGTGAAAAGATGGCTGTTCCGCACGCATGTGCTCAAGATAACCTCTGGCTTCCTTTACACGTCCTTGATCAATGTATATCGAAGCGATTCGCGACTGGGCCGGAAGAAACTCATAGCCGCTACCAGCTTGTTTGTATTCTCGAATAGCCCGGGGAATATCATTCTTACGTTCGGCGATACTTCCCAAATAGAAATGTGCTTCGCCAACTCGACGGTCCCAACGTACCATTTCCTCAAGATGAATCTGTGCTCGATCGTCATCCTTTTGCTCCAATGCAATCAATGCCAGGGCAAACAACACATTGCCATCACTGGGCGACTGGTCCAATACATATTCATATTGTTCTCTGGAGCCCTGTAAATCTTCGGTCTCAAAGAGGAATCGTGCGCAAATAAGACGCAACCGTCGATTATCCGGCAACTCCGCCAGCATCTCCTCCAGGAATGTCACAACATCAGCATTACGCAGTTGATCCTTGAGCACTTTGACCTTGAGGATGATGACATTGAGATTTTTCTTTTTCTGTAGCAGCTGGTCGGCGATTTGCAATGCCTTGCCGTATTCACCATTTTGTTCCAATAAAACCGCTTTCGAGAACAGCAGTTGTTCATCTTCCGTGTCTTCTGACAGCATCCTGGAAATAGCAGCCAGCAATGAGGCACGCTCCTCATTATTGAGATTAGCCGCTTGGTCAGCCAGCACGCCAAAGTTGGCAAGCCCTCCCAGCCTCTTGATGGCTTCCATATGGCGAATCGCGCCCTCCAGATCACCAGCCCGAATGAACTGGTCCGCAGCATAACGATGGGCATCGATATTCTCTGGATCTTCCTCCGCCCAAATTTGCGAGGTAGTTAGAACAGCCTGATGACGTCGCAGATAGAGGGCCAGGATGGTTGCTCTCGCCGCCACGTTTGGATCGCGACTCGATTTGGCTATTTCCACATATTTTTCAAGCGCAGTGTCGTACTCCCCCCTGTGTCCAGCGACCTCCGCAACCAGAAGCTCATACAGCGCATCTTCTTCGAAGTTAGCGACCGGATAATCCTCAGGACGTGGTCTGCTTGGCTTAGGCTCAACCTCAGGTTCAGGCGCTACAGTCTCTTCAGCAACAATAACTTCTGGTTCGGGTGCGATGGTGGCGCAACCGACTACCCCGAAAAACATCGCTATCATGCATAGTGAATATGCATTGTTTCTATTCATTTTTACTTTCCTACCCGCTGAAGGCTCTTAACACAATGAGGGCTCTCTACACGCTGAGGGCTCTCCAACACGCTGAAGGCTCTCCAACACGCTGAAGGCTCTCTACACGCTGAGAGCTCCAGCCCTATATATTCAACACTTTAACCCACGTACAATAGACAATAGATATCATTTCTAGAACTGAGTGTTGTTATCGAACACAGGGGTTCATTCTACGTTTACTGAACTGCCGAATCATCTGCAACTTAGATGCTTCAGCTGGGTTTTAATTCAATGGATTTATTGCTAGTTGGCTTGAATCACCAGACTGCACCCGTTTCACTACGGGAGCGGGTCGCTTTTACCCCTGATCAGCTGGCAGAGGCGCTTCCTGCGCTGAAAAACGATGGCGGCTTCCGTGAATTGGCCATTCTGTCGACCTGTAATCGAACCGAAGCGATCATCGTTACCAATGAACCAGACCCAAGACTTGTAATCAACTGGTTAGCGGATTATCACGATATAGCCCCGTCCGAGCTGGAAGACCGTATTTATACACATGAAGGCCCGGGTGCCGTGCAGCACACCATGCGAGTAGCTTGTGGTCTCGATTCGATGGTGATTGGCGAGCCGCAAATCTTTGGACAGTTCAAAGACTGCTTCACCATCGCGAGAATGCACGACACTCTTGGTCCCCAATTGAACAAGTTGTCTCAGACTACCAACAGAGTGGCCAAACAGGTGCGGACACAAACGGGGATTGGAGAAAATCCGGTATCTATTGCCTCAACATCTGTAACCCTGGCTAAACAGTTATTTACAGATGTCGCGAGCTGCAATGCCCTGCTCATCGGTGCCGGCGAGACCATTGAACTCGCAGCACAGCATCTTGCCAACGCGGGTGTTAGAAATCTGGTCATTGCTAACCGCACACTAGCAAACGCAGAGGCAGTCGCAGAACCCTACAACGCTCAAGCAGTTGATCTCTCAGCTGTACCTCACATGCTCGAACATACGGATATCGTTATTTCCTCAACTGGTTCTTCCCTGCCGATTCTTGGTAAAGGCGCTGTGGAACGCGCCCTAAAGAGTCGACGTCATAAACCAATTTTCATGGTTGATATCGCAGTACCCCGCGACATCGAACCGGAAGTCGCGGAGCTTCAGGATGTTTACCTCTATAGCATTGATAATCTTCAGGAAATCATTACGGAAAACCTGAATCTCAGACAGAATGCCGCAGACAAAGCAGCCGAGATTATTGAAACCGCGGTGCAAGAATACACGGAGAACGATAATTCTCTGGACGCGGTAGATACGATACGTCGATTCCGTGCACACCATGATGAACTAAAACAATCCGAGCTCGACAAGGCACTCGCGCGTCTATCCAAGGGTGAAGACCCGGAAGCTGTAGTCTCTTCACTTGCTAACCAGTTGACCAACAAGATTGTCCACGTACCTACCATTGAAATAAAAAAGGCGAGCACCCTAGGGCGCGCAGACCTGCTGTTGTTGGTCGAACAACTGTATGGTCTGGATGAGGACTAAGATGAATCCTTCACTTCAAATCAAACTGGAACAACTCATTGAGCGCTATGAAGAACTTGGCGCCCTGCTTAGCGACAACGATACAATCGCCAACCAGGACCTGTTTCGCGCCTATGCCAAGGAATATGCTGAAATTGAACCGGTTGTTCTCGCCTACAGGCAATGGCAACAGCAGTCTACGGAACTCGAAGAAGCAAGGCAGATGGTGCAGGACGACGATCCCGACATTAGCGCCATGGCCAGCGAAGAAGCCGATCAACTGGAAGCTTCACTTGCAGAGATTGAAGTTAATGTTCAGCATCTACTGATTCCAACGGACCCGAACGACTCACACAATATATTCCTTGAAGTACGCGCCGGTACCGGTGGAGATGAAGCAGCTATCTTCGCGGGTGACTTGTTTCGAATGTATAGCCGCTTTGCGGAAACAAAGCGGTGGCAGGTCGAGGTTCTCAATGAGCGGTTGGGGGAGCACGGAGGCTACAAAGAAGTCATCGCCCGCATTACCGGAAAGGAAGTATACGCGAATCTGAAATTTGAATCTGGTGCTCACCGCGTACAGCGAGTTCCACAAACAGAGTCACAGGGTCGGATACATACGTCAGCATGTACGGTTGCTGTGTTACCCGAGATCGAGGGTATTGATGAAATTGAAATCAACAAGAGCGACCTGCGTGTCGACACCTTTCGCGCATCCGGCGCCGGTGGTCAGCATGTCAATAAAACTGATTCCGCTGTCCGACTGACGCACATTCCGACCGGTATCGTCGTTGAATGCCAGGACGAACGTTCTCAGCATAAGAACAAAGCTCGCGCGATGAGTCTGCTACAAGCCAAACTGCTGGAACAGGCACAACGTGAGCAAACGGCGGAACAGGCGGAAACAAGACGAAATCTCGTCGGTTCTGGTGATCGCTCCGAAAAAATACGCACCTATAATTTTCCAGATGGTCGCGTGACCGACCATCGTATCAATCTGACACTACACAGATTACCTCAAACCATCGCAGGTGAGCTGGAACCAATCATTGATCAATTAGTACAAGAGCATCAGGCAGATCAACTTAGAAGCCTGGGATTCGATGATGGCAACTGAGATCACAATCCATGAACTTCTAGCATCGGCACCTGAAACACCGCTCCTTGAACGCCAACTCATACTCGCGCATGTTCTTGGCAAAACGAGAAGCTGGGTGATTGGACATGATCAGGACTCTGTATGTGAATTAGCAAACTCGGTCTACGAAAAGCGACTGGAGCGACGAATTCACGGAGAGCCTGTCGCCTACATTCTCGGCCACAAGGATTTTTGGAAACATCGTTTCGCGGTAAACAAGGCAACACTAATTCCCCGACCCGAGACAGAACTATTGGTAGAGACCGCTCTGGCTGCATTTCCTGACACGACGAAGACTGTCCTGGATCTGGGTACCGGCTGCGGCGCGATCGCCATATCACTGGCTAACGAACGACCCGCCTGGCAAGTGATCGCAAGCGATCTAAGCGCAAGCTCTCTGGCAGTCGCCAAACGTAATGCACAAGGAACGCCAAACATTAGATTCTTCCAGGGCAACTGGGGTGAAGCCATCAAGCCGCGCAGTGTGGAACTGATTATCTGCAATCCCCCATATATAGAGCCAGGAGATGAACATCTTTCTGCGCTAGTCTTCGAGCCTTCCTCTGCGCTGGTATCCCCCTGTAAAGGGCTCCATGATCTCCATACAGTAATCAAGGAGGCGCGTGATCTCCTGGCTGATGGGGGTACGCTGTTGTTGGAACACGGCTACAACCAACAGGATGCGTTGTGCAAACGCTTGCACAACCATGGATTCACCCATATAGAAACCTATAGCGACCTTAACCAAACCCCGAGGGCGATTTCTGCGCAGTTAGGATGAATGACGAGGAATTACTAAGATATAGCCGACAGATCATGCTGCCCGAAATTGAGGTAGAAGGTCAGGAACGTATGCTTAACTCCCAGGTTCTTATTGTCGGACTCGGAGGCCTCGGATGTCCTGTCGCCATGTATCTGGCTGCAGCTGGTGTGGGTCACCTGGTATTGGCTGACTTTGATCAGGTGGATCTTAGTAATCTACAGCGCCAGATCGCTCACACGACCGCTCGGGTAGGCATAAACAAAGTCGACTCCGCCAACGCGACCATTGAAGCACTCAATCCCGAGGTACAGGTAACTTGCATCTCAACCAAATTGAGTTCGGAAGTCCTACGCGGTGAGGTCGAGCAGGCAGACGTAGTCGTAGATTGCACAGATAATTTCACCATTCGTTTCGAAATCAACGAACACTGTGTAGCGACCGAAACACCATTGGTAAGCGGCGCTGCAATAAGACTCGAAGGTCAGCTACTGGTCTATGATCCACGTATAGAATCGGCACCTTGTTACCGCTGCCTCTATGACACAGCGGAAGAAGGGGCACTTAACTGCGCAGAGAACGGCGTTGCGGCGCCAGTTGTTGGCGTCATTGGCACGCTACAAGCCACAGAAGCAATCAAGCTCATCGTCGGGTTTGGAGAAAGTCTCGCAGGTTACCTACTGGTTTTTGACGCCAAATACATGGACTGGAAAAAGCTTAGACTTAAGAAGAACCCGAAATGTCCAACTTGTGGTACCGGGTCGCCATAGCTATTTATCTATAGCTATTCTTCTATAAAGCGGGCCTGCAGATCAGCGTGGTAGGACGATCGAACCATCGGTCCGCTCGCTACTGCTTTGAAGCCTAATTGTTCCGCATACTCGCGCAAGGCATCAAACTCAGCCGGGTGGACAAATCTCTCTACCGCCAGATGATCCCTGCTTGGCTGGAGATACTGACCGAGCGTTACCATATCCACCTGATGTGCTTTCAAGTCAACGAGGACTGCTTTGATCTCCTCGATACTTTCACCGAGGCCGAGCATTAGACCCGACTTGGTCATGATATCCGGGTTCTTCTCCTTATAACGTTGAAGAAGCATGAGAGACCATTCGTAGTCAGCGCCGGGGCGAGCTTTCTTGTATAACCTTGGAACAGTCTCCAGGTTGTGATTGAAAACGTCCGGTCTGGTCGCGGTCAATTTATCCAGGGCGATTTCCATTCTGCCGCGGAAATCTGGCACCAGCACCTCGAGGCGAACATCGGGCGTCCTCTCTCTAATGGCATCAATACAAGCCGCGAAGTGACCAGCACCACTATCTTTGAGATCGTCACGGTCTACTGACGTTACGACGACATAGCTTAGTCGCATCTCAGCAATCGCGTCAGCGAGATTACGTGGCTCATCAACATCCAACTCGTTAGGTTTCCCATGGGCGACATCGCAAAACGGACAACGCCGCGTGCAGATTTCTCCCATGATCATAAAGGTCGCAGTACCGTGAGAAAAACATTCCGGT
Source organism: uncultured Gammaproteobacteria bacterium (assembly GCA_913045175.1). Lineage (GTDB taxonomy): Bacteria > Pseudomonadota > Gammaproteobacteria > Pseudomonadales > Azotimanducaceae > UBA7455. Next base: position 48,928 of record CAJWQG010000014.1, on the reverse strand, counting down.
AAATTCGGGCAACTGGCCTCTTCACAGACCGACGCGAGTTTTCGGTCCCGAAGTATCTGCTTTATCTCCGCAATACGAGGCGTCGCCGGGACTCTAATTCTAATCCAGTCTGGCTTGCGGGGCATTTTCTCCGTAGGAATAACTTTGACAGGTATGCGCTTTACTTTTTCTGCGCCACGTAACTTTTCACCCTGCACTAGTCTTTGTCTTGTCGACATTTCAGATCACCAACCGTTGCTTTTCATCTAAGACATATCCAAACGTCTGGATTAACTCTTGAACCACAATGTCCTCTAGTCGCTCGTTCCCAAAGACACCACCCTCTGTAACCATATCAGTGACTTCCAGCCCAGCATAACCACAAGGATTGATACGCGAAAAAGGTTCAAGATCCATATCCACATTAAGACTGAACCCATGATATGTACACCCTTTGCGCACTCGAAGGCCCAGCGCGGCAATCTTCTTATCTGCCACATAGACACCATGCGCATCCGGATTCGCATATGCCTCTATGTTCACTCGCGACATCACACCTACGAGTGCTTTTTCTATCCTGCATACCAGCTCTTTTATTCCAATATGCTGGCGCCCAATATCTGCCATCAGATAGCCTACTAACTGACCAGGACCATGATATGTGACTTGCCCTCCCCGGTCACAACGCACAACTTCAATATCCCCGGCGTCGAGTATGTGCATCTCTTTGCCAGCCTGACCAAGGGTGTAGACCGGCGGATGCTCCAACAACCAAAGTTCGTCAGTAATAAACGGAGAACGTTGCCGAGTGAACCTCTTCATATCAGACCAGGTCGACTCATATGATTGTCTACCAAGCAACCTGACTACCAACGGTTCAGACATAATGTTCAAAGCACCATGTGAACGTCACCACACTGCTTTAGCTCAGTAAACATTACCTTAAGTTGACTTTCACCCGTTGCCCAAAAGAGTAGCGTAACAGACGTGTATTTCCCTTCTCGACTAACGCGTTCCTTAGTCTTATCAAGCGCCATGGTGGGATCGTATTTCTGCACTACAGCCAGCACTGTTGCCAGGAAATCAGGCGATGATGTACCTATTACCTTAATCGGATAGTCGCATGGAAACTCAATTTTTGGTTCCTGCATTGGAATTTCCCTTATTCGATCCTTAACGGATCCCCACCAAAGATCTTAAGAAAGAACAGGTTAATGGTATCCCACAAACGACTGAAAAAACCTGCCTCCTCCACTGAATTCAACGCCACAAGGGGGCGTTTCACGGGTTCATTTGAGCCTACTGTCACTGTCAAGCTACCCAGCTCCTGCCCTTTCTTCAGTGGTGCATGTATCTCAGAATCTATTTCCAGGTTCGCGGTAAGATTATCGCGTGCCCCGCGAGCAATTGTCACCACAACGTCTTCGGCAAGGCCAAGGTTAATGCTGCTGTGCTTACCACCCCACACTCGCACCTTGCGCAGAGATTCATCTCCGGTATAGAGCCCAACAGTCTCATAGTAGCGAAATCCGTACGTTAATAGTTTCTGACTCTCTGTCGCCCTGGCCGACTCAGAGGACGCTCCCATTACCACCGCAATCAACCGCATTCCATTGCGTAAAGCAGAGGCAACCAGACAGTAACCCGCCGCTTCAGTGTGTCCAGTTTTTACGCCATCTGCCGTCTTATCACGGAACAACAACTTGTTTCGATTACGTTGCGAGATTTCGTTGTATGCGAAGGTCTTCTCTGAATAGATCTGATAATGCTCAGGAAAGCGCTCGATCAACACCCCGGTCAACTTCGCGAGATCTCTCGCAGACGTATAGTGGTCTTCGTGAGGCCAGCCGGTCGAGTTAACAAAATTCGTGTCAAACATACCCAAACGCAACGCGTGTTGATTCATCAAATCGGCAAAAGAATCTTCGGATCCGGCAATGTGTTCCGCGATCGCTACACTGGCGTCATTGCCTGACTGGATGATTATTCCGCGCAGAATATCTTCAAGTCTTACCTTAGTTCCTTCCTGAATGAACATGAGCGACCCTTTCATACGCCAAGCCTTGACGCTTATGGGAACCTCGTCGCTTAAACTGATCGTACCCTTCTGCAGCTCAAACGCACTGACATAGCTCGTCATTATTTTGGTGAGACTAGCAGGCGGTAACCTTTGACCACTATTGTGATCTACAAGAATCTTACCTGTACGCGCGTCCATTAATAGATAGGCGCTCGCTGCCAATTGTGGTGGAGCCGGAATAATCGGATCACTTGCAGCACCAGCTACTGACAGCCAAAGAGATATAGCCGCCATCGCCAAAAACCGAATCAGCATGTTGGAAATTCCTTTATACAATCTATGGTTCAATCGACCTCGACTTTGAGTGGACTACCCATACCAGCGGCCTCAATAATAACCGTCAGTTCATGCTCATACAGCTCATTATGAATCGGGCCTATCCAAACCTTATGTAGCACACCGGTTTCAATCTCACTAACCAGAGTTCGAACATCGAATTCATAACCATTCATATTCATAAGCTGCTGGATTGCGGATAACAGGGACATCGCCCCATCTGCCTGGGAAAAGGCACCCACCTGAAGATAGTAACTACTATAGGAAGCGGTGTTCACCCTGTCTGGATAGTTGATCTCGTCTAATGCTTCCACAACCACCCGTGCAGTTCCCTGGTGGTCAAATTCAAGCTGTCTGGCCGCGGCCCAGGATAAATCTATCACCCGATCCTCATGAAAGGGGCCCCGATCATTCACGCGAAGCTCCACACTCTTGCCATTATCCAGATTCGTTACCTTAACGAATGTCGGTAGTGGTAGCGACTTGTGCGCAGCAGACAATCCATACATATCATAGGTCTCGCCATTTGCCGTCAACCGGCCATGGAATTTCGTGCCGTACCAGGAGGCGATACCAATTTCGAGATACCCCTGACTTTCCTCCATAACACGATATGTTTTGCCAAAAACCTCGTACGTCCCCGGTTCACGGGGCGTCACTGGCACCGCCTCGCACCCGCCCAATACGAAAGTCACGATTGCGAACATGACTAACACCTTCGATGTCCGCGCGCGCATAGAATGCAATCGTAGGGTGGTCAATCGAACGCTCAACGATCGACGGTTAACGATAGGAACCAACAATCTGGTCGTTCAAGGAATCGCGTAAAGCCTCGCTCAGCTGAAAAACTGCCATGGCGTACAGTTTGCTATGGTTGTAACGGGTAATGACGTAGAAATTGTTAAATCCTAACCAATACTCCGCCCCTTCCTTACCGAGTAGTTTCATCGGCGATACAGACGCTTCCGGTTCAGCGTTTACTTTAACGCCAAGGGTTCGCATTTCACCAACGGTACTACTGGGTCGCAATGACACATTGAACACCGATTCCTCTATATCGTCAGCTTCTATCTGCACAGCTATCTGGCCTTCCTGCCAACCATGCTCTGAAAAATAATTAGCAACACTACCAATGGCATCGACCGGGTTATCCCATATGTCCCGCACACCATCGTCATCGAAATCTACAGCGTAACGCCGATAACTACTGGGTATGAACTGTCCGTAGCCCATCGCACCAGCGTAGGACCCTTTGAGTTCAGTTATTACCTGTTTCTCTTCTTGAACGAGAATAAAGAATTCACGCAGTTCTTTACGGAAAAAACTTGCCCGTCTTGGGTAATCAAAGGCAAGTGTTGTAAGCGCATCTAGTACTCTGTAGTTACCACGATAGCGACCATACATGGTCTCAACGCCAATAACTGCCGTGATGATGACAGGAGGTACGCCGAACTGTTTCCGTGCACGACTCAGCGCTTTCTGATGAGTCTCCATAAATTTTCGACCATCTGAGACACGCGACCGAGTTAAGAAGATGTCCTGGTATTCATCCCATTCTAGGGTTCTTTCCGCCGGTCTGGAAATCGCATCAATAATATTTTGTTTGTACTCTGCCTTGCGGAAAACAGTGAGTATGCCGCTGGGCGTAAAACTTCCCAGTTCCGCCAATTCGTCTGCAAACTCCCTAACGTCGTCACGATCCGCGTAGTTCTCCGCCAACGCGGAGAACCCATGCGTCATCAACACGACCAATAATGTTATTCGTAAAAACACCAATTGAACTCCTTACAACATGATCCTTCGATGAGTATGGATTGACATCAAAACTCCAAATCCCATAAACAGAGTAAGAACGGAAGATCCTCCATAGCTCACCAGAGGTAGCGGAACACCAACCACGGGTAGAACGCCACTAACCATACCAATATTCACAAATACATATGCAAAAAAAGTAAACGTTATACTTCCTGCAAGCAGACGGCCGAAGGTATCCTGCGCCTGAATAGCCATTATGATACCCCGCCCCATTAGCAGTATATACATGATGAGTAAGACAACCACACCGAACAAACCCAGCTCTTCCGCAAGCACAGCGATGATAAAATCGGTCTGACTTTCCGGAAGAAAATCCAGGTGCGACTGGGTTCCTTCAAACAGACCTTTACCTGACACCCCCCCCGATCCAATCGCAGTTTTTGACTGTATGATGTTCCACCCGGCGCCAAGTGGGTCGCGCTCAGGGTCCAATAATGTAAGGATTCTGGTTTGCTGATAATCCCGAAGCAAAAACCACACGGCGGGCGCAGACAATACAGCAAGACCCAGAGCACCAAAAACAAAACGCCATGCGATACCCGCAAGGAGCAGAACAATAATCCCCGATGCGCAAACAATCAGCCCTGTACCAAGGTCCGGCTGAGGAACAATCAGGGCGGTTGGTACCATTATGATAACCAGCGCCCAGAACACATGGCGTTTTTGAGGTGGCAAGTGTCGATCATGGAAATACCAGGCAAGAACCATGGGCAGAGCCAGTTTCATAATTTCAGAGGGCTGGAAACCTATGACATAGGGTATTCGAAGCCAACGCTTGGATCCATTGACCTCACTTCCAAAAAAGTGAGTCGCGATCAATAGCAAGATTCCAACTAGAAATAACCATGGTGCAATTCTTAGATAAAAGACAGGCGCAATCTGCGCCATCACGAGCATCACCAGTATTGACACACCGATCTTAATCACTTGTGACATCACCGCCGCCTCGTTCGGATAGACGGCGCTGTATAGAACCAGTAGTCCGTATGCCGATATGCCCGCCAGTAACAGCAACAGCGTAAAATCCACATGAAATTTGTCACCAATTCCGGTGGTTCGTTCAAAAACAAATCCCGCATCTGGTAATCGCCTGACGAAATCCTGACTCATCGTGCACTAACTCCGTTAAACGAGCTCTGCTTTCCTAGGTAGTGGTCTAGAACCTGACGCGCAATAGGTGCAGCAACTTCACTACCCCCGCCCCCATTTTCGACCAGAACTGCGAGCACAATCTGTGGATCTTCCACGGGAGCAAATGCGATAAACCACGCGTGCTTTCTCTGTCTCTCTGGAAGGTCCTCTTCATCGTATTCCTCGCCCTGCTTGATACTGACCACCTGGGCAGTTCCGGACTTCCCGGCCATTCTGTAAGCTATGTCCTGCCCGATGTAAGCCCAGGCCGTTCCATTTTCACCAAACTCCTGGTTGCCGCGATGTACAACTTTTTCCATGGAAACAATGATCTCGTCCCAGATGTGATCGGGTATCAGATCAATATCCCTAACCGAGTTGTCAGCGATTTCGACACCGTCTCTCAGCATCCGCGGCGCTCGCCACTGTCCTCTGTTGGCAAGGACCATAACCGCAGTCGCCATCTGTAAAGGTGTAACCAGCATATCGCCCTGTCCAATCCCGATATTCACCGTGTCTCCCGGGAACCAGGCTAGCCCCCTGGTTTCCCGCTTCCAGGAAGCTGACGGTAGTAGCCCCGGTCTTGCCTCAGGGAGGTCGAGCGCAGTATTGGTTCCAAAGCCAAATAGCGCCAAGTATTCATGAATACGGCTGATGCCCAATTTCACTGCCAGTTCATAGAAATAGACATTACAGGACCGATAAATCGCCTTCTGTAAATTGACCTCTCCGTGACCACCCGTCCCGACCGTACGCCAGTTCCAATCGCGATAGAGACGCTCATCGTTGGGCAACTGAAACCAACCCGGATCGGAAATCACATAGTCTGAACTAACAATACCCGTCGCCAGACCTGCCATACCAATGATTGGTTTTATGGTTGAACCCGGTTCGTACTGGCCCTGAATCGCCCGGTTGAATAACGGTAGGTCGACAGAATCGAGTAGACCGGCATAGGTCTTGTGGTCTATCCCTGCAACAAAAAGGTTTGGGTCATAAGAAGGTTTGCTGACGAGCGCAAGAATACCTCCAGTACTTGGTTCAATGGCAACTATCGTCCCTCTTCGATCGGCCAATGCATCACTTGCGGCCTGTTGCAACGTAGCATCCACGTGGAGTATGAGATCTTGACCAGGCTGTGGGTCTACCGTTTCCAACTCCTGCATAACCACACCACGGGCATTTGTTTCCACCCGTCTATGGCCAACCTCACCCAGCAGAATACTTTCGTAATGTTTCTCTACGCCGATCTTTCCAATGTGATTGGTACCTGAATAGGCAACTGAATCCAGACGCCTTGCGTCTGCTTCATTGATACGCCGCACCGAACCTACGGCATGCGCCATCAAATCGCCTTTGGGGTAATGTCTTACCAACCGTGCTTCAACCTGCACACCAGGTAGTGAGTACTCGTTCACTGCTATTCGTGCATGCTCTTCAGCCGATAACTTAAAAAGTATCGGGACAGACTCAAATGGTCGTTGGCGCCGCTTCAGGCGGCGATGAAAAGCTTCCTTCTCATTTTCTGATAATCCGATCAGCTCATCGATTCTAGCGAGCGTCAGCTCAATATCGGCCGTCAACTCTTTGGTAATGGTCAAGTTCAAAGATGGAACGTTGTCTGCAATGAGTTCGCCATTGCGGTCATAGATCAGGCCGCGCACAGGGGGAATCGGTTCGACCTGGATCCTGTTTTTATCGGAGAGAGTTGCATACACATCATGCTGGATTATCTGGAGATAAAAAAATCTCGCTACGAGGAACAGCGTCAAGCCAATGAGCACGGCGAAACCCATTGCGGCACGTTCAAAGAAAATCCGGCTCTCTCCAGAATGGTCTTTTAGTGCTAGCGGCTCAGCCATAGCTTACCTGTGATATGGGTGACGATTGATCATAGTCCAGGCCCTATACAACTGCTCTGTAATCAAAACAGGCACAAACGCATGCGGGAAGGTAAGACGGGACAAGGACCAAACATCATCTGCACATTCGACAATATCCTTCTCCAACCCGTCTGGACCACCAACCACAAATTGTACGGACTGATAATCGGTCATCCAGCGCATTAGATGCTGCGAGAGCTCCTCTGTACTCCACCCCTTACCTTTTACATCCATGGCGACAGTCCTGGAATCAGGCACGAGCGCGCCCCTGATTTTCTCTGCCTCCACTTTTATGCACTGCGCGGATGGCGTGCTCTTCGTCCTTTTTGGTAGGGGGATCTCTCTAACCGAAATACTGCATTCACGTGGCATTCGCCGTCTGTATTCATCAACGCCATCTCTCAGCCAGGATGGTGGCTTGTTGCCAATCGCTATTATTTCGAGCCTCACCAGTCACTCCTGCAGACCCTTTTGTGAAGGCGACATACTCCACAAACGTTCAAGGTCATAGAAATCCCGCACCTGCGGCAACATCACATGAATGACAACATCGGTGAGATCAATCAATACCCACTCGCCATCTTCCATCCCCTCGACCCCTAGCGGCTTCATATCGATAGTGGCAGCCTGCTCAATAACGCTCTCGGCGAGCGCCTTAACCTGTCTGGCGGATGTTCCACTGGCGACAACCATATAATCTGTGATGTCGGTCTGCTCCAATACATCAAGGCATTGAATATCAACACCTTTTCGATCTTCCAAGGCATCGATAACCAGATCTCTTAACTCAACATTCGGCATTGCTGTTTTCTCGCTGATACAAGTCGTGACACTTGATATACGCTCTCACCAGGCCTGGTAACTTCCCCTCCGGAACTTCCCCGCGATGAAGCGCTTCTCTTATTTCTGTGGAAGATACTGCGACCTGCTCAAGTTCAAGGAAACAGACACCTCCCCCGGGATGGTTCACTAGCTCTTCCAACTTCTCAGTTTCTCTGTCCTCAATCCACTTCGCCATTTTTTCTGACAGCTTCATCTCGTGACCTGGTCGTTGCAGGACGACGATGTGAGCAAGGTCGGCGATACTGCGCCACTCATGCCATTGATCCAGCGTACAAAAAGCGTCCACACCCATGACGAAGTATACCGCGACCTCTGAGCCAACCTCATCACGAAGAGAAGTCAGTGTCTCCACGGTATAGGACCTTCCCTCTCGACGAATTTCTCTGTCATCAACAACAATATTGGGCAAACCCTCTACCGCAACCTGCAACATTGCCAGACGGTGCTCGGCAGATGATTCCGGGGGGTTACGGTGCGGTGGCTTAAACGCAGGAACCATTCTTACTTCGTTAACAGACAATGCGTCCCTGATTGAACGTGCCGATTCCAGGTGCCCGAGATGCACAGGATCAAAGGTTCCACCAAGAACGGCGATACCCGTCCTCATTGACGAATTTGTCCATCCCCAAAAACAACGAACTTCTGAGAAGTGAGACCTTCAAGGCCCACCGGTCCGCGCGCATGGAGCTTATTCGTCGATATCCCAATCTCCGCACCAAGGCCATACTCAAAACCATCGGACAACCGGGTTGACGCGTTTACGATCACCGAACTCGAATCCACTTCCTGGATAAATCGTCGGGCCTTTGTAAAGTTCTCGGTAACGATAGTATCAGTGTGATTTGAACCGAATTGGTCTATATGTTGCATCGCGCCTTCGAGGCCATCGACCACCTTAATCGCCAACACCGGCGACAAATACTCCTCATACCAATCTTCTTCTGTCGCTGGCTTCACCTCGGAAACATTTGATAGAAGTTTCACCGTTGATTCGCAGCCCCTTAACTCGACGCCCTCTTTTGCATATCGTTCAGCCAGTGGAGGTAACACCGCTGAAGCAATCGAGTCCGCCACCAGTAACGTTTCCATCGCATTGCAAACCGCATATCGATTTGTCTTTGAGTTATAGGCTATCTCCAATGCCTTTTCTTGGTCCGCATCATCATCGAGGTAGACATGGCATACACCATCTAAATGTTTGATGACCGATATTGTCGCTTCATCAGTAATTCTTTCTATAAGGCTTTTGCCACCTCGGGCCACAAGAACATCAACATATTGATCCATCGTAATAAGCTCACCTACCGCCGATCGATCCGTATGTTCCACCAATTGCACCACCGCCGGTGGTAAACCTGATTGCGCTATTCCAGCAGAAATACATTTACCAAGCGCCACATTGGAATGAACAGACTCTGACCCACCCCGCAGGATAGTCGCATTGCCAGACTTCACGCACAAACTCGCCGCGTCTACCGTCACATTTGGTCGGGATTCAAAAATTATGCCGATCACACCAAGTGGTGTACGCAGTTTTCCGACCTGCATCCCATTCGGTCGGTAGGACATCTCTGTAATTTCACCAATCGGATCGTCGAGATTTACAACCTGATGCAGTCCTTCAACCATTGTGTCAAAACGAGCATCAGTAAACGTCAAACGATCCAGTAACGCGTCACCAATATCATTTTTTCGACCTTCTACAAGATCTTTTTCGTTTTCCGCCATCAGGAAATCTCGGCTTTTGAGTATCTCGTCACCGATCGCCATCAGTGCAGTATTCTTCTGCTCTGTGGTAGCGCGTCGATTCTCGATCGCAGCCTTTTGTGCTGCGCGCCCAAGATCAAGCATGTATTTCTTCATATCACCCATAGTCATATTATACATGGGCGTCAACCACCATGATAAGTAAACAGCTTGAAAACATTAGGCTCCGGATTCTTTGACAAGCCTTCCCGGAAACTGGCAATCGATCTTCTGGGAAAGGTCCTGAGACATAATATTCAATATCAAGGGCGTAGCGTGTGGCTATCCGCCAGGATAATAGAAACTGAGGCCTATGAAATTACCGAGAAAGGCAGCCATCCTTCTCTTGGATTCACTCCGAAGCGTGCCGCTCTTATTATGGCACCGGGAACAATCTACATGTATTACTCCCGGGGGAAAGATTCGATTAACTTTTCTGCCCGCGGCAAAGGACACGGCGTACTCGTTAAGTCTGCATTCCCTCATATCGATAGAGTAAGCCCAAAAATATGTGTCGAAATAACGCAGAAACTGAACCCATCTCCCAGTGGAGTCAGAACACCAGAGTCGCTGTGCAAAGGTCAAACCCTAATGTGTAAGGCGCTGGACCTTAAGCTGACCGAGTGGGATCAAATGTGTCTCGATGAAGATAATTTTGTACTAACTGACGCAGGGCTCAAGGTGCCACATATCATTCAATGCCCGCGACTTGGAATTCCCATAGGTCGAGACGAACACCTGATGTATCGCTTCGTAGATTATTCTCTCGCCAAACACTGCACCAGCAATCCTCTTACAAAGAGACGATGGCGGATAGATAAGGATTACAAGGTTCTGGAAATGGCTTAGAAGCCACTACTGCATTTTTGCGATCATCCGATCAAGCTCATCCAATCGAGCTATAGGGTTTCTCATCTCAAACAATTGTTGTTTGGTTTTGTTTCCAAATGGAAGCAGTTCAACAAGACGTGCGCCAACTTCTCCGGCCGCACTAAAATCCACTTCATAATTCAAGCGTGATACCCACTCATCCTCCATCAAGGACTGAAGAATCGTCACCAGATGAACCTTGTGCTCAGGTAACATAGACTCCTCCTCTTGCTCAAGGAAATCCACCTCCGCCATCATCAAATGATCTGGTTGTTCGTACATTTCCCGGACAACAAATTTCACCTGACCTTCCGTCATAATTCCCAACATACCATTCGGAAACTGGTCAAAATCTACTACAGTACTATAGGTTCCCTGGCGGCTAATCTCGGGCTGAGTCTCATCATCATCTAGCACTTCAGTGCCCTGCTCGATCATTACAATGCCAAACCCTGCGTTGTCGCGCATACATCGCTTAATCATGTCCAGATAGCGAGTTTCAAATATCTGTAAGGGTAAACGTCCACCCGGGAAAAGTACCAAAGGTAGAGGAAAAAGTGGTATCTCTGCCATGTCGAAAACTTAATGCGCCTCTTTAGTAACGTTCAATATGATCTCCAAAACCAGTTAAACTCTCCGATCACACTTAGTTTAGGAATACTTTGGAATTCCTGCAAACAATCGCACTGGCTCTGATTCAGGGTATTACAGAGTTCCTGCCAATCTCAAGTTCTGCACACCTGCTCCTGCCCCACCATGTATTGGGTTGGCCTGACCAGGGACTTGCTTTCGATACTGCTGTGCACCTGGGTTCCCTGGTAGCGGTCGTTACCTACTTTCGCCATGACATCTACCAATTGTTAAGTGCAGTACTCAGCGCTCTAAAGAATCAAGAACAAACAGATGATAGCCGGTTCGCCTGTTTCCTGGTTATTGCGAGTCTTCCGGTGCTTTTTGTGGGCTTCTTTGGCCGCTTCTGGATCGAAGCAAACTTTAGGGCACTAAACGTAATCATTATTGCCACTATATTGTTTGCGCTGGTATTACTCGCTGCTGATCTGATGGGGAGACGAAATCGTACTCAACGTGAGCTCGATCTGCCTGCTGCTTTGTTGATTGGTATTAGCCAGTGCATCGCGCTTGTTCCAGGGGCCTCCCGCTCTGGAGTCACCATGACGATGGCGCTCTTCCTCGGATTTACTCGGGAAGCAGCATCACGAATATCGTTCTTGATCGCAATTCCCGCAATCGCCGGGGCGAGTTTCCTACAGACCATCGATCTGATCGATTCTGGAACGACTGTCAACTGGGCCAGCATGGCGACAGGAGGCGTCATCGCCGGGGGCGCGGCTTTCGCCTGCATAAAGCTGTTTCTTGGCTTGATCGATCGAGTCGGCTTCCTGCCATTTATCTTGTATCGATTGCTTCTCGGCGCCGCCTTGTTTCTACTGATCTAGCTTTGATGAACCAACTGATAAAGACGTAAATGCTCTAGGCCATACTCTTAAAATGGTATGTCATCATCAAAGTCATCTGTGGGTGGCGGACCAAAGTCGTCGGAACCTCCTCCAGATTGACCACCCCCCGATTGACCACCACCGGATCGATCCGCTGGCGGCATATCTCCGCGGCTATCAAGCATCTGCATTTCATTCGCTACAACTTCGGTCGAATAATGCTTTTGACCATCTCGTTCCCACTCTCGCGTTCGTAGCTCTCCTTCGATATAAACCTTGGATCCTTTACGCAGATATTCATTGGCAATCTCTGCCAACCGGTTGAAAAACACGATTCGATGCCATTCTGTCCGATCTCGTTGTTCACCGCTCTCCCTATCTCGCCAGCTTTTGGAAGTAGCCACAGATACGTTAGTTACCGCACTACCACTAGGCATGTAACGAGTTTCCGGGTCGCGTCCCAGGTTTCCCACGAGAATCACCTTATTGATGCCACGCGCCATGTTTATCTCCTGTATTTACTACTGGGTAAATTGTTGTATATCAGTCTCATTAAATCTATCACTATCAACTTTCAAGTATGCAACGCGTTCTTCTTCTATTAGAACCACATCAAGTACACCATTCACTGATAATAAACCTTCCACTACTTGATTGGCAGGTAGTCCAACGTCAGATCGCAGATCAATTGTCCGGCTTTCAACTTCATTTAGGTTCTCTACTTTGAAAGACAGCAAAAACCAAAATACGCAAACACCTGAATTCACGTACAGAACCGTGGAAATATCGCCATAGCTAAGTAGAACTCCACCTACGACGCCACCGGCGAATGTTCCCAAAAACTGAAATGTCGAATATACGCCCATTCCTGTGCCACGGGTACCAGCCGCAACCACTCTGCTCATATGAGCCGGGAGAAGCACTTCCAATAGGTTGAACCCAATGAAAAATGCCACCATAAATAACACGAGTGCAACGCTGCCCTTAACACTTGCCAGTCCCAACATAGCCAGCAGCAATACCATGACCATCCACTGCATAACCGATCGAGACCGTCCTTTGCGATCTGACACCCATACAAAAGGCGCCATGAGGACAACAGACGCGAACAAGATACCTAGATAATACATTGAATGGTCTGCATCACTGATGCCGACTTCTCTGAACAGCAAAGGAAACACCAGAAACCCAGCCGTCAGAAAGTAGTGCAGAAAAAATACGCCAAGATTTACCGGTATCAATGACGTATTGAATAGGACCGATGAGAACTTCTCCATCACTACCTTAGTATCAAGGTTGGTTTTCAAGGAGATCGGCGTTGGTACGACAGTCCAAAGGATGATCAGCCCGAGAACACCAACCATCGCTGAAAACATAAACACTCCACTCAGGCCTGCATATGCTGCAATGACAGGCCCCAGGACGATGGAGACACCAAATGAAGTGCCGATCCCGGCTCCAATAATGGCCATTGCTTTGGAGCGCTGCTCCACCCTGGTGACGTCAGACACCAAGGCAAGCAAGGTGCTGGCTATCGCGCCACAGCCCTGCAGGAATCTACCCAGAATAATCCCAAAAATATCCTCAGCCATAGCTGCAACGAGCGAACCCAGGATAAAAATCACAAGACCGAAAGTGATAACCGACTTACGGGAAAACCTGTCAGAAGCAAGTCCTAGCGGGACCTGTAATACAGCCTGCGATAAACCATAGATTCCAATCGCTACGCCAATTAGAAGAGGAGTGCTCGAAACAAGCTCCTCAGCGACCAGGGGTAATACCGGCAGTATCGTGAACAGACCAAGCATCCGTACTAGGAACAAAACCGCGATAGCTATCGCAGCGAGAAATTCTTTGTTATTCATCGATGAGCTTTGCCTGGGAGAATACAAACTTATATCATCTGTCCTCCTTCGCACCATCCCGCCTTTTGAAAAAAAAACGATGTAGGAAGACATCAGATACTAAACGAAACCAGATGATAGCAAATCCAGATAAAACTCACAGACAGCACATCAAGAATACTGGTTCTTCTGTCTTCTTATACCTACCCGAATATACGAAGGGATACTCCTCCACGATGGGGCAACTTCTCTATGGGTAGCATTGCGATCAAAGGTGCAAGAACCCACAACCTCAAGAATATTGATCTGGATATCCCTCGAGAGCAACTCGTGGTGGTAACCGGACTATCCGGGTCTGGTAAGTCCTCTCTTGCTTTCGACACGCTTTATGCGGAAGGTCAACGTCGTTACGTCGAATCTCTTTCCGCCTACGCACGCCAGTTCCTGTCACTCATGGAGAAGCCCGACGTAGACCACATCGAGGGTTTGTCACCCGCCATCTCCATCGAACAAAAATCTACCAGTCACAATCCGCGATCAACGATCGGCACCATTACTGAAATCCACGATTATCTACGGCTACTGTTTGCGAGAGTTGGTGAACCTCATTGTCCTGACCATGGTACCAAGCTTCAGGCTCAATCCGTCAGCCAAATGGTCGACCAGGTTATGTCATTGGAACCTGATACACGACTGATGCTATTGGCACCTGTCGTAAGAAGCCGTAGAGGTGAACATCAACATCTACTTGGCGAGTTGAAGGCCCTGGGATTCGTACGCGCACGAATTGATGGCATCGTTTCGGACCTGGATGATGCACCGCAACTGGATAAGAACAAGCAGCACACAATAGAAGTTGTTATCGACCGGCTGCGGGTGCGGGAGGATGTAAAGGTACGCCTGGCAGATTCCTTTGAAACAGCCATTCGAACCTCGAGCGGAACTGCTTCAGTCGCCTTCACAGATGACGATCGAGAAGACCTGCTGTTTTCTGCCAGATTTGCCTGCCCTATTTGCCAACACTCTATCGACGAACTAGAACCGCGATTCTTTTCATTTAATAATCCCGCCGGGGCATGTAAGACATGTGATGGGCTTGGATCAAAACAATTTTTTGATGCTAACAATGTAATTCACGATACCGAACTAAGTCTTTCTGAAGGCGCCATCCACGGATGGGACCGGCGCAACATTTACTACTTTCAGATGCTCGGGTGTCTCGCCGACCATTATGAATTCGAACTGGCCACACCATTTCGAGAGTTAGATAACGAACATCAGGAAATTATTCTCAACGGCAGCAATTCCGAAAAGATAAAGTTTCGCTACGTGAACGATCGGGGGGATCATTACACTCGCGAACATCCCTTCGAGGGGATCATTCCCAATATGGAGCGGCGTTATCACGATACGGACTCTCAGACGGTGCGGGAGCATCTTTCACGATTCCTATCCAACCAAACCTGTCCGGAATGCAATGGTACCCGGCTGAACAGGGACGCCTGCGCGGTAACTATCAACGAGAAGGCACTCCCCGAGATCGCCAGTCTGTCGATTCACGATGCCCATGAGTACTTCGACTCGTTAAAGCTAACAGGACAACGGGGCAAGGTCGCAGAGAAGATCCAGAAAGAGGTTAGCGCTCGGTTAAGTTTCTTGATAGATGTGGGCTTGAACTACCTAACCTTGTCACGCAGTGCTGACACCCTTTCTGGCGGCGAAGCTCAACGTATTCGCCTGGCAAGTCAGATTGGTGCAGGCCTGGTCGGAGTGATGTATATCCTTGATGAACCCTCAATCGGTTTACACCAGCGTGACAATGCCCGATTACTCAATACGCTCACTCGATTGCGAGACCTAGGAAATACAGTGATTATCGTCGAGCACGATCAGGAAGCTATTCGAGCGGCTGATTTTCTGGTTGATATCGGACCTGGCGCGGGCGCTCATGGTGGCGAGGTGGTTGCCTTCGGGTCTGCTGACGACCTGATCGCTTGCGATCGATCGATTACGGGACAGTTTCTTTCCGGGAAACGAGAGATATCAATACCAGACACTAGAGTTAATTTAGACCCGGACCGTTTGCTTCAACTCGAAGGGGTGACGGGAAACAATTTAAAGAATGTGCATCTCACTATCCCCATTGGATTGATGACCTGCATCACCGGGGTATCTGGCTCCGGCAAGTCCACGCTGGTAAACCACACTCTGTATCCAATTGCAGCTAGGGCACTGAATGGCGCGACGACGCCAACCGTAGGCCCTCATAAATCAATCTCTGGTCTCGACAATCTGGATAAGGTGGTAGATATCGATCAGAGCCCGATAGGCAGAACCCCCAGATCCAATCCTGCTACCTATACCAATATTTTTACGCCTATTCGCGAATTATTTGCCGCGACATCAGAGGCTCGTTCAAGAGGCTACAAGCCTGGTCGCTTCAGCTTTAATGTAAAAGGCGGTCGCTGCGAAGCCTGCCAGGGTGACGGGCTGATCAAGGTGGAAATGCACTTTCTGCCAGACATCTACGTGACCTGTGATGAATGTAAAGGGAAACGCTACAACCGCGAAACACTGGAGGTTCGCTACAAGGGTAAATCCATAGACGAAGTCCTGGCCATGACCGTGGAAGAAGCGTTTGAGTTTCTCTCTGCAGTACCAATGGTCGCCCGCCGTCTTCAAACTCTGCTGGACGTCGGTCTTGGTTACATCAAACTCGGACAAAGCGCGATCACACTGTCTGGAGGCGAAGCACAACGGGTGAAGCTATCTAGAGAATTGTCCAAGCGGGATACTGGTAATACCCTCTACATCCTTGATGAACCCACAACCGGTTTACACTTCCACGACATCCAGCAGTTGCTTGAAGTCATTCACCGGTTACGCGACCACGGCAACACCATCGTCGTTATCGAGCACAACCTCGACGTCATCAAAACGGCAGACTGGGTTGTTGATCTGGGTCCGGAAGGTGGCGAAGGCGGCGGCGAAATCATTGCCACAGGTACTCCCGAACAACTAACTAAGTGCCCCCACTCTTTCACAGGCCAATTCCTAAAACCGGTTCTAACCTGAACGAAAGCCTAATTACACTGTTCGTAGTCAGCTAGGATCAGTTTAATTTATGCTCTCGCGCTAACTAGCGATGTTCGCAGGCAGGGTTAGGGTGCTCGTTCGCGCAAGCATATGTCAACGCGCCGAGTTGGGGGAGGGAGACCCGAAGGGGCTCACGGAGGAGGCGAGGGCAGCCGGGAGGGCCGCGGAGACGCTGGAGCGAATGAGTACCCCAAGCTCCCCTGCGAACACGCTAAGTAGTAGGTACCGTGATGGGGATGCTGGAGCGAAGGAATTGAGTACCCTAACCCTGCCTGCGAACACCCTTGATTTGGATGTCGGTCTTGCGGCAGGAGAACCTAAGGGTCGCTACTCTTCGTCGTCGTCTTCGAATTCGTCGTCGTTTTCCGGAATCGGCCGATCAACCAGCTCAACAAACGCCATAGGCGCTGAATCACCAGCACGAAAACCACATTTCAGAATTCGCGTATAACCACCCGGTCGATCCTGGTACCTTGGTCCAAGTTCCGAAAATAACTTACCCACAACCGCTTTACTGCCAGTGCGGGAAAACACCAGGCGACGATTTGCAACAGAATCACTCTTGGCGAGCGTAATCAGAGGTTCCGCTACCCGCCGAAGCTCTTTTGCCTTCGGAACAGTAGTCTTGATGACCTCGTGCTCTAACAGAGAGCAGGCCATATTACGGAACATGGCTTTCCTGTGGGAACTGTCTCTATTGAGATGTCTACCGCTTTTTCGATGACGCATGGCGATTATTCCTGATAACGCAAATTTTGTTTAGCCGAGAACTCGGTCATCATCGCGCAAACTTGCGGGTGGCCAGTTCTCCAGACGCATGCCAAGGGATAACCCTCGAGAAGCAAGCACGTCTTTTATTTCTGTCAGTGACTTCTTGCCCAGATTTGGCGTCTTAAGTAACTCAACCTCGGTACGACGAATTAGGTCACCGATGTAATAGATGTTCTCTGCCTTCAAACAATTGGCAGACCGAACTGTGAGTTCCAAATCATCAACAGGTCGCAGAAGTATCGGGTCGATTTCATCTTCGTGCTCTTCAGCCTCAGGTTCTTTCTCTCTTTCAAGATCGACAAAAATTGATACTTGTTGCTGCAAAATTGTTGCGGCGCGGCGAATGGCTTCTTCCGGATCAAGCGTGCCGTTACTTTCGAGATCAATGATCAGCTTATCGAGGTCGGTTCGCTGCTCGACCCGAGCACTATCAACATTGTAAGACACACGAAGTATCGGACTGTAAGAAGCATCGAGTAGCAAACTACCAATCATCCGTCCCTCTTCCTCATCTGCCATACGAAGGTCAGCAGGCTCATAACCCCGGCCCCTACCCACTTTTGCACGGATCTTAAGGTTGCCGGTCTCGTTTAGATGAGCAATCACGTGATCGGGGTTCGCGATCTCAACATCATGGTCTAGTTGAAAGTCTCCTGCCGTCACAACCCCTGAACCAGACTTGTCTAAAGAAAGTTCAGCTTCGTCGCTGGAATTTAACTTCACAGCAACACCCTTCAGGTTAAGTAGAATCTCAATGACGTCTTCCTGAACACCCTCGATCGTGCTGTATTCGTGCAATACCCCGTCGATTTCCACTTCAGTAATTGCACAGCCTGGCATTGAGGAGAGCAAAATGCGTCTTAACGCATTACCCAACGTATGACCAAAGCCTCTCTCTAATGGCTCGAGTACTACCGTCGCTCTGGTATCACTTACCTGGTCAACCTGCATGTGCTTCGGTGTCAAAAACTCTAATGATGAATGGGGCATAAAATACCTTCCAATGAAAGAATAAAAAAATTCTCTGGTTTAGTTCTGCTTACTTGGAATACAACTCAACGATTAAATTTTCGTTGATCTCTTTCGGCAACTCATCTCGCTCAGGGTAACTCTTGAACAGACCTTCCAGTTTGTCTGTGTCTACCGAAACCCACTCCACTGGATTACGTTGTCCCGACAAGGCCAGCGCACCCTGAATTCGTAGCTGACTTTTCGATTTCTCTCTGATGGCGACAACGTCGCCCGCTTCAACCTGGTACGAAGGAATATTGACAATACTCCCGTTAACCAAAATGGATTTATGCGAAACCAGCTGCCGCGACTCCGCTCGAGTAGAGCCAAAGCCCATCCGATAAACCACGTTGTCCAGACGACGCTCCAGGATGCGTAGCAGGTTTTCGCCAGTCGCACCTTTTTGCCTATCTGCCTTCTTATAGTAATTTCGAAACTGCTTCTCCAGAACGCCATACAAACGGCGAACCTTCTGCTTTTCCCGTAGCTGAAGCGCGTAGTCAGAAAGCCGTCCACGCCTTTGTCCGTGCTGTCCCGGTGCACTTTCCGCACGACATTTGGATTCAAAAGGCCTAACCCCACTCTTCAGAAAGAGATCCGTACCTTCTCTTCGAGAAAGCTTTAATTTTGGTCCGAGATATCTCGCCATTTCGTCTCCTCCCTACACCCGTCGTTTCTTTGGTGGCCTACAGCCATTGTGTGGTATAGGTGTTACATCAGTAATATTGGTAATGCGATAGCCAACCGCATTCAACGCCCGTACCGCAGCTTCTCTGCCAGGTCCCGGGCCATTAACAAACACTTCAAGATTTTGTAGACCGTATTCAAGGGCAGTATTACCTGCTCGTTCCGCTGCAACCTGGGCCGCAAACGGAGTACTTTTTCGAGCACCTCGGAAACCGGAACCTCCCGCAGTCGCCCATGCCAACGCCCCACCCTGCCTATCTGTAATAGTGACAATGGTGTTATTAAAGGACGCATGTATATGCGCAAGCCCATCAGCTATCTGGCGCTTACCCTTGCGGCGCGTTGGAGTAGCAGCTTCAGGAGTTGTTTCCGTATCTGCTACTGTTTCTGTTGCTGTTTCTGTCTCTGCTTCTGACATGTGCTACTTCCTGATGGGTCGCTTTGGACCCTTTCGTGTTCTTGCATTAGTCTTGGAACGCTGACCATTTACCGGCAGATTACGACGATGACGAATACCCCGATAACACCCAAGATCTAATAGGCGTTTTACGTTCAACTGTTCAGCACGACGCAGGTCACCCTCAATCGTCAATTTCGCGATTTCATTTCGCAAGTTGTCCAGTTCCCCTTCTGACAAATCCTGAACCTTTACAGTCGGATCCACACCACTTGCATCACACAGATCTTTCGCAACCTTGTGACCGATACCATAGATATAGGTCAGGGAAATTCCTGTATGTTTATTGTCTGGAATGTTAATTCCCGCTAAACGCGCCATACCAAAACTCCTACGTTATCCTTGGCGTTGCTTGTGTCTTGGTTCAGTGCATATAACTCGCACAGAACCTTTTCGTCTAATGATTCGACAATTTCTACACATTTTTTTGACTGAAGCCCTAACTTTCATTTCTTGCTCCTATCGCCTACCAAAATTTTGCAGGTTCGATTTTTTCATCAACGAATCATACTGATGTGACATGAGATGAGTTTGCACCTGCGCCATAAAGTCCATCACAACAACCACAACAATCAACAACGCGGTCCCTCCCAGCTGGAAGGTGACATTGAATTGCACGATCAAAAACTGAGGCATCAAACAAACCAGCGTCATGTATAGCGATCCGAACAATGTCAGTCGCATCAAAATCGTATCTATGTATCGAGCAGTCTGTTCACCAGGTCGATAACCTGGAATAAATGCTCCTGATCGTTTGAGGTTATCTGCCACCTCTTTCGAATTAAACATGATGGCTGTGTACCAGAAGCAAAAGAAAATAATGCCTGCCGAGAATAGAATAATATTAAGTGGCTGACCTGGTGCGATATGTAAACTGAGCTCCTGCAACCATTCCATCCCTTCCGACTGACCAAACCATTGACCAAGTGAAGCTGGGAATAACAGCAGGCTGCTAGCAAAAATTGCCGGGATTACACCCGCCATATTTACCTTGAGTGGCAGCATACTTGTTTGCGCCGCATACATCTGCCTACCCTGCTGACGGCGCGCATAGTTAACCGTAATACGGCGCTGACCTCGCTCGACAAACACAACAAACGCGATAACCAATACAGCTACAGCGGCAATAATCAAAAGTCCAAATGCCGATATCTCACCTTGCCGAGCCTGCTCAAATGATTGCCCAAGTGCACTTGGCAATCCCGCTACAATGCCCGCAAAAATTAGTATCGAAATACCATTACCGACGCCCCGTTCCGTAACTTGCTCACCTAACCACATCATAAACATCGCGCCGGTTACCAGCGTCGTAATCGCAACGAAGTGAAATGAAAATGTGCTTTCATACGCCAGCCCCTGCGAGGCAAGCCCACTACTGAAAGCAAAACCCTGTATCGTTGCGAGCAATAGTGTCCCGTAACGCTTGTACTGATTTATCTTACGACGTCCTGATTCTCCTTCCTTGCGAAGCTGTTGCAAAGTCGGAGTGGTCGCGACAAGTAACTCACCAATAATTGACGCAGAAATATAAGGCATGATCCCAAGCGCGAGAATACTCATACGCTCGAGCGCACCGCCAGAGAACATATTAAACAGATCGAGGATACCGCCCTGGTTCTGCTCGAACAGCGCCCGCAAACGATCAGGGTTGATTCCCGGAACAGGTATGTGACTCCCTATCCGGTAAACAACAATCGCAAGCAACACGTACATCAGGCGTTGTCGCAATTCTGCGAGCCCTCCGCCTCCGCCTCCTTGATTTTGCATTACGCTGGCCATTTATATATTCAGTCCCAAAAGGACCTATTCGGACTCCTCAACTTTTCCGCCAGCAGCTTCAATAGCTGCCTTAGCGCCGGCAGTAACTCCAATACCTTTAAGCGTTACCGCCTTTGTAATCTCACCCGACAACATTACCCGGGCGCGTTTCATGCTGTTATTAATAACGTTTGCATCTTTTAACGCCTGCAGATCTATTACATCCGCCTCAACCTTTTCAAGCTCAGACAACCTGACTTCCGCAGTAACCCTTGCCATAGCCGAATTAAAACCAAACTTGGGCAGTCGTATCTGGAGAGGCATTTGTCCACCTTCAAACCCTGCGGGCACTTTTCCACCAGTACGTGACTTCTGACCTTTATGACCACGCCCAGCCGTTTTACCCAGGCCACTACCAATACCTCGACCTACGCGCTTCTTCGCAGTTTTGCTACCTTCGCTTGCATTCAATGAATTTAATCGCATAGTCGTCTCTTATTCTTCAATACTTAGGAGATACGATACTTTGTTGATCATGCCTCTATTTGCAGGGGTGTCTAACACCTCTACGCTGTGATTCACTCTGCGCAGCCCAAGACCAGCGACACAAGCTTTGTGACGCTTGAGTCTGCCGATAGTGCTTTTAACTAGTGTGACTTTAATCTTCTTGTCTGCCATCTGAACTAACCTGTAATCTGCTCAACCGCCAAACCGCGTTTCTCCGCAATGCTCTCTGGCGAACGCATGTTTTGTAATCCTTTGAAGGTAGCGCGCAACACATTGACCGGGCTCGTCGAGCCGTAGCACTTAGCCAGCACGTTGCGTACACCAGCGACTTCCAATACTGCTCGCATTGTCTTACCTGCAATAACACCAGTACCTTCAGACGCTGGCTGCATATAAATTTTTGAAGCGCCATGTCTTGCTGTAATCGGGTACTGAATAGTAGATCCGTTCAGATCCACCTGAATCATATTGCGACGTGCAGCTTCCATGGCTTTCTGTATAGCTAATGGCACTTCTCTAGCTTTACCACGCCCATAGCCAACCCGGCCATTACCATCGCCAACTACGGTCAATGCGGTGAATCCAAAAATTCTGCCGCCCTTTACCACTTTGGCAACTCGATTCACCTGAACCAGCTTCTCTAGTATGCCTTCTTCGTTTTCCTGGTGGTTATACGCCATGTCAAATCCTCGAAATTAGAACTGCAACCCGCCTTCGCGCGCTGCGTCCGCCAGGGCCTTAACCCGACCGTGATACTTGTATCCAGATCGATCAAATGCCACTTTCTCGATCCCTTTTTCTTTTGCCCGATCCGCGATCAATGAGCCAACCTTTGCTGCACCCTCGACGTTACCTGTATGCGTTCCTCGCAGGTCCGACTCTACGGTAGACGCCGCCACCTCTACGCGATCACCAGATGGTGAAACCACCTGAGCGTAGATATGCCGAGGTGAACGAAACACGCTGAGTCTCGGAACCTCCAGGTCGCTGATATGTTTTCTGCCTCTTCTGGCCCTTCTGAGCCTGGCTTTCTTCTTTATATTCATAGTCGTCTGCTATTTCTTCTTGGCTTCTTTGCGCTTCACATATTCATTGGCATAGCGAACACCCTTACCCTTGTAAGGCTCCGGCGGACGGAACGCTCGAATCTCCGCAGACACCTGACCAACGAGCTGTTTATCAATTCCTTTGACCACTACTTCAGTCTGACTTGGTGTCTCCACCTCAATACCATCCGGGATCTCGTACTCAACTGGGTGCGAAAAACCGAGGGTAAGATTCAGCTTCTTTCCCTGAGCCTGAGCTCTATATCCCACTCCCTGCAATTGCAGTTCCTTGGTGAAACCTTCAGTAACACCCACCACCATGTTGTTCACTAATGAGCGAATAGTTCCTGCCATTGCTCCGGACTTCTTACCATTATTAGCAGCGCTAAAGACCAGAACGTTTTCCTCTTGTTTAACATCCACTAAGCTATTAACCGACAATTCCAGCGTCCCTTTACTGCCTTTCACGCTAAGTTCACGACCATTAAGAGATACGTCCACACCAGCCGGGATTCCTACAGGGTTGTTTGCGATTCTAGACATTGTTAAGTCACCAAATTCCGTTAAAACACCGAGCAAATCAGTTCGCCACCGACGCCAGCTGCTCTTGCAGCGCGATCGGTCATTACACCTTTGTTGGTGGAGAGAATAATGATTCCAAGCCCACCTCTGATCTGGGGAATATCGTCCTTACGTTTGTACTGACGTAACCCAGGTCTGCTCAGCCTTTTGATTTCTTCAATAACGGGCCGACCACCAAAGTATTTTAGAACTATCGTTAAGACGGGTTTTCCATCTTCGTCATTCCCAACACCATAACTATCAACGAAACCCTCTTCCTGAAGAACTTTTGCAATCGATATCTTCGCGGAAGAAGAAGGCATTGAGACCTTATCTATCTTCACCTGTTGAGCATTGCGTAAGCGAGTTAGCATATCTGCCAAAGGATCTTGCATCGTCATAGTTAACCCCTTACCAGCTCGATTTCACTAATCCGGGAACATCACCACGCATGGCGGCCTCCCGTAACTTTGTACGTGCCAAACCAAATCTTCTGTAAACCGCGTGTGGTCGCCCGGTCAAGGTACACCTGCGTACCTGCCTGGAAGGACTAGCGTTTCTAGGTAGCTTCTGCAGCTTCAATTGAGCATCCCACTGGTCATCCGGAGACGACTCGGGGTTCCGGATAATCTCTTTTAACGCTGCCCGCTTCGCCGCGTACCTTGCAGCAGTACGCTGTCGCTTGAGCTCACGGTTTATCATTGACATTTTGGCCATAAAAAGTCCTGTTAACTTGCTTCCCTGAACGGGAAATTAAAGGCACGAAGCAATGCTCTTGCTTGCTCATCTGTTCTTGCAGTGGTTACGATGCCTATGTCTAACCCTCTTATTTTGTCGATCTTGTCGTAATCAATTTCCGGAAACACGATCTGTTCGGTCATACCCATCGCAAAGTTGCCTCTGCCGTCAAACGAACGAGGACTAATACCTCTAAAATCACGTTGCCTCGGTATCGCAATATTGATCAATCTATCCAAGAACTCGTACATCCTTCCTCGTCGAAGCGTGACTTTACAGCCAACTGGAAAGCCCTCTCTAACCTTGAACCCAGCAATGGATTTGCGAGCGTTATTAACTACCGCCTTTTGTCCCGCAATCGCTTCCATGTTCTCCACAGCCGCATCGAGTTGCTTTCGATCTCCAATGGCTTCACCAACACCCATATTCAGAACAATCTTGGTGATCCTGGGAACTTCCATCACATTAGCGAGACCCAGTTCCTCTTTTAAAGCGGAACTAATCTCCTCAGTATATTTTTTCTTTAGGTCAGTCATTTCTATTCCGTCTGTCCTAGCTGTCAATCTGATCGCCGCTAGATCTGAAAACACGTACCTTCTTGCCGTCTTCCAGTATCTTCACGCCAACCCTGTCTGCCTTATTCGTAGCCGCGTTATATATCGCTACATTTGATGCCTGAATTGGTGCTTCTTTCTCGATGATCCCGCCAGGTTGTCCCATCTGGGGATTTCCCTTGGTATGACGCTTTATCATATTCACGCCACTAACAAATAGACGACCATCATCGAGGGTTCGTGTTACCGTGCCAATCTTCCCGCGGTCTCGGCCCGCAATGACCATTACACGATCATCTCTTTTAATTTTTTGCATGATGTACCTTTACAATACTTCTGGTGCCAGAGAGATTATTCGCATGAAGTTGTCACTACGAAGTTCCCTGGTCACTGGACCAAATATTCTGGTTCCGATTGGTTGTTTCTGCGCGTTCAGTAGTACTGCAGCATTACCATCGAATCGAATGACTGATCCGTCCGGTCTGCGTACACCTTTTTTTGTACGTACAACAACTGCGTCCAGAACCTGTCCTTTCTTCACTCGGCCTCGGGGGATGGCTTCCTTTACAGTCACCTTGATTACATCACCCACGCCGGCGTAACGTCGCTTAGACCCACCAAGCACTTTTATGCACATAACTCGGCGCGCGCCGCTATTATCGGCAATATCTAAATACGTCTGCGCCTGAATCATCCTGCTAACCTCACCAAAATCTTATATTTACAACCACTAAATTACCGTGGCTTTCCTATCAACACTTTGCAACGCCCAGGTCTTGGTTTTCGACATAGGTTTAATCTCGACGATCGTAACTAAATCTCCTTCCTGGCACACGTTCTCTGGGTCGTGCGCATGGAACTTCTTCGAGCGTCGAATGTACTTCCCATAGAGCGGATGCTTGATTCTCCGCTCAACAAGTACAGTAATCGTCTTGTCCATCTTGTTACTTACGACTGACCCTGTGGCCGTTCTAGCTAATGTCTTTTCTCCACTCATTTAGCTTCCTCAGCGTCAGCCTCTCGACGTTTTTCATTCAGTACCGTTTTCACTCTGGCTATATCTTTCGCAACTTCTTTCAATAAATGTGTCTGGGTCAGCTGTCCTGTTGATTGCTGCATGCGGTGGGTAAACCGCTCTTTCACCAAAGACTGCAATTCCTCGTCCAGCTCGTCGACCGATTTAGCCCTCAACTCATTTGCATTCATAGCCATCTCTCACTACATCACTTGGCGTTTAACAAACGCGGTCTGGAAGGGAAGCTTTGCCGCTGCCAAACGAAACGCATCTCTTGCTGTTTCTTCGGTAACACCTTCCATTTCATACAAAACTTTTCCTGGCTTGATCTGAGCAACCCAATATTCAACATTACCCTTACCCTTGCCTTGACGAACTTCTAACGGCTTCTGGGTAATAGGCTTGTCAGGGAATACTCGAATCCAGATCTGACCACCCCTTTTTACGCGACGGCTCATTGCTCGACGTGCAGCCTCTATCTGACGCGCGGTCAATCTCCCTCTTCCGACAGCCTTAAGCCCATATTCGCCAAAGCTTATCGTGCTACCACGATGAGCAAGCCCACGATTCCGGCCCTTATGCTGTTTCCTATACTTTGTACGCTTCGGTTGTAACATGCTTTCTATCCAAAACTCTGACCGGTAGACGCCTGGCCTTGCTCTTCACGTTGGCCAAGTATCTCGCCCTTAAATATCCATACTTTCACGCCCAGGATGCCGTAGGTGGTGAGCGCCTCCGCGGTAGCGTAATCAATATCAGCTCGCAAAGTATGTAGCGGAACACGACCCTCCAGATAGCTCTCGGATCTCGCGATCTCCGCTCCACCCAAACGACCCGCTACACGAACCTTGATACCTTCGGCGCCTAGTCGCATCGCGTTTTGCATTACCCGCTTCATTGCTCTTCTAAACTGAACACGTCGTTCTAGCTGCTGGGCAACATTTTGAGCAACAAGGTATGCGTCAAGTTCGGGCTTCTTGATCTCTTCAATATTGATGTGAACCGGGACACCCATCATTTGCGAAACTTCCGCTCGAAGCCGTTCAACATCCTCGCCCTTCTTGCCAATCACAATTCCGGGGCGCGCCGTGTGAATGGTCACGCGCGCAGTTTGCGCTGGTCGCTCAATCTCGATTCTGCTAACAGATGCCTGTGACAGCTTCTTCTGAATAAACTCGCGGACTTTTAGATCCTCGTGCAGATTAGATCGATACGACGGACCGCTCGCATACCATACTGATGTATGTTCTTTCACGATGCCTAAACGCATACCTGTTGGATGTACTTTTTGACCCATAGTGGTCTCCCTAACGCGAACTATTAGTCCGCTACTGCCAGCGTGATATGACAACTCCGCTTTAAAATGCGGTCTGCTCGCCCTTTTGCTCTGGGCTTTATTCGTTTCATCGTTATGCCTTCATCGACGAATATTCTCGACACGGTTAACTCGTCTACATCCGCACCTTCATTGTGTTCTGCATTCGCAATCGCCGACTCCAACAACTTTCGGACCAAATGCGCGCCTTTTTTGGTACTGAAGCTGAGCACATCAAGTGCTTCTCCAACCTGTTTACCCCTTATCTGATCAGCAACTAATCGAGCTTTTTGTGCTGATAACCGGGCACCCTTTAGACTGGCTGCAACTTCCATCTTAAATCCCCTTACCGCCTAACTGTCTTATCACCAGAATGCCCGCGAAACGTACGCGTGATGGCAAACTCGCCAAGCTTGTGACCAACCATGTCTTCGTTGATAAAGACCGGAACATGCTGCCGGCCGTTATGTACCTGAATGGTCAGGCCAACAAAATCAGGCGTTATCAACGAACGACGTGACCAGGTTCTAATTGGTCGCTTGTCGTTGGAATCTACGGCCTTCGCAACCTTATTCATCAAATGCAGATCTACAAAGGGACCTTTTCTTAAGCTTCTTGGCACAACTTATCTCCTGGTCTTCGATCTTCGGCGAACGATCATCTTGTCAGTTCTCTTATTCTTCCTGGTCTTGTGCCCCTTGGTAGGCTGTCCCCAAGGAGATACCGGGTGACGACCACCTGAGGTCTTACCCTCACCCCCGCCGTGTGGGTGATCTACAGGATTCATCACGACACCTCGAACCGTCGGTCTCACGCCACGCCAGCGAGATGCTCCCGCTTTACCAAGAGAACGCAGGTTATGTTCAGGGTTACTCACTTCACCCAGCGTCGCTCGACATTCACCAAGAACTTTGCGCATTTCTCCGGAACGCAATCTTAGTGTCACATGACGACCTTCTTTCGCTACCAGCTGAGCAGAGGTGCCCGCACTTCGCACCATCTGTGCCCCTTTACCCGGCTTGAGCTCAATACAATGCACCACACTACCCATTGGCACGTTACGTAACGGCAGTGAGTTTCCTGATCGGATTGGAACGTTGTCACCAGATTGGAGTTGGTCACCTACTGCGAGGTTACGAGGGGCAATGATGTATCGTCTTTCGCCGTCGGCGTACTTGAGGAGGGCTATATTAGCTGTTCGATTAGGGTCGTACTCTAGTCTTTCTACTGTTGCTGTAATTCCGTTTTTGTCTCGCTTGTAGTCAATAATGCGATATTTCTGCTTGTGACCACCACCAATATGCCGGGTTGTGATCCGGCCATTATTATTCCGTCCGCCGCTCTTGGATTTTTTCTCCGTGAGAGGTTTATACGGTTCACCCATGTGTAATTCAGGGTGGACGACTTTGACAACAAACCGACGACCCGGTGATGTTGGTTTTGCTTTAACAACAGGCATTGCTAGTCTCGTTAACTTATCGAGGAGAAATCAATGTCCTGACCCTCTTCGAGTCTGACATATGCTTTCTTCCATCCAGGTCTTTTTGATACACCACGCCAAGAACGCTTCACTTTGCCCTTTACGTTTAGGACAGTGACATTCTTAACCGCGACCCCATAAATCTTTTCTATCGCTTCTTTAATTTCCGGTCGGGTAGCATCTTTTGCTACCTTGAACGTAATCTGGTTTGTTTCATCGGCAATCAACGTTGCCTTCTCTGAAATGTGAGCACCCAAAACAACCTTATAAAGTCTTTCGTTGTTCATCCCAGCACCTCTTCAACCTGCTTCAAAGCGCCTACGGTAAATAGCACCTTCTCGTAACCAATAAGCGTAACCGGATTAACGCCCTGGACATCGACAACTTCCACATTCTTTAAGTTACGTGCGCCGAGATACAAGTTGTCATCAACCTCTTCAACCACTACAAGGACGCTTTCAAGCTCAAGATCATTAAGCAGCGTTTGGACCTGTTTGGTCTTTGGCGCATCTACGGCAAAGTTATCAGTCACAACCATTCGATCTTGTCGAACGAGTTCGGAGAGGATCGACTGCATAGCACCTCGATACATCTTTTTATTCACCTTCTGTGAATAATCTCTAGGCTTCGCAGCAAACGTTGCGCCACCACCTCGCCATATGGGACTTCGAATTGTGCCTGCTCTTGCCCGGCCTGTTCCCTTCTGCCGATAAGGTTTGGCACCGCCACCACGTACTTCTGATCGCGTCTTTAACGCCTTGGTACCTTGTCGACCGGCTGCCAAATAGGCAACTACCACCTGATGTACGAGGGCTTCATTATATTGACGCCCAAAAGCTGCTTCTGATACGTCAACAGCCTTTTTCGTAATTCCTTTGCCTGGTTCTGAAATACTGAGATTCAAAATTCTGCTCCGCTACGCCTGGGACTTAACCGCAGGTCGAACAAGAACATCACCGCCAGCGGCACCGGGTACGGCACCTTTCACCAGCAACAGATTGTTCTTTTCATCAATACTTACAATTTCCAACGACTGAGTTGTTACGTTTACCGCGCCCATATGCCCAGCCATTTTCTTACCTTTAAATACGCGTCCGGGTGTCTGACATTGTCCGATTGAACCCGGCGCACGATGTGAAATAGAGTTACCGTGCGTCGCGTCCTGCATCTTAAAATTGTGGCGCTTTACCACTCCAGCAAATCCTTTACCCTTTGATTGACCAGTGACATCTACCTTCTGACCAGCCTCAAATGAAGAGACATTAAGCGTATCGCCAATGCCAATCTCTTCTTCACTGGAACACCGAAACTCGCGTACTGTCCTTCCAGCCTCAACATTCGCTTTGCTGAAATGCCCTGCGATCGGTTTTGTTACGTGAGATGCCTTAACGTCACCACAAGCCACTTGAACTGCTGTGTACCCATCGTGTTCGTTCGTCTTAATTTGCGTAATGTGATTCGGCTGCGCCTCAATCACGGTTACAGGCACGGACGCACCGCTTTCAACAAACACCCGGGTCATCCCTCTCTTGATTCCTACAATTCCTATCGCCATTCTGTATCTCCTGACCCAGTCAACCTATTAACCAAGGTTGATCTGCACCTCCACACCAGCTGCCAAATCCAACTTAGTCAACGCATCAACAGTACGCTCGGTTGGTTCGAGAATATCCAATAGACGCGTGTGGGTTCTAATCTCGTACTGATCCCTTGCGTCCTTGTTCACATGAGGTGATATGAGTACCGTAAACTTCTCCCTACGAGTAGGCAGTGGAATCGGCCCACGAACCTGAGCACCTGTACGTTTCGCGGTATTCACAATCTCCTGCGTAGAAGCATCTATCAAACGATGATCAAACGCCTTCAAGCGAATTCTAATTCTCTGGTTCTGCATAACCACTCCTCTAAGGGTGGATTCAATAAGACAAAAATATCCCGCCCTCTTTTAGGGAAGGCGCAAGCCCTTGCTTGATTCCAAGCTACCCATGACCTCGTATCGAGGTCCTGTATCCCGCATGAAACGGGGCCTGGAGTTAAAACCAGGCGGTTAATTCGTCGGTGATCTCCGACAGGGCGGGCATCATACCCGCCCTTGATGCTAAATACCACAGCCAAACGCCACAAATTCACTGTTCTCGCGGTGTTTAGCCCCTTTTCTGGCATCAAATAGACTAAAAATACCGGTCTTACGTACTAATCTTAGTAACGACGCCTGCGCCTACTGTCCTGCCACCCTCACGGATGGCAAAACGCTGACCTTCTTCCATCGCAATCGGCGCAATCAACTCAATATTCATCGTAATGTTGTCTCCCGGCATCACCATCTCGGTGCCCTCCGGAAGTTCAACCATGCCCGTCACATCCGTCGTCTCAAAGAAAAACTGAGGCTTATATCCCTTGAAAAAGGGCGTGTGTCGACCACCTTCATCCTTCGACAGTACGTATACCTCTCCCTCAAACTTGGTATGCGGCGTGATCGATCCCGGCGCCGCCAGAACCTGCCCTCGCTCTACATCTTCTCGACTCGTACCACGAAGCAGTACCCCTACGTTCTCTCCCGCTCTGCCTTCATCCAGCAACTTGCGGAACATCTCTACTCCCGTACAGGTCGTCGTCTGAGTATCACGAATACCTACAATCTCTATCTCGTCGCCTACCGTGATAATGCCGCGCGTAATTCGACCCGTAACTACCGTGCCACGGCCAGAAATCGAAAATACATCCTCAATCGGCAACAAAAATGGCTGGTCAATATCTCGCTCCGGCTCCGGTATATAAGCATCAAGCGTCTCTACCAGCTTCTGTATCGAAGGTGCACCAATCTCTGACGTGTCTCCTTCGAGTGCCTTAAGTGCACTACCAATAATTATCGGCGTGTCATCTCCAGGAAACTCATACTGGTCCAACTGCTCGCGAACCTCCATCTCTACCAGTTCCAGCAACTCTTCGTCATCAACCATGTCCGCTTTGTTCAGGTAAACAACAATATAAGGAACACCGACCTGCTTCGATAACAGAATGTGCTCGCGCGTCTGAGGCATCGGACCATCTGCCGCTGATACCACCAGTATCGCTCCGTCCATCTGCGCCGCGCCCGTGATCATGTTCTTCACATAATCCGCGTGCCCTGGGCAGTCTACGTGCGCATAGTGACGATCCGGTGAGTCATACTCAACGTGAGAGGTCGCAATCGTTATACCTCGCTCTCTCTCTTCCGGCGCATTATCAATCGCATCAAATGCCTGAAACTCTCCGCCGCCATACGTCTCCGCACACACTTTCGTGATCGCCGCCGTCAGCGTCGTCTTACCATGGTCAACATGGCCTATCGTCCCTACATTTACGTGCGGTTTTGTTCGCTCAAACTTCTCTTTGGACACTTCTCACCTCAGTCACTCAAATTAGATGTTAATGAATTAAGCTTAGCCTTCCTTCTTGACCACCGCCTCAGCAATGCTGTCCGGTACTTCTTTATAGCTATGGAATTCCATAGAAAAGGTTGCTCGCCCCTGTGTTGCAGACCGCATATCCGTCGCATAACCGAACATTTCCGATAGAGGAACTTCTGCCCTAACAGCCTTACCTGCCGGGACATCTTCCATTCCCAGGACTATTCCGCGACGACGATTAAGATCGCCAACGATATCGCCGTAGTAATCCTCAGGAGTGACAACCTCTACCTTCATTACTGGCTCGAGCAATACAGGACTCGCATCAAGCGCGCCCTGTCGCATAGCCATTGAACCCGCAACTTTAAAGGCAACCTCGCTTGAATCTACGTCGTGATAGGAACCGTCATACAACGTCGCTTTAACGCCCTGTAACGGATAACCCGCCACAACACCATTGGCCAACTGTTCCTGAATACCTTTATCAACCGCACTAATATATTCTCTAGGTACTACACCACCGACGATTTCGTCGACAAACTCGTAATCGCCTTCTTCCAGCGGTTCGATCTTCAACCAAACGTGTCCGTACTGACCACGACCACCAGTCTGCCTGACGAATTTACCTTCCGATTCCACCGTGCCGCGAATTGTCTCTCGATAAGCGACCTGTGGCTGGCCGATATTTGCTTCAACACTAAACTCACGCTTCATTCGGTCTACAATGATATCCAGATGAAGTTCGCCCATACCTCCGATAATCGTCTGTCCCGATTCATCATCTGTCCGAACAGTAAAAGACGGATCTTCCGCAGCCAGTTTACCCAGTGCGACGCCCATTTTTTCCTGGTCAGCCTTGGATTTCGGCTCTACTGCTACATGAATCACCGGATCAGGGAATTCCATACGCTCTAGCGTAATGATCTCGTTCTGATCACATAAGGTATCGCCGGTTGTCGCCTGCTTCAGACCGATTGCGGCAGCAATGTCACCCGCACGAACTTCTTTAATTTCCTGCCGGTCATTTGAATGCATCTGCACCATTCGGCCAATACGTTCCTTCTTGCCCTTCACCGGGTTGTACACCGAGTCACCCGTACTGAGTACACCTGAATACACTCGGAAGAAAGTTAACGCACCGACGTGCTTATCCGTTGCAATCTTAAATGCGAGCGCGGCAAATGGCTCTTCATCATCTGCGTTTCTCACAGCTTCTGTTTCGTCCTTGTCGTCAAGGAATCCCTTGATTGCCTTCACCTCATCAGGTGCGGGCAAGTACTCGATGACTGCATCGAGCATCGGCTGTACGCCTTTATTCTTAAAAGCAGAACCACATAGCGCCGGAACAATTTCGTTGGCTAGGGTTCTGGCACGAATACCTCTTTTGATCTCTTCCGTACTAAGCTCGCCTTCATCGAGATATTTCTCCATGACATCGTCGTCAGCCTCTGCGGCTGCCTCAACCAATTTTTCGCGATACTCATCAGCAAGATCCTGAAGATCCTCTGGAATGTCCTTTTCCTCGAAACTTAAGCCTTTGTCTTCCTCGCTCCAGTAGATGGCTTTCATCTTTATAAGATCAACGATGCCCTGGAAGTTGTCCTCAGCACCAATAGCCAACTGGAGGGGTACCGGGGTTGAGCCCAGGCGATCTTCAATTTGGTTAACTACACGCAGGAAGTCTGCACCTGCGCGATCCATCTTATTGACGAATACCATACGTGGGACTTCGTATCGATTAGCCTGACGCCACACCGTTTCAGATTGTGGCTCCACCCCTGAAGTACCGCAAAACACAACTACCGCACCATCAAGCACACGTAAAGAACGTTCGACTTCAATGGTGAAATCAACGTGACCCGGTGTGTCGATGATGTTAACGCGGTGCTCTTCAAACTGCTTTTCAGACCCACTCCAGAATGTGGTCGTCGCGGCTGAGGTAATAGTAATGCCGCGTTCCTGCTCCTGTTCCATCCAATCCATTACCGCCGCACCATCATGTACCTCACCGATCTTGTGCGAGATGCCGGTATAGAACAGAACCCGTTCCGTCGTCGTCGTTTTACCTGCGTCAACATGGGCAACAATGCCAATGTTTCGATATCTCTTAATAGGGGTTGACCTAGGCACTTTTATGTCCTCATAGACTCGTTAGAATCGGTAGTGAGCAAACGCCTTATTTGCGTCCGCCATACGGTGTGTATCTTCCCTGCGACGTACTGCCGCACCACGGCCTTCCGCCGCATCCATCAGTTCACCTGCAAGGCGCAGGTGCATGGATTTTTCTCCACGACTTCTCGCAGAATCAACCAACCATCGCATCGCGAGGGCTGTTCTTCTCGAAGGTCGAACCTCTACCGGCACCTGGTAAGTTGCACCACCAACCCGCCTAGACTTTACTTCCACGGAAGGGGCAACCGCCTCGAGTGCTGCGTCAAAAATTTCAATAGGATCAGAAGTCGTGCGCTCCTGGATTCGATCCAACGCCCCGTACACAATTTTTTCAGCGACAGACTTCTTGCCGCTGATCATGACGTGATTCATGAACTTGGCTAACGTCTTATTGTGGAATTTAGGGTCCGGCAGAACCTCCCGTTTCTCGGGAACTCTTCTTCTTGGCATTTATCTATCCTTTCTTCAGGTTATTCGAGATCAACTCGACCTTACTCTGACCTTGATCGTCAGTTGGTAAAAGCGATTATGTCTTAGGTTTTTTGGTTCCGTACTTCGAGCGTCCCTGCATCCGGTCACTTACACCGGTAGTATCAAGCGTTCCCCGTACCGTGTGATAGCGCACACCAGGCAAGTCCTTGACACGACCTCCACGAATCAGAACAACACTATGCTCCTGGAGATTATGACCCTCACCACCAATATATGAGTTTACTTCAGCACCGTTGGTTAACCTTACCCGGCAGACCTTACGCAATGCCGAATTAGGTTTTTTAGGTGTTGTTGTATAAACCCTAAGGCAAACCCCGCGTCTCTGCGGACAGGCTTGCAGCGCAGGCACGTTGCTCTTAGCAACCTTGCGCTTTCTGGGTTTACGAACCAACTGGTTGATTCTTGCCATGAGTACTCCAAAAAACCAATAAAAATACAGGGAAAACGACGCATTTCAGGTTCGTACGCGTCACCCCTGTCTCAAGCGAGGCAGAATTCTAATGACCTCGCATCGTTGAGTCAACTTAAGTTTCGACCCCTTAGTTGCCCGTACCGGGAGAATTAAGCGCTTCGCTCAGCGCCTGTTCAACCTCACTGGCACTGACAGTCGTATGCTCTTCATCGCCCGTCTCGCGCTTGCGCTTACGATCCTCATGATACTTAAGGCCCGTACCCGCAGGAATCAACCGACCAACAATGACATTTTCTTTCAGGCCACGCAGATAGTCGCGCTTGCCTGTCACTGCAGCCTCAGTCAACACACGAGTCGTTTCCTGGAACGATGCGGCAGAGATAAACGACTCGGTCGCCAGTGCAGCCTTGGTAATACCAAGAAGCACGCGCTCGCCGGTGGACTGTTGCTTGCCCTCTTCTGCCATTTGTTCGTTTCGCTCAAGAAATTTGTTGTATTCAACCTGTTCACCCCTAATGAACCCAGTATCACCGGGCTCCACGATGTCCATCTTGCGAAGCATCTGACAAACAATTACTTCGATATGCTTATCATTAATCGTTACACCCTGCAGTCGATATACGTCCTGAATCTCCTTGACGATATATTTCGCTAGTTCGCGCACTCCTTTAAGGCGCAAGATATCATGCGGATTCTCTGGTCCATCAGAAACGACCTCGCCCTTGGCCACATGCTCACCCTCAAACACAGCCATGTGGCGCCACTTGTGAATCAGCACCTCGTAGTGATCTGTACCTTCCGGTAATTCGCTCTCAGCTTCAGAAGGTGTGATCACCAAACGTCGCTTACCCTTGGTTTCCTTACCGAAGCTTACCGTGCCGGTAATCTCCGCCAGGATCGCAGCTTCTTTCGGCTTTCTCGCTTCAAAAAGATCTGCTACCCGAGGCAAACCACCCGTGATATCTCTTGTCTTAGATCCTTCCTGAGGAATTCGCGCGATGACGTCGCCAACTGCAATGTGCCCCCCATCTTCCAGGCTGAGGATTGCATTAGGCTCCAGGAAATAGTGCGCGGGCACATCCGTATCCGGCAGCATCAAATCATTACCATCCTTGTCAACCAAACGAACTGCAGGGCGAACGTCCTTACCCGCGGTCGGTCGATCTTTCGGGTCGATCACAGAAATACTCGATAAACCTGTCAACTCATCAGTCTGACGTCGAACTGTGATTCCTTCATCCATGGACTCAAATACAACCTGTCCTTCCACCTCAGTGACGATCGGGTGTGTATGCGGATCCCAGTTAGCAACAATCTCTCCCGCCTCAACTGTAGCGTTATCACCCTTCTTCAGAATCGCACCATACGGTAACTTGTAACGTTCACGCTCTCGGCCGGCTTCATCAGCGATTGCTATTTCCCCAGACCGGGATATCGCAACCAAATCGCCATTCGCCTTTTCTGTTGTCTTAAGGTTATGCACGCGGAGAGTACCGGCGTGTTTAATTTGCACGTTGTCGACTGCAGCCGCTCTGGATGCCGCTCCACCAATATGGAACGTACGCATCGTCAGCTGTGTACCGGGTTCACCGATTGACTGTGCTGCAATAACACCAATCGCCTCACCAATATTGACAAGATGACCACGACCCAGATCGCGGCCATAACAATAGCCACAAACCCCATAACGCGTGTCACAGGTAATCGCACTCCTTACCAGGATCTCATCAACCCCAATGTCTTCGAGTTGCGCAACCCAATTTTCATCAATCATTGTATCTCGTGGTATCAGCACTTCATCCCCAGCCGCGTTCATCACATCTTGTGCGACCACACGTCCAAGTACTCTGTTACCCAAAGGCTCTACAACATCGCCCCCTTCGATGACCGAAGTCATAAGGAGACCTTCCTCGGTACCACAATTCACCTCGGTAACCACCAGATCCTGAGCAACGTCTACCAACCGACGAGTCAGGTAACCAGAGTTTGCAGTCTTAAGTGCGGTATCCGCGAGACCTTTACGCGCCCCGTGGGTCGAAATGAAATACTGCATTACCGACAAGCCTTCTCGAAAGTTCGCGGTAATCGGTGTTTCAATGATCGATCCATCAGGCTTGGTCATCAATCCACGCATACCGGATAGCTGCCGAATCTGTGTGGGGGAACCACGAGCACCCGAGTCCGAATACATCCAGACACTGTTAAAGGAGCCTTGTTCTTCCTCTTCGCCATCGCGGTTTACGACACGCTCTTTACTCAGCGTATCCATCATTGCCTTACCGACCAGGTCATTTGCCCGTGTCCAGATGTCGATTACTTTGTTGTATTTTTCGCCCTGGGTTACCAGACCAGAAGCAAACTGAGATTCAATCTCACGAATCTCGGTTTCGGCTTCGTCAATGATGGCTGCCTTTTCTTGTGGAATAACAAAATCCTCAACGCCAATCGAAGATCCGGAACGCGTGGAATATTCATAACCCATGTACATGAGCTGGTCAGCAAAGATGACCGTTTCCTTAAGGCCGACAGTCCGGTAACAGAGATTAATTAACTTCGAGATGTCCTTATTACCCATCATCTGGTTGACGACAGAAAACGGAATTCCATCTGGAACAATTTTGTAAAGTAGTGCACGACCTGCTGTCGTATCCTGCACTTCGCTTCGAGTTTCGAGCTCACCGTCTTCATTCCGGACAGTTTCTACAACGCGAACTTTCACACGTGCTTGAAGTCCTACCTTTTTGTTCGTAAAGGCCCTATTGACTTCCTCCAAATCGGAAAAAGCCATACCTTCACCAACATCATTGATTCGCTCTCGGGTCATCCAGTAAACACCGAGCACCACGTCCTGAGAAGGAACAATAATCGGTTCACCGTCTGCTGGAAGTAGTACGTTATTTGTGGACATCATCAGCGCACGCGCTTCGAGCTGCGCCTCTAGCGTTAGCGGTACGTGAACCGCCATCTGGTCGCCGTCAAAGTCTGCGTTATAAGCGGTACAAACGAGTGGATGCAGCTGAATCGCCTTACCTTCAATTAATACTGGTTCAAACGCTTGTATTCCCAGCCTGTGAAGCGTCGGCGCTCGATTCAATAATACCGGGTGTTCTCGAATTACTTCAGCAAGAATGTCCCAAACCTCGGCCGTTTCGCGTTCTACCATTTTCTTCGCGGCTTTAATCGTAGTAGCAAGACCACGCGCCTCGAGCTTCCCGAAGATAAACGGTTTGAATAGCTCTAAAGCCATCTTCTTAGGCAGGCCACATTGATGCAACCTAAGCGACGGGCCAACCACGATAACCGAGCGGCCAGAATAGTCCACACGCTTACCTAGCAGGTTTTGACGGAATCGACCCTGCTTACCTTTGATCATATCTGCCAGAGACTTCAGCGGTCGCTTATTCGTACCGGTGATTGCGCGTCCACGACGGCCATTGTCAAGCAATGCGTCCACGGACTCCTGCAACATACGCTTCTCATTGCGCACAATAATGTCCGGTGCACTCAGGTCCAGTAGTCGCTTAAGTCGGTTATTTCGATTGATGACGCGTCGGTACAGATCATTAAGATCCGAAGTAGCAAAACGTCCACCTTCCAGCGGTACAAGTGGCCTTAAATCTGGCGGCAGTACCGGCAACACTGTAAATATCATCCATTCAGGTTTATTACCGGATCGCTCGAAAGCCTCCATCAATTTTAATCGCTTGGTGAGCTTCTTGATTTTGGTTTCAGAGTTGGTTTGCGGTAATTGCTCACGAATTTCGGCGACATCCTCCACAAGGTCCATGTCCGCCATCAAGTCCTGAATAGCTTCAGCACCCATCTTGGCCTCAAACTCGTCACCAAACTCCTCAAGCGCTTCGTAATACTGCTCATCAGTCAACAGCTGACGCTTCTCCAGAGTCGTTAGACCAGGATCAGTAACAACAAATGACTCGAAATAGAGCACACGCTCAATATCACGCAGTGTCATGTCCATCAACAATCCAATCCGTGATGGCAATGACTTCAG
This sequence comes from uncultured Gammaproteobacteria bacterium, assembly GCA_913045175.1. GTDB lineage: Bacteria > Pseudomonadota > Gammaproteobacteria > Pseudomonadales > Azotimanducaceae > UBA7455. Next base: position 9,531 of record CAJWQG010000014.1, on the reverse strand, counting down.
AAACCATATATGGGCAACAGGACTAGCGAGCTCAATGTGTCCCATGCGCTCTCGTCGAACTTTTGCAAGCGCGACTTCGACACCACACTTTTCACAAATTACGCCGCGATGTTTAAGCCGTTTGTATTTACCACAAAGGCACTCGTAGTCCTTGTTAGGACCAAAGATCTTTGCACAGAAGAGCCCGTCTCTTTCCGGCTTAAATGTACGGTAATTAATCGTCTCTGGCTTCTTAACTTCACCATAAGACCAGGATCTGATCATTTCCGGAGATGCTAGACCGATTCGCAATGAATCGAATTCTTCAGACTGTCCTTGCGCTTTTAGCATGTTCAGCAGATCTTTCAAGGCTTTCCTCCACTTTGGGTGTCACACCCAAACTTTAATTGAATTCGTCGGTTATACACTGGTTAGTCGTTTTCTAGCTCAATATCGATACCCAATGAACGAATCTCCTTAACCAGTACGTTAAATGATTCCGGCATTCCCGGCTCCATTCTATGGTCTCCGTCCACTATATTTTTATACATCTTAGTACGCCCATGAACATCGTCCGATTTAACCGTGAGCATTTCCTGTAGCGTATAGGCTGCACCGTAGGCCTCCAATGCCCAAACCTCCATCTCTCCAAATCGCTGCCCACCAAACTGAGCTTTTCCACCCAGCGGTTGTTGAGTAACCAGCGAATAAGAACCTGTCGACCTGGCGTGCATCTTATCGTCAACCAGATGATTTAGTTTCAACATATACATGTAGCCGACTGTTACCGGACGATCAAACTTATCACCACTTCGACCATCATATAGCGTGGTTTGTCCGTCAACAGGGAGCCCAGCTAACTCCAACATACCTTTGATTTCATCTTCCGTCGCGCCATCAAAGACACCCGTCGCCATTGGAACGCCACCAGTAAGATTACTCGCCAAATCGATAACTTCAGCATCGGTGAACTCATCCAAATTCTCTTCACGCCCACTGCGGTTATAGACTTCCTGTAGGAAATTGCGAATCTCGGCAGCCTCACGTTTCAGTTCCAGCATTTCATTGATCTTCTGACCAATACCATGTGCCGCCCATCCCAGGTGAGTTTCAAGTATCTGCCCAACGTTCATGCGCTTTGGCACACCTAACGGATTCAGCACGATATCGATCGGCTCGCCATTCTCATCGAATGGCATATCCTCAACGGGCTTAATGACTGATATAACACCCTTGTTCCCATGGCGTCCCGCCATCTTGTCACCAGGCTGGATGCGTCGTTTGATTGCCAGGTAGACCTTAACGATCTTCAGGACTCCCGGAGGCAAGTCATCGCCGCTTTGCAACTTCTGCCTGCTCTCTTCAAACTGCTCGTCAAGCGCCTTGCGTCGCTGTTCCAGCCTCTGCTCCGCCTGCTCCAACAATTCATTGAGTGAGTCAGATTCCATCCTCAGTTTGAACCAATCATTGCTTGGAAGTTCTGACAGATAATCCCGGGTGACCTTGTCGCCTTTCTTCAAGCGTGGTCCCGCAATGACTTTCTTGTTGGAAAGTGAATCCGACAGTCTTTCAAAAGTCGCTGTTTCAATAATGCGAAACTCTTCATCAATATTCTTGCGAACAGAGTCGAGTTCCGCGCGTTCTATATCCAACGCGCGCTGGTCCTTGTCGATACCATCTCGAGTAAATACCCGCACGTCTATGACAGTTCCGTTATAGCTGGTCGGCACCCTCAATGACGTATCTTTTACGTCAGAAGCTTTCTCACCGAAGATCGCGCGAAGCAGTTTCTCTTCTGGTGTTAGTTGCGTTTCCCCTTTCGGAGTTACCTTACCCACCAGGATATCGCCGGCCTCAACTTCAGCACCGATGTAAACAATGCCGGCCTCATCCAGTTTACCCAGTGCTCCTTCACCTACATTCGGAATGTCACAGGTGACTTCTTCACTACCAAGCTTTGTATCTCGTGCATAACAGGTCAATTCCTGGATATGGATGGTGGTAAAGCGATCTTCTTTAACGACCTTCTCGGAAACCAAAATGGAATCCTCAAAGTTGTAGCCATTCCAAGTCATAAAGGCCATGCGGATATTCTGCCCCAACGCCAATTCGCCAGTATCAATGGATGGCCCATCCGCAAGGATATCGTGCTTCGCGACAACATCCCCTTCTTTCACCAGAGGCTTCTGATTGATACAGGTATTTTGATTTGACCGGGTGTACTTGGTCAGATTGTAAATATCTACACCAGCTTCTCCGCTCTCCGTTTCTTTATTGTTCACACGAATAACGATACGGGCTGCGTCTACGGTTTCTATTACACCGCCACGTTCAGCAACAACACATACACCGGAATCCCTGGCAACGGTTCGTTCCATGCCCGTACCTACAAGCGGTGTCTCACTGCGTAGCGTAGGCACAGCCTGGCGCTGCATATTGGAGCCCATAAGTGCGCGGTTAGCATCATCATGCTCAAGAAACGGAATCAAGGATGCCGCGATACTCACAACCTGCTGCGGAGAAACATCCATAAAGTTCACGCTCTCTCGAGGCATCTTAGTAAACTCACCGAGATGGCGAACGTCTACCAGATCATCAATGATCTGGCCGTCTTCACTTAGCGGCACACTGGCCTGAGCAATAACGTAATCACTTTCGACGATCGCCGAAAGATACTCAATTTCATCCGTTACACGCCCTTCATCGACTCGCCGATACGGGCTTTCGAGAAAACCGTGTTCGTTCGTCCTCGCATAGCTTGCCAACGAGTTGATAAGGCCAATATTTGGACCCTCAGGCGTCTCAATCGGACAAACTCGCCCATAGTGTGTGGGATGCACATCCCGTACCTCAAACCCTGCTCGCTCACGTGTCAGACCACCTGGCCCTAGTGCCGATACCCGACGTTTGTGTGTGACCTCAGATAGTGGATTATTCTGATCCATAAACTGAGAAAGCTGTGCCGATCCAAAAAATTCCTTAACCGCAGCACCTACCGGTTTGGCATTAATTAGGTCCTGGGGCATAAGTCCTTCAGATTCTGCAAGACTCAATCTTTCTTTTACGGCTCGCTCCACTCGAATCAGACCCAGACGAAATGCGTTCTCAGCCATCTCGCCTACCGAACGGACCCGACGATTTCCCAGGTGATCAATATCGTCAACAGTATCTTTACCGTCTCGGATACTAATCAAGCACCTTAGTACTTCTATGATATCTTCATTACTGAGAATACCTGCGCCAGTTTCTTCCTCGCGACCCAAGCGGCGGTTGAACTTCATCCTGCCAACAGCTGTTAAGTCATAGCGCTCTGGCGCAAAGAACAAATTGTTAAACAGATTCTCTGCAGCTTCCTTGGTTGGGGGTTCCCCAGGACGCATCATGCGATAAATCTCGACCAATGCTTCGAGTCGATTTTGTGTTGGATCTATATTAAGCGTGTCAGATACAAAAGGACCGCATTCCAGATCATTGGTATAGATCGTGTTAAATGACTCCAATCCCAGTTCCCGAAACTGCTCTAAGGTCTCTTCCGTTATGGCCGTATTACAGGGTATTACGATTTCACCGGTCTCAGAGTCCACAACATCGTGCGACAACACATGACCTTCAACGTACTCTGCCGGCACGCCAAGCTCGGTTAGTCCCACTTTATCAAGTTCCCTGATATGACGAGGTGTAATTCGCGTACCTTCTTCGACTATTAGCTTTTTGCCAGCTTTAATATCGAACCTGGCGGTCTCGCCTCGAAGGCGATTAGCTATCAGCTCAAGGGCATATCCATCTTCTTGAATATAAAATGTATCCGTATCGAAAAAGATATCTAGAATCTCTTCCGAGCTATAGCCCAATGCTCGCAACAAGACAGTAGCAGGTAATTTCCTACGTCGGTCAATACGAACAAAGACACAATCCTTGGGATCGAATTCAAAGTCCAACCACGAGCCTCGCATCGGAATCACGCGCGCTGAATAGAGAAGCTTACCCGACGAGTGAGTCTTCCCTTTGTCATGATCAAAGAACACACCTGGTGATCGATGAAGCTGAGAAACTACGACTCGCTCAATACCATTAATGACAAACGTACCGTTGTTGGTCATTAATGGGATCTCACCCATGTAGACTTCTTGCTCTTTTATGTCCTTGATTGCCTTGTTATTGGAATCCTTGTCATAAATGATCAACCTAACCTTCACACGAAGAGGAACCGCGTAGTAAGCGCTCCGAAGTTGACATTCTTTAACGTCAAACACTGGCTTACCGAGCCGATATCCAACGTACTCGAGCGCCGCATTGCCCGAATAGCTCACGATCGGAAAGACGGACTTAAACGCAGCGTGTAAGCCCCTATCTATTCGCTCTTTCTCGCTGACGTTATCCTGCAGGAACTTCTTATAGGATTCGGTCTGAATCGCCAATAAGTACGGAATATCCATGACTTCAGGTAACTTCCCAAAGTCTTTACGAATACGCTTTTTCTCTGTATATGAATAGGCCATCAATGCCTCCAAAGTAGGTTGAACTGCCCGATACAATAGGTATCGAAGCCAAGAATCGCGCGCAGCACAACACGCGGAGCGACCCCGCGTGTAACGTTTTTGTCAAACTCGTACAAGTCGGTTACTTGAGTTCTGCGCTCGCCCCAGCTTCTTCAAGCTGCTTGAGGATATCCTCAGCTTCTTCTTTAGCAACGCCTTCTTTAACGGTCGAAGGTGCCTCGTCAACAAGAGCCTTGGCTTCTTTAAGACCAAGACCTGTAACCGACCTTACAACCTTGATGGCGTTAACCTTCTTCTCACCTGCAGAAGTAATCACGACGTCAAATTCGCTCTTCTCTTCAGCAGCATCGCCTCCGTCTCCACCGGCAGCACCAGCAGCCGGTGCTACCGCAACAGCAGCAGCAGCGGAAACACCAAACTTCTCTTCCATCGCATCAACGAGCTCAACTACATCCATCACGCTCATTTCTGCGATTGCGTCTAAAATTTCATCTTTCGATAATGACATGAGTCCTATCTCCTTAGTAAATTATTCGTTTTCTTGTTGCTTTTGGTCTCGCACTGCTGCTACGACCCTGGTTACACTTCCAGGAACGTCATTAAGGGTTCGAGCCAGCTTGGTAATTGGTGCCTGCATAACGGACATCAACATCGCCAGCGCCTGATCCCTAGTAGGCAGCTTCGCTAATACATCTACCTGCTCTGGTGGCAATACCTTGCCACCAACACTCAACGCCTTAATCTCAAAGGACTCGTTTTCCTTTGCAAAATCCTTGAAAACCCTGGCACCTGCACCTGGATCCTCAATGGAGAATGCAAGGATATTGGGTCCCAGCAGCGCCTCGTTCAGACATTCAAATTCGGTGCCTTCAAATGCACGCTTAGCAAGCGTATTTCGAATCACCTTCACGTGAACACCAACCTCTCGCGCCTGTTTTCTCAGCGACGTCATTTCATCAACGGATACACCGCGATAATCAGCGATCACTGCGGACAGAGCCTTATTGGCAGTCTCGTTTACCTCAGCAACAATCGCCTGTTTCTCTTTAAGTCCTATTGGCACAATTTTGTACTCCTGACTTGTTGCTTATCCGCCAGTAAACTGGCGGTTCCTACGGCGATAGGATTCAACTTCTTGAATCGGGTTCACCGTCTGCGCAGGCTCTCATATGAAACTTAACTACGTTTGGCTTTTGGGCTAACGCAGACCTACGGTCTTTGACGAGCTCCGCTACTAGAGCGGAAACCCCAAAGTTCTACACTTCCTCCAGCGACGACTGATCAATGGGAATACCAGCACCCATGGTCGTCGATAAAACAATTTTCTTTAAATAAGTTCCCTTGGCAGACGCTGGCTTTGCTTTTCTAAGATCTGCAAGCAATGCCTCAAGATTCTCTTTAATCTGAGCCGGCTCAAACCCGACCTTACCGACGCCACCATGAATAATTCCGTTACGATCCGTACGAAACCTTACTTGACCAGCCTTCGCATTGTTGACTGCCTCTGTGACATCCGGCGTTACCGTACCAAGGCGAGGATTAGGCATAAGCCCCCTCGGTCCAAGAATCTGACCAAGTTGACCAACCACTCGCATTGAATCGGGCGTAGCGATTACTACGTCAAAATCTAATTTACCTTCTTTAACACTGGCCGCCAGATCATCCATTCCTACAATGTCAGCACCAGCGCTCTTTGCCTCATCAGCCTTATCGCCTTGAGCAAACACTGCCACACGCACATCTTTACCAGTACCGTTCGGCAACACAGTCGACCCGCGCACCACCTGATCTGACTTTTTGGGGTCAACACCAAGGTTGATGCTGACATCAATCGACTCAGTGAACTTAACCGAAGACAGCTCTCCCAGAAGCGTGACAGCATCATCGATAGGATATAACTTGCCCGGCTCTACTTTTTCCTTGAACGCTCGGGTTCGTTTACTCAGCTTAGCCATTTAGACGTCCTCCGTTTCAATACCGGCACTTCTTGCGCTGCCAGCTATTGTTCGAACCGCAGCATCCATATCTTGGGCCGTTAAATCAGGCATCTTGGTGGTAGCGATCTCCTCGAGCTGTGCACGTGTAACACGACCCACCTTATTGATGTGTGGCTCGCCACTTCCTTTCGCAATTCCTGCGGCTTTCCTCAATAACACAGACGCGGGAGGTGTCTTCTTTATGAAGGTGAAGCTTTTGTCGCTATACACCGTAATGACCACGGGTACAGGAATACCAGGCTCCAAGGTCTGCGTCTCGGCGTTGAACGCCTTACAGAAGTCCATAATGTTAACACCGTGTTGACCCAAAGCAGGGCCAACTGGCGGACTCGGGTTTGCCTGACCTGCAGGAACCTGCAGCTTGATGTAGGCATCAATCTTCTTAGCCATTCTCTAACCTCTTAGTGGGTTCAAGCCCTAGTTTGTGTTGCGTTTGCCCTTCGGCGAGCCACACTGATCACGTTTGGCTCGGTCCGACGTATCGGCGCCAAGCCGTGACTGTTGCGTTCACCTTGGGCGAGCCACAACTAGGTCCCCATAAATAGCGCCCGAAAGCACTAGATTTAATTCGTGTCAGCCTTTCTCAACCTGACCGAAATCCAATTCAACTGGCGTAGATCGTCCAAAAATTGTGACGGCTACATGCAGCTTGTTTTTCTCATAGTTAACCTCTTCAACAACACCGTTGAAGTCGTTAAAAGGGCCATCAATGACCCGTACCAGTTCTCCTGGCTCAAACATAGTTTTCGGCGTGGTATGTTCAGTACCCGCCTGAATCCGTTGCAGGATTTTCTCAGCATCTTGATCCGGTATCGGCGCAGGATGATCAGCCTTACCACCTATAAATCCCATTACTCTTGGGGTTTCTTTAATCAAGTGCCAAGTCTCGTCGTCGAGGTCCATTTCGACCAACACATAACCAGGAAAAAACTTCCTTTCGCTGCGACGCTTTCTGCCACCGCGCATCTCAACGACCTCCTCAGCAGGAACAATCACCTCGCCAAATCGGTCCGCAAAATCGGACAATTCAATACGCTCTTTAATCGAGCGCATGACCTGCTTCTCATAACCTGAATAGGCATGTACTACGTACCAGCGTTTACTCAACCTATTCTCCCGGTTAACCAATAATACTCTTGATGCCCCAACTCAATCCCGAGTCCAGACCCCAGAGAATAAATCCCACAAATATCACTACAGCAACAACAATCAAAGTAGTCTGCGTCAACTCCTGAGTCGTTGGCCAAACTACCTTACGAATTTCAACCTTGGCTTCTTTAGCCAGTTCCCAAACCGCGTTACCCTTTTCCGTCTGCAGTGCAATAATGATAATAACTATACCAACAGCAACCCCTGTCAACGCGCGCAGGAGAGGCGATTCTGCCGCGTACATCGAATTAACATATACACCACCGAACACCAGCCCAAAGATGGTCGCCCACTTCAGTGCATCTAAACGAAACTCTGTGCCTTCAGTCTTAACGTTCATAGGATTTGCCTACACATTCTGGCATCTTGGCAGGCCAGGAGGGAATCGAACCCCCAACCTGCGGTTTTGGAGACCGCCGCTCTGCCAATTGAGCTACTGGCCTTTTGAACCACCAAATTGTTATTATTTAATGATTTTTGCAACTACTCCAGCACCAACTGTTTTGCCGCCCTCACGAATTGCAAAACGGAGCCCTTCTTCCATTGCAATTGGAGATATAAGCTCAACCGACATTTTAATATTGTCACCAGGCATTACCATTTCTGTACCATCTGGTAATTCACAAGCACCTGTTACATCAGTTGTTCTGAAATAAAACTGTGGTCGATAACCTTTAAAGAATGGAGTATGTCTTCCGCCTTCTTCTTTACTGAGGATATATATTTCAGCTTCAAAATCAGTATGAGGTTTTATTGAGCCTGGCTTACATAAAACCTGACCTCTTTCTACCTCTTCACGTTTTGTTCCTCTCAAGAGGACACCAACATTATCACCAGCTTGACCTTGATCAAGAAGCTTACGGAACATTTCCACACCAGTACATGTTGTTTTTTCAGAATCCTTGATACCAACGATTTCTATTTCATCATTGACATTGACAATTCCTCTTTCAATTCTTCCTGTTACAACCGTTCCACGGCCAGATATTGAAAATACATCTTCTACTGGCATTAGGAAATCACCATCAATGGCTCGTTCTGGTTCTGGAATGTAACTATCCATTTCTTCAACAAGCTTTTCGATTGATGGGACCCCAATATCTGATGTATCACCCTCAAAAGCTTTTAATGCTGAACCTGTAACAATTGGCGTATCATCTCCAGGAAATTCATAGCTTGATAATAATTCACGTACTTCCATTTCAACTAATTCAAGCAATTCATCATCATCTACCTGATCTGCCTTGTTTAAGTAAACAACAATATATGGAACACCGACTTGTCGAGCCAAAAGAATGTGCTCACGTGTTTGTGGCATAGGACCGTCGGCAGCACTACAAACCAATATAGCACCATCCATTTGAGCAGCTCCAGTAATCATGTTTTTTACATAATCAGCGTGGCCTGGGCAATCAACATGGGCATAGTGGCGATTATCACTTTCATATTCGACATGCGCTGTAGCAATTGTAATGCCTCGCTCCCTTTCTTCAGGTGCGTTATCAATTTGAGAATAGTCACGCACTTCACCTCCATGACGTTCTGCCATGCATTTTGTTAGTGCCGCTGTTAAAGTAGTTTTCCCATGGTCAACATGACCAATTGTCCCTACGTTTACATGCGGTTTATTACGTTCAAATTTTTCTTTAGCCATTTCTCACACTCTCTTAAGTTTTATTTTGTTATACCAATTTTACTATTTATATTAAAAAAAATCTCTAATTTGGAGCCCACACCCGGATTTGAACCGGGGACCTCTTCCTTACCAAGGAAGTGCTCTGCCCCTGAGCTATGTGGGCTATAATGGTAAAAATTTCAATATTCCTTCCATATATTGGAGCGGGTGATGGGAATCGAACCCACATCATCAGCTTGGAAGGCTGAGGTTCTACCATTGAACTACACCC